>NZ_QUIU01000010.1:26337-122079 GCF_003480225.1 Clostridium sp. AM34-9AC
CACAACTACATGTTTTCCAAGCTTTCTATTTTCTTCAAAGCCTCCACATAAGCCATCAGTCTCTTCTTCTGCTCTTCTTTAAGGCCATGGTAGTCTTCAATCAGTTGAATGTCATAAGGTGTAAACCGACTCTCCGGGCTTGCCGCAACAATCTCTTCCTCGTCTTCAATTCCCTTTCCGGTAAGAAGCTGCTCCGGGGTAATCTGTAATACATTGCAGATTACCATAATCTTATCGGCTGTAGGATTGGTCTTTTTTTTCTTCCATTCGCTGATCGTACTGGTCGCAATACCAACCTGTTTTGCAAACTCAACCTGCGTCATATTTCTGTCTTTTAATACCTTTAATATTCTTTCACTGATAGTCATTCCATTTCCCCCTGTATTTCATTCTTATAAATTTCATTTTTGTGAATATATATTATACCATGGTAATCATATATTCAATATAAATATAAAAAAGTTCGAAAACAAAAGTTCTTCGAACTTTTTTATATCTGAATCTCAATCATTAAATTACCATTTTATAAGTTATAACTGATAAAATTATAAGTTCAATAATAAATATCAGATACCTTTTTTCTTTTTAGATTTTTTCATCGGCAATTCTTCCCACATACTCTCAACCAGTTCACACAAAAACTGCCGATCATCTACATTATCAACCAAAATCATTTCTTTAGCACCATTATAAGGCAGTTCCATCTCGGCATCTGGCATCAGCCTTAATGCCATCGGGACCGGCTTCACCAAAAGTCTGTCGTCATATATTCCACCAAAAATCCTTCCACGGTAATAAAGGATGTATGCGCCCATCATTGCCCTGCTGCTGAGTTCATCCAGTCCTGATAATTGTTCCATAACAAAATCCAAATACTCTTTTGTTGATGCCATATTATTTTCCTCCATACCCTTAGGCTCTCTTTATCGGATGCCTGATTACAGTCTTCAGCTTCTCCGGCGCTACCTTCCTCGCATCGCTCAGATAAATCTCGTGGTGCATTCTCCGATCCGTTATATCCAATGCGTATCCCTGTTCTTCCATAAACCTGTGCATTGCATCTACCGTAACAGGCTCATCGTCATACGCTCCGATATGCATACACTGTACACAAAGACCTTCCTCATAGGAAAAAAACTCAGCCTTAGAAAAATCCTGCTTTTTCTTTGCCGTAGCTTTCCTGACAGCCCAGTCGAAATCTTCCCTGGTAACAAAATCCGGCAGTCGAATAACAGAGATCCACTTAAAATCTTCCTTACGAGCATAATCAATTCCGGATACTCCATCTCGCCTGCCGGCTCGGTCGGTTCGCAGCATGGCGTCCCCTGGACGCCGCTCACCCTGCCACCAGAATCCCTCTAATGGCGGCACGACATAATCGAAATATCCATCAATCTGATGATCTTCCTTTTTGCTCATTTTAATCGTAAATGCAATTCCATACAGAAGTCCGATAGCCTGCTTGTATTCTCCGTCTGCATCATTTGGATTGCCGCTTCCCCTTACCGCTATATAGTTCATTTTCGGAACAGTTACGATAGACGATGTGCCTTTTGGCATATAAAATTCTTTATATTCCTTCTTGTAGTCAAAAGCCATATCCTTTACACCCCCTCTAAGTCCTTCTCTTCATAAGGCTTATTCCAGGAACCAATCTCTATCATATTTCCTTCCGGATCAGCAATATAGCAGGTTCTCTGTCCCCAAGGTTCAAGTTCCGGTTCAAGCACAGATGTTGCACCATTTTCCACAGCCTTCTTGTATGCCTCGTCCACCTCTTCAAAAGTATCAACATATAGCGCTATTTCAGAATGACCATTCAAACCCTTGATATACTCATATCGTCGGTTTGTTATCTTCTCAAAATCGTTCCGTCCATACAGTAAAAAAAGTGTTCCGTCTTTCACAAGATAAACATTGGAAGTGTTCTCTTCTTCCTTAATTTCAAATCCGAGAACATCCTTGTAAAAACGAATCATCTTTGCCATATCATCAACAAACAACCCCAAACCGTCTAATCTCATTTTCCTAATCCTCCATAGATTTTTAATATTTCCTCTGCATTCCTGCGAATAATGTCCCGCACTTCTTCCGGCTCAAGCACCTCTACTTTTGCTCCAAATGTCATAAGCCATGTCACAAGATTATCCATATCCGTATAGTCTGCTGAAAAGAGCAGCCTTCCATCGTCCGTTTCTGTAAAGCAGTTCGGTCCAAATTCTTCAACCAGCCGCCACTTCATATTCGGTGTGAAAAGAGCTTTTACCTTTATCCCACCCGGAAATATCTTCTCATTTGACAAATCCGGCATTGGTACTTCTCTGCGCAGAAATCCATGGTCTGTTTCAACAACACAATCCATACGGTTCAGTTTGAACAGCCTGTAATCTTTACGTTCTAAACACCACCCCCATACATACCAGCTCGACCACCGGAAAACCAGATAATATGGTTCTACCCTTCGGTTGCTCTCTCCGGACGGAGCATAATACTTAAATCGTATGATGCGCCTGTTTTCTATTGCACTCTGTATTACCTCGATCTTTGGAGCAAGAGAACCCTTATACCATGAAGATAAGTCAATCAGCATAGAGTCTCTTCCACTGATGAACTCTGATGATCCGGTCTGGATTTTCTCCATCAGCTGACTGTAGTACCTGCTTCCGCTCACACTGTCAAGACTCCGCAAACCCGCAAGAATCATCTGCATATCTTTGGAACTCAAAATCGTCCTGTCCATACGATATCCATCCATAATACTGATACCACCACCGGTACCCTGTGCAGTTTTTATAGGAATACCTGCTTTACAAAGGTCTTCAATATCCCGATTTATTGTCCTTCGAGATACCTCAAATCTTTCTGCCAGTTCAGGAGCCGTTGTCTTTTCTTCCTGCAGTAAGATTGACAATATACCGATAAGTCTATCTATTTTCATCGTTTCTCATACTCCATACCTATCATATCTAACTCAACATGACAACTATCTGTCATGTTTATTATACCTGTGAAAAATTCTTTGTAAACAAAAAGCCTGCGAAAGTCTGATTTTATTTCTAATGTTCGCAGGCTCAATCTCCTCTAGTGTGGTAAAATCAAAGTTCCTTTGATGAAGCACCACATAAGAAAACTCTTTCATCAGTAGTTCCATAATCCAACACTATAAATCGATCATGAAATATACCGCCTGTCTTTTTCATTGATATTTTTACTGCTGGATATTCTTTGCAAAAATCCGTAAATTCTATATTATGAAGTTTATTATTTCCAACATTATCACTGAATAAAATAATAGCTACTCCAGCCGGAGAATTCTTAAGGTGTACCAGCGTCCTTAAGCCAATATAATTGTCAACGACATATATTGACGACTTTGCCTGCTTATAAATGGACTCATAAACTTCATCCGCACTACTGAACTTTGCATTAAACATGAGCCACTTCTCGTCATCATCTGAAACAAAGCTGTTCATCATGTCAGCTAACTCAGATTTTGTCACAACATCCTTCAATCCTTCTGCAACATCTGAAATCTTTTTTTCCAAAGATGTCATATTTGTATAATCCTTGCTCTGTAAATACATGAGGATTATATCTGCTCTTACTGTTAAGATTTGCGGTCAAAAAATTTGACCGCAAATTTTCTACCTCGTCATCCGTAAGTTCAAACATAAAATCTTCATCAAATTTCTCAATATTATTTTTTACTTGTTGATTAAATGCTTTTGTAGTATAACCATATATTTCAGAAAGATCGGCATCTAAGATTACTCTTTGTCCTCGAATTTCATAAATTCTTTCTTTCAAATATTCTTCTGTAATATCAATCACTGCAATTTCTTCTTTCTTTTTATCTTCTGCCATAGAACTCCTCCATCCATTTTGCGGTCAAAAAAAAACGTCCGCAATTCTCATATGGCCATTTTACTGACATCAGTAAAATGGTCTATTCCTCTTTTTCCCTCAGTTTGTCATAATATGCTTTATACCTATAGATCGTCCTCTCACTGACATTGTTCCTCTTCGCAATTTCTACCATTGTCATGCCGCTCTCATACCCAACAACAAAATCATTATATATTGCCATCCACTTGGCGTTATGTTTCTGACGACCGCTTAACTTACGATTTCTGTAATACTCCAATTCCTCCCGAAGTTTTGCATTCTCTTTTTCCAACTCCTCAATTCTTTTTAATGCCTCTTCAATATTTATAACTTTATCCATCTTAATGTTCCTCCAATATGCCATTTTCATTTTGTCTATATCATATCAATCAAGCTTCTATATGTCAATTTGATTTTGTCATCAATTAATTCTAAGCATAAAAAAGGAACCGATCTCTCGATTCCTTCTCATTCCTATATTCTCTTTACTATTTCTTCCTCGTCAACAGGCACACCGTCTCACAGAACATATTTTATCGCAAGACTTTTAAAAATGGAATAGATTTTACCAAACGACAGTTTTCAAAAAACTTATCTGTCAAAAATTAATTTCTCCCACGGTTCATATCCTGCCATGTAGCCGAATTCTTCCTCCTTTCTGAATCCTTCAAGAAGTTTTTCTTTTACACCATCTAATATAGCTTCATCAATATCTCTGAACTTCATATGCTTATATAAACCGGACTTTCTAAAATCATACATAGTACCCACATTATCAAGAAGATGTTTTACCACCTTATATGTTCCCTCTACATCTTTCCCTGCACATACAATATCAAGCATTGGCGAATACTCATTATATTTTCCCATTTCCAATGTATGTGCAACTGCCTGTACCTTCCCTGACAAAAATCTCGCATAACCGATATCATTTTCCCGCAATGCCAGTCCCGCCATTGTGGAAAGAACAAAATTAAGCGTACTAAAGCCGGAAAAAATAATATTTTCATATTTTTCATATGCTTCTTTGATTTTTCCCTGCTTCTGGAGTAATCTTCCCTGATAATAACTTTTCATAGGATCGTATTCTGAAAAATAGTCCAGATATTTTTCTGCCTTGGTGTAATCCTTCTTACGTAAATAAAATCCAAATAAGGAATCTGCTGCATGATGCTGTATCTCTTCATTCTCATCATGTAGTGCCAGCTCATACCATGCGTTAATCTGCTTGTCATATTTTTCCTGATTCGTGCATTTATCCGTTATTCTTCTTGCATCAAGCATTACCGCAGTCTGCCAGATAAGCATATTACAATTCGGATATTCCTTTATAAGTCTCAATGCCCATTCATAAGTCTTTTCATAGCCTTCTTCTGAAAACATCCTGTCCATCTTCCTGATAATTTCTTCGATTTCAGTATCTGAAAGTTTTTCATGAAAAGAAAGTAATGTATCAAGTGAAATATCAAGCAGTCTTGCAATTGGTGCCAGCAGTTCAATATCCGGCTTGGAATTACTATTCTCCCATTTGTTTACAGCCGGTGTCGTCACGCCTAATCTGTTTGCCATCTCCTCCTGCGTCATACCAGCTTCTTTTCTGTATTTTTTTATAACAACGCCTATATCCATTTGCTTCATCTCCTAAAAAATTCAAAAGCTTTTGTATACTCAGCATATCAGATTCATATAGATTGCTCAATTGAACAGTGTTTAATTTCTATTCAATTTAATTAACCAGTAGGAAATGTTGCTAAAATACTGTTTAGATTTATCATACATACAAAATGGAAGTTATCTATTTCTCCTCTTCGTTAAGACCTAGTTCATTACATATTACTTGCTATCCCTGATACCTTATTCTTTCTACCAGCGTTTCCTTTTTCAGATTACTGCTTAAAACACAGGAAAGCACAATTTGTAGAATACCAACCAGAAGAATCATAACAAGAATCGGGATAAGAGGAACGTGATAAACGTTCATTCCAAAAATCCCATTATGCTTCGCATAGGAAAACAGTGCATAGCCAAGGGGCAGACCGGCAGCAAGTGCGACGCAGATGGTGCCAACCGTAAAAATCAAGCCCTGTATTTGTAAGCTCAGATTCAACTGCTTATTGGTCATGCCTACCGCTTGCAGCACACCGTATTCCTGCTTCTTCGTGGTGATATTGATGATCATGGTGTTTGCCAGATTCATAAACCCAATGAGACCGACAATTGCCATGAACAGATAGCAGCCAAGCTTCATCATACGGCTTGCGTATTCTGCAGATTGTAACTGTGCATGATAGGTATCCATTTTTATATGCAAAGTATTAGAAATCAAAGTATTCAGACTCTGTTCCACAGATGTAACATCTTTTTTATCACAGTCCACCCACAGATAGCCATAGGCTGTTCCCCTCGGATTCATGGAACGGTATACACCTTCCGGAATGACAAGATAAGTGTCCGCGCTTACAAAGGATCCTGCAATCTTTCCCTGATAGGTATAGGTTTCACTTCCATTCTCAAAGTCAAATACAATAGATTCACCCGGAGCATATCCATCTTGTTCCATCCACGCCGACCAGCCAAAGAAAATTTCACCATTCTTTACCGCCTGATCATAGTCCATAGAGCCAATATCCCCGTCTTGGCGCATAAAATCAAAATCATTTTTACTCACAATATCAGCCGGAAATCTTGTTCCGTTCAGATTTACAGAGACAATCTCTCTCGTCATGACATCTGTCACTCCTGGAATGCTTTTGATTTCTTCAATCATTGAATCATTCAATGGATCATCCGTCAGAATCGTATCCAGATTATTCTCCGGATATCTTTCATCATACTCAGCAGAATAGTCAAGCTGCAGTTCAAATTGTCCATGATTAACGGAAAGACGTGCTTCATGCTCCGTGTCAATATTTCCCACATAATTAGAGATAATCACAAACAATACGCAAGAAAAACCCATTGTGAGGATAGTACCAATAGTTCTTTTGGGATTACCCGTTACATTTGCCATTGCCATAGAAAACACGGTGACATTTTTTCTGCCATTTCGTTTTCCTTTTTTTTGTGTTTCTGCATTTTCTAAATACCGTGTTGCTTCGATAGGTGAAATCCGTGAAACAATTTTCATTGGTTTACGCAGTGCCAAAGCAACGGTAAGAAATGATACGAAAATACAGAGAAGCATAACAGGCAGGGAAAACAGAGGCACCTGATGGTTCTTGATTCCGGACGATACCAGATTTCCCTGCTCCACCAGCCAGTTGAAGCTGACTTTTGCAATCAGGAAACCAAACAGCAGACCCAGCGGTATCGAAGGAACCGCCAGAAGAATGCCCTCACGAAAGATCAACTGCTTCATCTGCTTTCTGGTTGCACCCAGCGCCTTGATTTTTCCGTACTCCTGAACCTTCTGGGCGATTCCGACCTGGAAGATATTATAAATGACCACAACGGAAAACAGCACGATTCCGAGGATCAGGGTTCCACAAACCACAATCATTTCATAGCTCGGCTGCAATACCCACTGCAGGTAGAGGTCATTGATGATCACGTTTTTCTGGTCAATGCCGCAGGAATCCGCGATTTCTTTTATAACAGGCGCAACATTATTCATAGATACATTTGCAGAATCGCTCAAGGTAAAATAGATATTATATTGCCTGTCACCCTCCGCAACACGCTCATTATAAAAATCCTGCGAACCGAATACAACATAGGAAGCCTCGATGGTATATTCATCCCGGTCATATAAAATCCCGCTGACAGTAAATTCCACCGGTGCGTATTCCGACTGCATGCCGGAACGGTACTCCAATGTTACGGTGTCTCCGACCTTTACATCATGGTATCCCATTTCACTAAAAAATGCTCTTCCTGCGGCAATTTCCTGCGCCTTTTCCGGATAGGTACCTTCCTTCAACACATATTCCTGATTATGGGGAAGCATTTTCCTGACCGTTTCATCCGCACTGACAAAGCCGCCATTTTCATTTCCTTTCAGGATGCCCTCCGTACACATGATGCCGATATCAGATATCTCAGCTCTGCGTTCCACTTCTTTTAATTGCGTACCATCTGCGGCGATAAACAGGCCGTAGTTGCTTCCATATGAGCCTGCCGCCTGACTTTTCTGTAAATGAATTACCCCATTTCCCACAGTACTGATGGTAACAAGCAGCATCGTGGTCAGACAGATTGCCATCATGATCAGTATACTTCTTGTCCTGTTCCTTTTGTCATTGCTATATGCAATCCTGCTTATTGTCTTCATCTGAAATCCACCACCTGTCCGTCCTCAATCACCAGAATACGGTCAGCGACCTGTGCAATTTCGTCATCATGGGTAATCATTACAATTGTCTGTCCATATTTTTTTGCTGTCATCTTAAGCAGAGCGATTACCTCATCACTGGTCTTAGAATCAAGATTGCCTGTCGGCTCATCTGCAAATATAATTTCCGGACGATTCACCAGTGCTCTTGCAATTGCTACTCTCTGCTGCTGTCCTCCGGATAACTGATTTGGCAGATTATAAATCCGGTTTTCAATCCCCAGAGTTGCAATAATATCATTTACATACACTTCATCCACTTTTCTTCCATCCAGCCCCAGTGGCAGTACAATATTTTCCCAGACATTAACAGATGAAACCAGATTAAATGCCTGAAAAACAAATCCGATTTTTCTTCTGCGGAAAACAGCAAGGGCATCTTCCTTCATCCTGTATAAATCTTTCCCTGCTAAAGTAACACTGCCTTTTGTCGGGGTGTCTAGCCCTCCAAGCATATGAAGTAATGTACTTTTACCGGAACCTGACTTTCCAACAATTGCGACAAATTCTCCCTGCTCAATCTGAATGTCCACCTGATTGACCGCTTTGACCTGATTCTCACCTGCGCCATAAAACTTACAAAGCTGCTTGGTTTCTAATATCACACTCATGTGTTGCCTCCTTTTCATCCTACATCCAAATTGTATCAGGACAATCTTTCATTTCACTTTCAAAAAACGAGCAGAATTCTTACAGAATTGTAAGATTTCTGCTCACTTAAAATTTAACCAACATATGGTAATTGAATCACAAACGTGCTTCCTTTTTTCTTTTTGCCGGAGGTTACCGTAATCGTACCTGCGTGTTTTTCGATAATTTCTCTCGATAGAAAAAGTCCGATTCCTGTACCACTCTTTTCCATGACCTCCTTGGAACTTCCTCTGTAAAATCGTTGAAAAATTTTGTGATACTCATTCTGCGGAATACCAATTCCCTGATCCTCAATTTCCATTCTTACAAGATCGTTTCTTTTTTGTAATCGGATAAATATTTTTGAACCACCCGGACTGTACTTGACCGCATTATCTAAAACGTTAATCACAGCTTCACCAAGCCATCTTTTATCCTGCATAACCATGCATGTTTCCAGCTCTTTTGCATAGTCAAAAACGAATTCAATTTCTTTCTCATCCGCTTTTGGATAAGTACAGTTCACAGCAGATATGACAGTATCCATAAGCGGAAGTTTTTTCTTATTAATCTGAATCAGTCCAGTTTCCATCTTGGATATTTCAAGAAGCGACTGCAATAATGTCTCCAGTCCATCCAGAGCACTCCGACAACGGATACGAAACTCCTCCTGTTCTGTGGCACTTAAGTCATTCTGCATCAGCACACTAAAACATGTATCCAAAGCTGCAACCGGTGTTTTTAACTGGTGAGAGATATCAGAAACCATTTCTTTTGTGCTCTCTTTTTCTTCCCGTGCTTCTTCCTTTAGCAGCTGAATATGATGTCCGATTGCTTCAAGCTGGTCATTCAATTTTTCCAGTTCAGCATGACTTTCCGTTTTCAGTAAATCATCAAATTTATTTTCACGGAATCTGATCAGAATTTCTTCCAACTGGTCTAAAATTTTCTGATGACACGCATCTTCTTTTTTCTTCCAATAAAGTAAAAAAGTCAATAAAAGCACACATATCACAGTGCTTACAGCACCGGTCACCATAATCTGATGCCGGAATTGCAAATAAAATGCATTCCCTTTATTACCCCAGTATCCATATTGCTCCAATAATTGCCTTCCTTGTTCGTTGGTTTCAATATCCTTATCCTTAAGCAATTCCGAAACAGCATCCAGCCCGGAAAATTCTTCCTTTGCAGCAATCTCTGTCATAAGATTCATTTTATATTTATAATCTTCATAAAACACATATGTGGTAAAGCAATTTAATATTGCAAACAATACTATGACAGGCAATACCAAGGAGAGCGCTACTGTGATCTTCTTGCGATATCTCTTTGTCACTGCCTTACCTCCTGATTCCATATATACCCAAGACCTCTTATATTCTTTATATAGACCGGTGCAGCCGGATTGTCTTCGATTTTCTCACGGAGTCTTCTGACATTAACAGCGATTGTATTTTCATCCACAAAATCCCCTTCCAGATCAAACACATTTTCCAATATTTGTGTTTTTGAAAGAATCTGTTTCGGATTCTGAAGAAAAAAAGTCAGCATTTTCAACTCCGTTTTTGTCAGACTGATTTCACGACTCTTTATCAGGACTTTCATTTCTCCTGCGATAAATACGATATCTCCCGAAATCATCTTGCCGGCTTCCGTTTTCTCCTGTCTGCGACGGAAATGTGCTTCTATTTTCAAAAGAAGTACCGAAAGACTAAACGGCTTTGTAATATAATCATCTGCCCCTGCTTCATATCCCATGACCTGATCCATCTCCTGATCTAGTGCTGTAAGACAAATAATGTATGTATTATAATTGCATCTCATCCACCTTACAAATTCCAGTCCATTCCCATCCGGAAGATTCACATCACAAATGATAACATCCACATTATGATCACTTGCAATTCTTTTCGCTTTTTTCACTGATTCTGCTGAAAAAACCTCATATCCGGATTTTTTCAGTGAAAATGTAATTCCACGATTTAAATTTTCATCATCTTCAACCACGAGTATACCTGGCATAGCATCTGCACCTGTCTTTATTAACTATTCAGCTTAAAATGCTTCAATGCCTCCACAATTGCACTCTCTTTATCTTCTGGACACCGCGGTTGCCTGCTATCTTCATTTTTAGGTAAATTAGGACTTGGAACAAGTTCCAAGTCTGTCGCGGCAGTCGTCGAATTGCCCTGCAAGCAGTCCATTCTCCTCGTTGCAACGCGCAAATTCTTTGCAACCTCAATTCCGCATTTTCTCTTTACCTGTGAGATGCCTTAGTCTCTGCAGATGTTATATCCACATCATCAAGTTCAATTGTTGACATTAATATAATCATCCGGCTTTTGTTTCAGTTGAGACAAAAGAACAACCGTCTCGACTGTTGTTTCAGTTTCCAAGGGAAGTTCTTTCACTTCCTCACCATCAACAGGCACAGGAAAATTGAATACGATCTTCTTTATCCAGCTTCCGTCTTTCCTTTTCTCCGGGAACATCTCAATTCGCTCGATAAAGGCCTTCATAAACTCCTTCTGCTCCGCTTCCGTTGCGGAATGGTAGACTTCATCAAATGCCAGCAACAAGCGATAGATATTGTCACCGGAAATCTTCTCCTGCTGGATGCTGCGGATCTGACTTTGCAATTCGCCAATCTGAACTTTGATTTCCTCTATGATATCATACTGCTCATCATAGCGGCGCTGCAAGTCCAAAATCTTTCTGTCATAGCGGACATCGTTGATGTCCAAGGTATCCATCTGCCGCTCCAAGTGGCTTTTCGTTCCAAAGGCTTGCTTTAGCCGCCCTTGTAGGACAGCAATCTGCTTTTCCATATCTTCTGTATCAACTGCTGTTCCGATTTTCGCCTGAATTGCTTCTACAAATCGTGGATTGTTGACCATAGCGGAGATGTCCTTTGCCACAAATTTGTTGATTTGAGAAGCTGAACTATCGGGAACAGACCCTGCTTGAGAAGCGTCTGGCAATCTGCATGACCTGTGGGCGTGTCGGTTCATGGAAAGAGCGTCCCACCTTTGAGGAACTGGCGGTTATGTTTGAGGGCAGTACAGCCAGCGGTGCAGAACGAGCCTACCGAAAAGCAGTGGACAAGCTGACGGAATTGTTGGTTGCCGAGGGCGCAATCCATGCAGTCCGGCTAAAACAGAAATCCAAAACCAGACGAAAAAATCATAACCACCGGCTGAGCCGGTGGTTTGTTCTGCCCCTATAAGGGGCTGTTACCGGCACTGGGTCTAAAGACCCGTTGAAAGCTCGCCAGCCGCAACATCATTTCTCTGCAGAGCCCTAAAGGGCTCATCTTATTTGCTTTGTTTTACTGGCTCACCCGTAAACGGGTCAATATACTCTTTTAGTGTCATTTGGTCGTATTCCAAATCCTCTTTTAATTGGTTCTGGATATACTCTTGGATCTTTTTCGCATTTTTTCCTACAGTATCTACATAATAACCAAAAATGCCGATTGCCATACTTATACTTCAGGTTTGCATGCCTTTCAAATATCATCAGTGTACTTTTTCCTTTTAGCTAACCTACAAAACTTGCTACACTGATGTTTGGCGGAATCTCTACAAGCATATGCACATGATCCGGACATATCTCTGCTTCCACTATATTGACTCCTTTTCTTTTACACAGCATGCTCAAAATATTTGCTATGTCCTGACGTAACGCTCCATATGCTACTTTTCTTCGGAACTTTGGCGCAAACACAATATGGTACTTACAATTCCATTTACTGTGTGATAAACTATTTACATCCACTTTGGATACCTCCTTTGATTAGTGCGGTTGGCGAACCAACACTATTATATCATTGGAGGTTTTTACTGTAAGCTAAAGCGATTGTTGTCCACCTGCATAGCAGGTGGTTTTTTTAAGGATTACCTTACAAGAAAATCGCCGCCGCAATCTACGAATACCAGGCAGACTGCGACGGCGAATGGGGTAAGATTTCATTTGATTTTGAAAGCAGCACAGCAGAGATCATCCATCTTGCCGATTGGGATACGATAAAAACCAACCGCTTTGCGAACAAGGCCGTAGCCTATCTTCTGAACTGTGAAAATGAGAAACTACCAAAGGATACAATGGTGGCATTTGAACCATAAAAAGAAAAACCGCTACAACATCCATCCCACTTTGGAATGAGAATTGCAGCGGTTTATTTGCTGGGAACTAATTATTCGATATTTGTGATTTCCCAATCATCATTTACCAGATGGGTAAATCCTTTGTTTTCTTCTTCATCTGGAATTGATGCTGTCCAGATGATTTCTCCGTTTTCACCCAGGGCAGTTATTGTTAATCCTCGCAGATCAGTGTAGCCATCGAGGTTTTCGAGCCAGATGCGTTCGCCTTTCTTGAGCAGAGAACCATCTGCATTTTCAAAGCCGCCACTGGAATTTGGCATTGAAAGCTTGATGCTCTTAACACCTTCAGAGCCAATGGTCAGATAAAACTTAGAAAGTTCATCCTCTATGGACGGGAACTGGATTTTCTGTCGTGCTTCTTCGGTAGCGAAGATCCACCACTTGCCATTCATAAAGAGTTCAATGGTTCCCTCAGTTGCCCCGTATTGATAACCATATCCTGTACCAAAATTGGATTGATCGTCAACGCTGGGCTGCTTATTTCCATCAACCTGGGATGTGATTTCTCCATCCATAACACCACATCTTGCTTCTATTTTGCTTTCATGGCCAGTATCAAGATACAGTGTCCCGTTCACCATAACCATAGGGATTAAGTCCCATGTTTCGGTTTCCTTTATAACCTTGATTCCATAAACATCCGCAATTCGTGCAGGATAAGTTTCAAGGATTTCACCAGAGTATTCAATTTCAATCACATCTCCGATTTCAGGTTCTGGTGATGGATGAGCATTTCTGATAGGTACTTCAATTCGGTCTGCACTATTCAGTTCCCAGCTACCTTCAACAGGCTTCACAAGATAATAACCATTATGATCTTCCAGAATTTCAGCTTGGAAAACCTGATGCGCTTCGTTGGAAAAACCTTCAATCTGAATACAATTATTCTTGAAAACCAATCGACCAGTTTCTACCAGTTCATCAGTATTATATTTCTTTTTATCTACATAGAGGTATCCGTCAGCTTCATTAAATCTGAGGGTAAAATCGAAATATCCTCGGTCAGACAGTTCATATCTTGCTCCGTTTGCATAGTCATAGATGGTGACACGGTTATCAACCATGCCAGCTCCCCAACTGATTGTAGAACACAACTCAGGCAAGCCGTCGCCGGTGAGGTCGCAGAAATAGTCGTTCCAGATGGGCATCCCGGTATACAACGAAGTGATTTCGTTACCCGTAACAGCCATCATTTCTCCATAAGTCCAACGGAAAGTCACATCCGGGAACTCTGGAAGATTAATCTCATGGCGACCACCCCACTGCATCTCATCTGGTGTTTCAAGATAGTCAAACCATTTTGTAACAGACGGTACAGGTTCAGCAACTGCGACATCTCCTCCCACACAGATTCTACTCAAATAATCTTGGAACTCTCCGTCGGATACAACATACCGTTCTCCGTTCCACTCTATATCCACCATACCATTGTTGGAGAAAGAATAACCGTTTATCCGGATATATGTGCCATCCTTCAGGAGTGCACTGATTTGATATCCCGGTGTGAATCCACCATATTCATCGCTCTTCTTCGTGTTCTTGACCCTGGCCAGTCGAGAACTCAACTCACTAATCTGTGCGGGATTCATTTCAATAGCAACCGTGTCATCCGCATTTCGCATATCAAAATAATTTGCGGAAACGATGGTGTGTGTTGCTTCATCGAATTGGAATCCCATCGGGTTGGTCAAAAAACAGACCGCAACGATCACACAGGCAATGACTGCCAGAATAATAATCCAGAACGCAGGTTTCTTATAATTCATCACAGACTTCACACGATCTTTAACACCAACTTCACCAAAGGCGAGTGGGCAGGCCGCAATCATGCGACGGTTGACGCTGCAGACCACAAGTGCCTGAGTGTAATCGGCTCTCTGCTCGTTGCCAAGTTCCTTGATGACTTTTTCATCACAGGCAAGCTCAATGTCACGGCACAACAGAACATAAGCCAGCCACATCAGAGGATTGAACCAATAGATCGTCAGCAAGAGAAACCCCAGGGGTTTCCACCAATGGTCTTTACGACGAATGTGCGCCTGCTCATGGGCAACAACGTGTTCCAGATCCTGTTCGTTCATGCTGAACGGAAGATAGATTCTCGGATTGATAATACCAAGCACAAACGGAGAGCTTACATTCTCGCTCTGGAAAATGTTGTCCTTGTAGTGAACAGCAGTATCAATTTCTCGATGCAGACGTCGATAGCTGATAATAGTATAGGCGACTAAAAGCAGAATACCAATAATCCAAACAATGGTAAGGATAGTCATAATGTTATTACCATTGTTTGCAGGTACCGTAACACCTTCAAAATATCTATCTCCAAGATAGTCATTTATCCGGTTATCAACGGGGCTAATACCGGTCTGAATATCAAAACTTGGCCCGGAGATTACTTTCTCAGGAAATGTTTCAGCACTCGGAATTAGGCTCAATGCGCTCTCAAAAGAAAACGGGCAGATCAGTCTGACAGCCACGATACCCCAAAGCAGAACATTGACCCACTTGGGAGCTTTCTTCAAAACAAGCCTGAGTATCAGCACAGCCAGGATAAGCCAGCTTGCCGATATGCTCATGTTGATGATTTTCAAAAAGAGTTCGCTCATTGTGAACCTCCTTTCCTGATGCAGTCAATCATACGCTGCACTTCATCGAGTTCATCTTCGGACATAACCTGATGCTTTGTAAAAGCAGCGATAAAGGCAGGCAGAGAACCTTCGAATTTCTTCTCAACCAGTTCGTCGATCTCACACGCCTGGGCATCATCTTTGGAAACGAGAGAAGTAACAGTGCCATTGTCGTTCTTCAGCACACCACGCTCTCCAAGACGCTTGATAACGGTATAAGTCGTAGTCCTTTTCCATCCGAGTTGGTCCTGGCACAGTTTTACAAGCTCGACAGCAGTAACCGGCTCATGCTCCCACATAATCAAACAAAAACGATATTCACTTTCGTGGATCTTCGGAATTTCCATATTCATAGCCTCCTTGTCTACACGGTTAGACTTCATGAGCAGTCTACCACATTAGACAATCAAAATCAATAGAGTTCATAGAAAAGATACAAAAAATTGCCCGCAGAATTTCTCCCACGGGCAATTGTAAGCATCAATGTATTATTGAACAGTAGATTTCATTACGAGATCAGTGTTTTTATCCACTCAATTAAATTTTTGATCTCATTTATAACATCACCATTTTTAATACTGTACAATGCAACGAACAAAGACAGAATAGTTACGATCATCATGATCCACTGCAGTTTTATGTTTGATTCACTGCTTCTGTATTCAGCCGCATCATTCAATAGCTTTAGGATATTATCAATTTGCACTTTTGTTTCTTTGATTCTTTTAGATATACCTTCAAGACTCCTTGACGATCTTTTCCTGATTTGATATCGTCCATCATCTGATTAAAAGCAATTCTTCCTTCAATGGATTTACCGGATTTTCCTGCGTCTTCATACTCGCCGGCTATTTCATATTCATTATAGTCACAATATGCTTTCATTTTGGTTTTCTGTGCTTCCAGTGAATAACCATCTATCTGCATAGCTGTTGAGACACGAGTGTAGAGATACACTTTTATCTTCTCTTTAGACATTCTTTTCACCTCATAACATCAATCTTGCAGTCGAAAAATCGG
Source organism: Clostridium sp. AM34-9AC (assembly GCF_003480225.1). NCBI lineage: Bacteria > Bacillati > Bacillota > Clostridia > Eubacteriales > Clostridiaceae > Clostridium > Clostridium sp. AM34-9AC. The sequence continues at coordinate 43,002 of NZ_QUIU01000010.1, forward strand.
CCGCAAGTTATATCTGTTTATCTGGCAACGTGAGTAATCTATCTATTACCGGATGAATAATTGCGGTTTCTGTAATCTGATTGATGGCACAAAGTTTCTTCCCTGCATCCTTACTGGATGCTCCACAATGATAAACCAGTTCTGTCTTTTCCCCATAATCAAGTATAATTAACCTGTCGTGACAATCAGGATTCGGCTTAATCCGAATCGTTGGATATTCATTTTGAAAATCCGTCACTAAAGAGTTCGTAAGAAATCCTCTCCCACCTTTTCCATTCTCTGTGAATAAAACAACTTCCACGCCATCTGCTTTCTGTGAAAGGTGTTGTAATGATTTTGCATTCATATAATCATCCACAACATAGATTGATTTCTTTGCTTGCTGATAGATTTCTATGTAAGCAATGTCGGCTTCTAACTTCTGACCTTTATAAATCACAAAATTCTTGACATCTTTTTCCGAAATAAAATTCTCACTTAGCTGTTCAACATTCTTTTGAATCAAATTAACCTTTTGGTCTGTTTGTTTCTGTTTATCTATTAACCCAGTTGTCTGCACTGATATTTCAGTAACTTTAGATGATAGTAACTCCATTTCAGATCTTGTTACAAATTGCTGGTTCTGTTTAATATAATGTCGCATTTCTCTAAAGGTACGCATAATAAAAATGCTTTGCTGCTCTGCTAATTCTCCGCGAAGTACTGTAGCAAGCATATAGATTCCTTGCTCTGTAAACGCAAAAGGCATCTTTTTAATATTGGATCCCTGTCTATTACTCTTTTCGTTCAAAGTCGCAAATTGCGACTTTGAAAATCCCTCCGGTATTTCTTCTCTATTTAGTTGAAACATGAAATCCTCTGGAAATCTACTAATGTTCCGCTTCACCTGCTCATTTAATCGTTTGACTTCATATCCATAGATTTCTGCTAAATCTTTATCCAGCATTACCTGCTGTCCGCGAATTATATACACTTTACTACGAATATCATCTGTAGTAATCAATTCCTTTGTATCTTCCATTTTTCCTCCTACCAAACCGGTTATTAGTTCCGTCAGATTGATTTTTCAATTCCATTTCATGAAGTCACAAATTGTGACTTCATGGATTTTTGATTCAAGGTGCAGTTAATTCACCTTGAACGTTAACGCAACTTGAGATTAATCAATCCTCCACAATACTCTCCATCTGTTCCAACTTCTGCAAGGCCTTTATATACGCCATCAGTCGTTTATACTGCTCATCACCTAGACTATGTATCTGTTTTAAAATCTTAATATCCGCCCTAGTGACTTCATAATCCATATCTGCATCTTTATATTCCGGGTCAATTCCCTTCCCCGTTAAAAGCTGTTCAGGAGTAATATCTAATGCATCACATATTGAAAGCAAACAATCCGCTTTTGGATTTGTCTTTTTCTTTTTCCAGTCACTGATGTTACTCGTTGCAATTCCAGTTCTTCTTGAGAGTTCCAACTGCGTTATGTTCTTCTGCTCCATCACATAAAAAATTCTTTCACTGATAATCATGATTTTTCCTCCACCAACATTTCATGTGCATCCGTATTTTGCGATTTTAATATCCGTCTTTACGGTTATAATATCATGCGACAGCTTTTCTTTCAATAGAGATTTTTGTATTTCTGAATTTTACTATATTCTTCGGTTTATAAAATTCAACATACAGCTGTTTAATTCTTTTCATGAGAAGATATTATTAGTTTTATTAGGCTTTGATTTCTACAGTTCTAAATACGTAAGAATCAAAACTCTGTGGGTGCATAAATCAAAATTCCTAGATGTGATTTTCACTCCTCTTCTTTTTTGATTTTTACCTGTGTGAATATCCCTCAAAATACTTTTTTAAGATACAACTTGTTAGGCTTACCCGGTCCTTGCCTCTTTCGTTCAAGTACTCCCGCCTTCTCCAGCTCATCCAATAGTTTGCAGGCTTTTTGAGTGCCACAATTCAAATCCTTGCAAACTCTTTTTACCGAATAATAGATAAACACCCTTCCTTTGTCATCAATCCATCCATTTTTTATTGACAGGGAAACACGGTCTAAAAAGAATGCATATAATAGCTTTGCATCTGCTGATAACTCCGCAAAGTACACATTATTCACCAAGCATTTTGGTAATCTGAAAAAAGTAAACAATTCTCCATAACCTCAATCCTTCCTTCTTTACATTTTGTAAATATGCAACGCTTTCTCAATTTGAACACCGGCTTTCCCAAATCATTCTCCAAATACTATTTCACAAATTGGGCAAGCAGTGCACCGGTATATACCCGGCGCATTTTTGCTTGTTGGGGAATGCCCCAATCCCCTCGAACTGCTGATAAACCGCAGAGCCACGCTAACGCTTTTTATCAATTCACTTTCTCTTTTTTGAATCTTCCTCATATAGATGAATAACTGCTTCAAGTGCCTTTTTCAGAAGTTCTGTTTGCTCATTATTCATCATTTTTATTTCTGCAATATCCTCTTCATACAGCTTCCCCGTTTCATTTGCTTTCTTAGCATACTGATTGAGATTATTACTAATCCTTGCATGTAAAGATATTACCCGGTTCAAATCAGGCCATTCAGGGATTATTACATACCCGTTTATCGCCATCTTCCTGATATACGCACTCATATTTTGAACTCCGGCTTCCTTCATCCGATCATGCAGTATTTCCACCTCCTCCGGTTTAAATTTCACATAAATACCTTTTGAATACTCTTTCACTTTGCATTTCCTCCACTCTTTTTACTTTGTTTTTTAGAAATCACTCTATCAGGGCATTTAATGACTTTCTAAAAATAGGCAACAAAAAAGCAACCGATGTTACTCGATTGCCATGCTGCCACTTTTACAAGATTATATACGCTCAAAAATTTGTTAATATTGCACAAACAGTTTTGTGAATAATTCTGTCCATTTTCCATTACAAAATGATAATTGACTTTTTAGAAATAGTTGTTCTCAGATTTTCTACAAAATTAGAAAAAGCCCAAACCACAAGGGTTTGAGCTCCATTTGTACATTTGTATTTTCTGCTTTTGGGTATAAAATCTCCGCTATTAATATAGAATATTTGTTCGATTTTGTCAAGTCTTACGTGCAATTTTTCTCTTTCTTCTTCGGCAATTCTTCCCACATGCTCTCAACCAATTCACACAGAAACTGCCGATTATCCACATCATCAACCAGAATCATTTTTTTCGCACCATCATATAGCGGTTCCATCTCAGCATCCGGCATCATTTTCACCGCCACCGGAACCGGCTTTACCAAAAGTCTGTCAATGCGCACTAACACCTTGCTCCGCATTAACATTCTCAGACATTGTATCGACTTTATCGATTTAATCCAAACATACTTTCTGCCAAAGCAAATGTCTCATCAATACTACGGTTTTCGTCTCTTGTTATTACATTAAATCCAGATTTTTGAAACATCATATATCTTTCCTGTGAATTAACTCTTTTCAGACATTCTCTGAAATTTATCATAGCATCCTCTGGATTATCTTCTTTCAATAACAACTGATATAAAAACTGTTTTTCCTTATCTGGTCTTTCAAAAAATCTCTGCACAGAAATATTCGGATCTGCTAACATAATCAAAACATGATTTTCATCTGAAATTTCATGTAAAATTTCAACCGAAATATTAGTATCTACAAATATTTTTTTCTTTGTTCTGGAAACTAAATCCTTTAAAATTTCAATTTCTAAGACAGTACATTCTTTCGTAACTCCATTTACCCACGCCTCATATTCATCTGGAGTTCTTCTGACAAATTCACCCCAATCCTGTAAATCTCTTGTGTAAGTAAGATTAGGAAACTCCTTGGTATCCAAATTTTCTAAAAGTCTATCCTGATAATTTTCTTCGCAGGCGATTCCGTCATATTTTTCTGCCAGAAGTTTTACCATTGTGGATTTTCCAGCATATGCTGTCCCATTAATAAAATAAACATTTTCAAACTTCACGACTATCTTACCACACTCCAATCTATCTTATAGACTCAATTATCATATCAATAACAGCACCAACAGCTCTTTTAATATCATTGCCTTCCCATCCAAGTTTCCAATCATTCTCTGAATACACATCAGAAACAACATATATACCTGTTGCCACACATTTTCTATAATTAGCTATTGTAAACAAACCAACACCTTCCATTTCAACGCAAAGTGCTCCTTTTGTTTCTTCACTTTCCGGCCAGATTTTTAAGACAGCATTATCTAGCGAATATTCTTTTCCGCCGACAATTGCCTGAATATTCTCAGGAAACTCCAGTTGTCTCATTTCTCCTATACTATGCTATATGTAAAGACTTAATCAAAAAATCTACGACACTCTTTTGATATTGATCTTTTATGATATTTTCTTTGCTTTCTTCAATACTTCCATCAACAAAATATTTGCCGTTTTCTTTATTGATTGATAATGAATCAAGAGGCCATCCTTCAAATCTTTTTGATGAAGCTTTATCAATCATATAGAATAATCCGTTCCTTAGGTTCTTCTATAACTTCGATATCTCTTAAAGTAATAAATTCAATATCATACCCTTTTAACAAATCCGAAAATCTTTTTACCTTTGATGGATTTGTTGTTCCTAATAAAACCCTCATATCGTCATACTCCTAAACTAAATCATCTTAAAAGCTTTCAACGCTTCTACTATTGCCTCTTCCTTCTCCTTTGGACACTTAGGCTGTCTGGAATCATCTGACTTAGGCTTGTTATAATTTTCTCGCTCTATAATCCCATACTTAGCCTTAACCTGTGCAATATACAGATTTGAAACTTTCATTCCATCATTATGCTCAGCCACGTATGCTTTGATTTCCTCATAGGTTGCCTTACTCTCCGCAGATGTCAAATCCAGTTCATCCATATCCAGTCTCACATTCACATGATGCTTCGCTTCATGAAGTTTGGACAATAAGCATACCGTCTCCACATGCACCGTCATGCCGAACTGGTCCACACCACGGACTTTTCGGATCTCATAGCCTCCATCGCAGAGGATCTTCAGGTCTCTGGCGAGGGTGGCGGAGTCGCAGCTGACGTATACGATGCGTTCGGGCTGCATGCGGAGCATGGTGTTTAAGCAGGCATCGTCACAGCCTTTTCTTGGCGGATCCACGACGATGACATCCGGGTGGAGCATTTCGTCGGAAGATACCTCTTTCATTGCCTTTTCGTAGAACTCCGGCAGGACTTCCTCCGCCTTACCTACAAAAAATTCGGCATTTTCAATATGGTTTCTCTTCGCATTCTCTCTGGCATCGTCGATGGCCTGGGGGATGATCTCCACGCCACACACCTTTTTGGCTTTGCCCGCCAGGAAGAGAGAGATGGTTCCGATACCACAGTAGAGATCCCAAACAGTCTCTTTTCCAGTCAGTCCCGCATATTCCAACGCCAGGCTGTAAAGCTTCTCGGTCTGTACGGGATTTACCTGATAGAAGGAGAGAGGAGAGATCTTGAAGGTTAATGCATCCCCGGTATAAGGGTAATTTTCTTTCTGCATGTCTCTTACGTGGATCGTATCCTCAATGGTGCTCTCACCCCAGAGGTTATGGATCTCGGTACCCATGATTACATTGGTTTTCTCGGTATTGATGCTGACTGACACACTTGTCATACCTTGTATTTCTGCCAGTGCAGCCAGTAATTCTCCCTGATTGGGCAAAAACTCGTTGGTATTCTTCTGTACGCCTGTGGAAATATATGACATTTTTGTCATTTTCTTATTAATGACCAGACATACCATTAACTGTCCACTGGTAAAGCCCTTTCGGATCAATACATGACGCACCAGTCCTTTACCGGTGACTTCATCATAGGCGGTTACTTTATTTTTATGCATATAGGAGAGTATGGTTTCGAGGATCTGCTGATTTTCGGAAGCACCGAGAGCGCAGTCTGTATTGGCAATGATGGTATGGGTGCGTCCGGCATAGAAACCGGTGATGACATTACCGTCTCTATCAGTTCCTATGGGGTACTGCGCTTTATTACGATAGTGGAAGGGTTCCTCCATGCCTACAATAGGCTGCATGCGTTCATCAATGTATTCCGCATCAAACCCACCAATCCGGATCAGATGATTGCGGATCTTCTGTTCCTTGAAATGCAGCTGCTCGGAGTAGGAGAGTGCCTGCAGCTGACAGCCGCCGCACTGTCTGTGGTATGCACATTTCGGTTCCACACGAAAAGGAGAAGGCTGTAACACCTTCTCTAATCTGGCATAAGCATAGTGCTTTTTACTTTTTATGATCTTGGCTTCCACCTGATCGCCGATAACGGCATCTTTGATAAAGAGGGTAAAACCGTCTACTTTACCGATCCCTTCTCCGTCACTTCCCATATCCTCTATGGTTACCGTTACACGATCATTTTTTTTATATTCCATAAATATCCTTATGCCTTTCCGTAGCCTACAAATGCGTACTTCCAGTATTGCTTACATCAGTCCCTCGTACTTTGGTACACTGTGCAGGCACAAATTTACGTGTGAAAAACTTTCTCAGGAAAGCTCCTCTGCCAGCTTCCCGATTTCTTCTTTGTTCTGCGCATTCATAGCCGACTTGATGCTTACTTTTGTCTCCGTAAATGTCAGATTTTTACTCTTTTCAAACATTCCCAGAATCAACTTGCCTGCCATGGGTGCCCAGGTGCCGTTCTCAATGATTGCCACCTTACGATTCTGGTAATTACGCTCGGTCAGACCTTCGATAAAACTGCGCATGCAGGGGAAGAGGTCTCCATTATAAGTAATCCCCGCCAGCACCAGTCTGTCATAACGGAAAGCATCGGCAACAGCTTTTGCTTTATCGCATCTTGCCAGGTCATACAGTACTGTTTTCTGTCCTTTTTCCTGTAAAACATCCGCCAGATACTCCGCAGCATTTCTGGTATTGCCATAGACAGAAGCATAAGCAATTACCACTCCGGATTCTTCCGGCTGATAGGAAGACCACTTATCATATTTTTCCAGATAGAATCCCAGATTCTCCTTAAGTACCGGACCGTGAAGAGAGCAGATGGTCTGAATATCCAGTCCTACCGCTTTTTTCAGAACCGCCTGTACCTGGGGACCATATTTTCCGACAATACCGATATAGTAGCGGCGGGCTTCATTCGCCCATTCTTCCTCTACGTCCAAAGCACCGAATTTACCGAAACCATCTGCCGCAAACAGTATTTTCTCGGTTGCTTCATAAGTCATCATAACCTCCGGCCAATGCACCATGGGAGCATAGACAAAATGCAGGCTGTGCTGTCCAAGCTCCAGGACACCATCATTCGCCGCAACGATGTGTTGTTCCGCAGGTAATCCCTGCACGGCGAAAAACTCCGGGAAAAACTGTTCCATGAACTGGAATCCCTTAGCTGTGGATACTACTGTGGCTTTGGGATATTTTTTCAGAAAAGCCGGAATACTGGCGGAATGATCCGGTTCCATATGCTGTATAACAAGATAATCGGGCATTTTCCCGTCAAGAACCTGTTCTACATTGTTCAGCCATTCTTCCGTAAAAAATCCATCCACTGTGTCCATAACGGCGATTTTATCATCCAGGATCACATAGGAGTTGTAAGACATTCCGTTTGGAACCTTATACTGTCCCTCAAACAGATCTACCTGATGATCGTTTACACCTACATATTTTACACATGCACTGATTTCCATATGCTTCCTCACTTTCCTGTCTGTTCATAGAAGAATTGTCATTTACTCCATTTTGGTAGCACGCAGATTGGATTCAAACAATCTGTTGTAACCAAGCCAGCCACTGTTTTCACTGTTATTTTCCAAAATTTCCTTAAAGGTCTCCATTTTGGCATCCGTATCATCCGCATAATTCAGAGCTACTGCCTCGATCAGTGCAGGCACCTTGGGGGAGCCGTATTCCAGTTTGCCGTGATGAGCCAGAATACAATGCTGTAATTCTGCCAGCAGATTGTGAGGGAATCCGTCGATCTTAGCGGCACGTTCCCCAACCATCTGTGCACCCATCACGATATGTCCCAATAACTGTCCGTCATCTGTATAATCGTTTACCGGAAAAGCGGAAATCTCTTTTACCTTTCCGATATCATGGCACATAGCCGCCGTCAGAAGCAGATCTCTCTGTAAAATAGGATAAGCAGAGCAGTAGTAGTCACACAGCTTGGTAACTCCCAAGGTATGCTCCAGCAATCCGCCCACGAAACCATGATGCACTGTCTTGGCTGCAGAAGAGTTGCAGAATTTCTTCGCAAAATCAGCATCGTCAATAAACAAATCCTGCAACAGCTGATGTAGATAGGTATTCTTAATACTTCCGATCAGAGTCTTTAATTCATTGTACATAGTGTCGATGCCTTTGGAGCTCACCGGCAGATAATCGGAAGGATTGTATTCTCCCTCACGACAGACACGGATACGCTTCACGCTGATCTGTAGCTGCCCCTGGAAATTCGTCACATCACCGTATACCTCTATGTAATCCAGATCATCATAATCACCGATGCCCGGATTATTCGGCTCCCATACCTTTGCATCGATAGTTCCGGTCTTATCCTGTAAAATCACACTTTCATAGGGTTTACCGTTCTTGGTAACAGCCTCCTGTTTATGTTTGCACAGATAAATATCAAATACTCTGTCGCCTTCTTTTAACTCTTTAATGAATTTCATATTGTTGTCCAAACCTTTCTGTCAATCTATTTCAACACCGTTAATGTGATGTCGAATTTCATCTCTTTATATTCCTGCTGTGACTGCCGCATAATCGTCAGTTCTACACTATCTCCCGGTTTCATACTGAGCAGAGAGTTCGTATACTCGTCAAAGCTGATGATCACGCGTTCACCGAATCCTGTGATGACATCTCCCTGCTGGATTCCCGCCAGCATTGCAGGAGAGTCCATTTCTACCTCTGTAATATAAGCTCCGTAAGGAACCCCAAGTTCGCTGTTGGCTTCCTCTGTGACATCCACACCCTTAAGACCCAGATAGGCGAATTTTTCTCCATTCGACATTTTCTCGATATGACGCTTCAATTCCGTAATACCGTAAGCACATACCATATTTTTCATATCTGTGGCAGATTTGCCATTGGTAATGATACCAATGACCTGTCCCTGAAGATTGAATAATACGCCGCCTGCATTCTGACTGCCTACAATATTCGTCTGCAGAATCCGATAAGTGGTATCCGATGCCGCCGACTCACTGGCGGAAGAAGTAATGATGCCATATCCCAGTGAGCCGTTCGTACCCATGGGACGCCCCAGAGCCACCACCGGAAGTCCGGCAATATCTTTGATATTAGAAGATCCAAAAGTAGCGATCGTAATATCATTCTTCAGAAAATCTTCATTCAGAGTATCCAGTTCTACGGCAATCACCGCCAGACCTGTAGTCTCATCTTTTTCCTTCAAAGATGCATCTGCCTGTGTGCCCTCGTTGAATGTGACAATAATGTCATCTGCTTGTTTTACCGGAGAATAATCGGTTAAAATCAGTAATTGCTTGCCATTTTGCGCTATGATCACACCGGATGACTGGTTTTTGCTCTCGTTTACATTGTTGAACCAGTCCACACCGGATGACACTCCTGTCACAGTAACCATAGAACGGTTCATCTCTGCCACATACTGGGCAAGAGCGTTGTAAATCTGCTTATAATTATCCAGGTCCAATATGATTCCGGATAACAGTTCCCGGATCTGCTCCTGTTCCATAACTTCACCGGAAACAGAAGAGGACTGATTGTTCTGATTCTCCTGCTGCATATTCTCTGTCAGCATCTGTTCCGGAGACATCTCATCCTGATCTTCGGGGAATACCACCACCTGTGGTTCCTCCTCCGGGTACAACCAGTTACTGATCACCGGTTCCAATACCAGAAATGTGAAACATGCTACCAGACCGAAGATCACCGCCATGGAAGCCGTGATCAAAGTCCTGCGCAACAGCTTTTTCTTATTTACCGGACGTTCCTTGATTTTTTCTATCATAAATTTTTTCTCAGAAACGTCATTTTGTTCCTTCTGCTTATTTTCTTGGGAATCCGCCATAAATATGCCTCCTCTGTTGCCTACAGATACTTCGGCTTTTCCTTAGGACTCTAATATCTCAATTATACAAAACTGTACCAAAAAAGGCAATAAATATGGTATAATAAGCTCACCCATAAAATCCTGCGTGACTGCTTGCAGGCAAAGCAGGATTTCTATGAGGGGAGCAAACAGACATGAGCAAGAAGGACGATAGTCCGGATTGCGAATGGATGTAACGATTTCGAGAGTGCGCAGCACGTAGAAATCGTATTATTATGTAAACCAGCATTGAGCAGTACCAAAATCGAGAGATGTCAATTCGACTGCTTGCAGGCGGAATTGACAGATCCGATTTTGATAGGGCGAAAGCCCGGCAGTGAGCTTGTACTGCGTATTTTCAATAATATTAAGGAGCCCCACATGAACACAAAAGTACTCACCACTTTAGAATATAATAAGATCATCGACCTTCTCACGGAGAAGGCCGACTCCGAGCCCGGTAAAAAGCTTTGCCGCGATCTGGTGCCTTCTACCGACCTTTCCGCCATCAGAACAGCCCAGCGGGAGACCAAAGATGCCTTGGCCCGTCTCTTCCGTATTGGAAGCACCTCTTTTGGCAGCAACAGAGATCTAGGATTTTCGATCCGTTCTCTGGAAATCGGCAGTTCTCTGTCTATGTCCGAACTGCTGAAGCTGGCATCCTTTCTGGACAACGTCAACCGAATCAAGACCTACGGGAAAAAAGAACGTGAAGACCTTCCCAATGACAGTCTGGATGCCTACTTTGAAGGCCTTACTCCTATGACACAGCTGGCTAACGAAATCAACCGCTGTATCCTGTCGGAAGAAGAGATGGCTGATGATGCCAGCCCAAGATTAAAGAGTATCCGTCGTTCCAAGCTGTCCACCAACGAAAAGATCCACAGCCAGCTGACCTCTATGGTAAACGGCGCTTACCGTACCTTTTTACAGGATGCAGTCATTACCATGCGTGATAACCGCTACTGTATCCCCGTAAAGGCAGAATATAAGAGCCAGGTGAACGGTATGGTGCATGACCAGTCCTCCACCGGTTCCACCTTTTTCATCGAGCCGGCTGCTGTCGTGAACCTGAACAACCAGTTAAAAGAACTGGATCTGCAGGAGCAGGAGGAAATTGAAGTTATTCTGGGTGATCTGAGCAGTCAGGCTGCTGTTCATACTTCAGAGCTTGCTGCGGATCAGAAGATCATGACCACTTTAGACTTCATCTTTGCCAAGGCAAAACTCGCCATGGAACAGAATGCCACAGAGCCTATTTTCAACACTGAACATTACATCCAGATCCGTAAGGGCCGTCATCCACTGTTGGACAAGAAAAAGGCAGTTCCCATTGATGTCCGTCTGGGTAAAGATTTTGACCTGTTGGTGATCACCGGTCCCAACACCGGCGGTAAGACCGTCTCCCTGAAAACAGTGGGCCTTTTTACCCTGATGGGGCAGGCAGGACTGCATATTCCGGCGCTGGACCGTTCAGAACTGTCCATTTTCTCGGAAGTTTATGCAGATATCGGGGATGAGCAGAGTATTGAGCAGAGTTTGTCCACATTTTCTTCTCATATGACCAGAGTTGTCCACATTTTGCAGCACGCAGATGCGGATTCCATGTGTTTATTTGATGAACTCGGTGCTGGAACAGATCCTACGGAGGGTGCCGCTCTGGCAATTGCTATTTTAAATTATCTGCATGACCGTGGCATCCGCACTATGGCTACCACGCATTACAGCGAGCTGAAAATCTATGCACTTTCCACTAATTTCGTAGAAAATGCCTGCTGTGAATTTGATGTGGAGACCCTTCGCCCCACCTACCGTCTGCTCATCGGTATTCCCGGTAAAAGTAATGCTTTCGCTATTTCTTCCAAGCTGGGACTGTCCGATGAGATCATCAATGCCGCGAAAGAACAGATCAGCAAAGAAGACGAAAGCTTTGAAGACGTCATCGCAGATCTGGAACAGAGCCGCGTAACCATTGAAAAAGAACAGCAGGAGATTGCAGAATATAAGGAACGGATCCGCACGTTACAGGAACAGTTACAGAAGAAAAACGAGAAAATCGATCAGGCAAAGGATAAGATTCTGCGGGATGCCAATGAAAAAGCAAGAGCCATCCTTCAGGAAGCAAAGGATGTAGCCGACGAAACCATCCGTGATTTCAATAAAGCAGGCGCTTCCGCCGACATCAAGGAACTAGAGAAAAAGAGACAGAAGGTTCGTGACAAGATCAACGAAAAGAACGGAAAATTGGCTCTTGGTAATAACCAAAAGAAGCCGGCCAACCAGAAGACCGTGGATCCCAAGAAACTGAAAAAAGGAGATTCCGTAAAGATCATTTCCATGAATCTGAAAGGAATTGTGAATACACTGCCGGATGCCAGGGGCAACCTCTTCGTACAATGCGGAATTATGAGAATGCAGACGAATATTAACGATCTCGTACCGGTAAAAGAAGAAACCATTACAGCACCTGCCCTGCAGCGTACCAACACCGGCAAATTGAAAATGTCCAAGTCCTTCTCTGTGTCCTCCGAGATCAACCTTCTGGGATGTACGGTAGATGAAGCCATTGCAAAACTGGATAAATACCTGGATGACGCTTATCTGGCTCATCTCCCCAGTGTGAGAGTCGTGCACGGAAAAGGCACCGGTGCCCTGCGCAGTGCCGTACAGTCTCACTTAAAACGTCTGAAATACGTCAAAGAATACCGGTTGGGTGAATATGGTGAAGGCGATGCCGGTGTAACCATTGTTACTTTTAAATAATAACTGACAGGAGGCCTATACTACATGGTAAGTAAACAGAAAATTCTCATTGTAGATGATGATAATAATATTGCGGAACTGATCTCCCTCTATCTGACGAAGGAATGTTTTGATACCATGATCGTCAATGACGGAGAATCCGTGATGCCGGCTATGGAGACCTTTGCTCCGAATCTGATTCTGTTGGATCTGATGCTTCCCGGCATTGATGGTTATCAGGTGTGCAGAGAGGTCCGGGCACAATACTCCGTTCCTATCATCATGCTTTCCGCAAAAGGTGAAGTCTTCGACAAGGTATTGGGACTGGAGCTGGGTGCGGATGATTATATGGAAAAACCTTTTGATTCAAAGGAACTGGTGGCCCGCGCCAAAGCAGTCCTCAGACGTTATAAGCCCTCCAATGCCCCCACAGAGAATCCTAACGACAAGTGTGTGGAATATGCGGATCTGACCATTAATCTGACCAATTATTCCGTCATCTATATGGGACACACCGTGGAAATGCCGCCGAAAGAACTGGAGCTTCTCTACTTTTTAGCATCCTCACCGAATCATGTATTCACCAGAGAACAGCTCCTGGATCAGATCTGGGGCTATGAATATATCGGTGATACCCGTACCGTGGATGTGCATATCAAGCGTCTCCGCGAGAAGATCAAGGATCATGCCAACTGGAAGATCAGCACCATCTGGGGCATTGGCTATAAATTCGAAGTACGTAATTAAGTCATACCAAAAGCAGGATTTGTTATGAAAAAAACACTTTATCTAAAATTTATACTCGCATATTTTATTTTTGGTGTATTTGGTTTCATCATAGTTACAACTTTTGTTCCCAATATGACCAAAGAGCACCTGATCCGGGAAAAAGCTGAAAGTCTTTATTCCGAAGCAACCCTGATCGCCGGAACCTATGCCGGCGGATTATATACCAGTGAAACAACTTTGGAGACCGTTAAAATGCAGCTGGACTCCCTGGCGGTCTACCTGAATTCCGAGATCCGCATCATCAATCCCTCCGGACGACTGGTACTGGATACCAATAGTCCCTTAGATGTGGAGAATGTGGTAGTCATCGAGAATTTTGATTCGACCGTAACCAGCGGCTCCTACTACACTGTTGGTGATTTCTTCGGTAATTTTGATTCGGATGTACTTACTGTATTTGCTCCCATTACCTCCAACTACAAGGTAAAAGGTTATGTAGTCATCCATACTGATATGAATGATATTCAGAAATCCTGTAACAGCCTGCTGAATATTTCCTATATCACCCTGGCAATCCTGTTCCTGTTATCCCTGATCATTCTGATCTTTTTCACCGAGATCGTATATATTCCTCTGCGGAAGATCACCCATGCCACAGAGCAGTATGCCGCCGGTAATATGCATTATGAATTTCAGGTGGAAAGTGAGGATGAAATCGGCTATCTCGCTTCCTGTCTGAACTATATGGCAAGCGAAATTGCCCGTTCCGAGGATGATCAGAAAAAGTTTGTAGCCAATGTATCCCACGATTTCCGTTCCCCTCTGACCTCTATAAGGGGATATCTGGAGGCCATGCTGGACGGCACAATTCCACCGGAAATGCACGAAAAATACATTACCATCGTATTGAATGAAACAGAACGACTGACGAAGCTGACCAACAGCCTTTTAACCTTGAATAATCTTAACACCAAAGGAATGCTCTTAGATAAAACAGATTTTGATATCAATCAAGTGATCCGTAATACTGCAAGTACCTTTGAGGGTACCTGTCATAACAAATCCATTGCTATTGAGATGATCCTGACCGGCAATGAAATGTATGTCCATGCAGATATGGGTAAGATCCAGCAGGTACTCTATAATCTCATGGACAACGCCATTAAGTTCAGTCACCATGATTCTGTGATCCACATTGAGACCTCGGAGAAGAAAAATAAATTGTTTGTCTCCGTAAAAGACACAGGAATCGGTATTCCGAAAGAAGATCTGAAGCTGATCTGGGACAGATTTTACAAATCCGACCTATCCCGAGGCAAAGATAAAAAGGGAACCGGGCTGGGTCTTTCCATTGTAAAAGAGATTATCAATGCTCACGATGAGCATATCAATGTGATCAGTACTCCCGGCGTTGGAAGTGAATTTATCTTCTCCCTGCCGAAATCCCATCAGGAAGACGAAGAGGACTAAGCTTACAGCTTAGTCCTCTTTTTATACATCCACGACACGATATAGATAACTGTTTCCCTGTTTTCCTACCCGTTCCACTGTTCCCATTTCAAACAGAATATTCAATACGGTCTGAGCCAGTGAGAGAGGGATGTGGGCGGCCTTTGCAAAATCTTTACTGTGAAAAGGTTCTTCCAGCTCATAGGGCACAAATTGCAGATAATCCTCCGGTTGTCTGATTTCCACCTCTTCGACCAGATCCGTTGGAATCCTGTCATACCGTGTGGAGCCCTTTTTCTTATCATGGCTCCAACCGTTCAACAGCCGGTATTCCTCCATATTTACCAATATGAACTTAAATCGGATATTCGGATCCTTCAGGAACATTTTGATCTTATATAGTTCCTTAAAAGCCTGATAGGTGCAGCCTTTTTTCGGTGATTTCCGTTTTTTACTCAGTTCTCCGCTGTCTTCATCGATCCAGATCAGCCATTTTTCATAAGGGATCGGATAGACAATAGTCACAGGATATAAAGGAAGAAAGGTCTGCAATTTTCCCCGCATCCGGTTAAACTGTCTCGTCTGAATCTCTATGATCTCTCCATCCCTATAAATATCCGCTACATAATTCTCTATGGGAATCTCCTGATGATCCTCGTTCGGCTCATAATAGTCCTTAAAAATAGCATGAACCGTCTTCTCTGAGAGAGTTCCGATTCCCAGTCTCTGACGGTCCACGCCTATTATTTTTCTCTTAGCTTCTTCAAAACGCTTCTGATCCATATGATCCATATTTTTTAATCAATCTCGGCATGCTTCGTATACAAAATCTTAAGCAGGATAGGAGTGGAGATACTGGATACAATGATCAGCAGAATGACTGCTGTAAAGTATTCCGCACCGATCATTCCCACAGACAATCCCTTCTGTGCTACGATCAGGGCAACCTCGCCTCTGGTCATCATACCGACACCGATTTTCAAGGCATCCGGTCCTTTGAATCTGCAGATTCTCGCCATTAGACCGCAACCGATGATCTTGCACAGCAGAGCAACAATAACAAATCCGATAGAGAACAGTACAAATTCTCCGTTCAAATGGTCAAAGCTGGTCTTAAGTCCGATACTTGCGAAGAAAATCGGTCCGAAGATCATATAAGAATTGATATCCATCTTCTCGGCTATGTATTCCGAATCCTGAATAGAACACAGGATAATACCTGCCACGTAAGCACCTGTAATATCCGCAATACCGAAGAATACTTCCGCTACATAAGCGAAAATAAAACAGAGCGCAAGACCTAAAATAGGAATACGTCTTGTATGCGGATATTTGTTATCCAGATACTGGAATACCTTGAACAATACAAATCCCACACCAATTGCAAAAAGGAAGAACAGAAGAGTAGAAATTACTACACTTCCTGGATTGGAATCCGGATTTTTAAATCCGATGACAAAAGTAAGTACAATAATACCAATGACATCATCGATAATAGCGGCACTCATGATTGTTGTGCCGACTTTACCTTTCAGTTTTCCCAGTTCTTTCAGAGACTGCACAGTAATACTTACACTGGTAGCCGTCATAATGACACCGATAAATACAGCTTCATAGAATTTCTCAGAGCCCCAGGGTGCCACTCCGTAAAATCCCATGTACAACAATGTTCCTCCTACCAAAGGAACAAATACACCCATGCATGCGATCAGAAATGCCACAAATCCCGTCTTCATCAGATCCTTCAGATTCGTCTCCAGTCCGGCGGAGAACATCAGAAGAATAACACCGATTTCTGCCATCTGGATCAGGAAATCTGACTGCTGTACCAGTCCCAGTACACTGGGTCCGATCAACAGACCGGCAATGATCTCACCTACCACCTGTGGTGCCTTACATTTTCTCGCAATGATGCCAAACACCTTGGCAAATACAATGATAATTGCCAGATCTCTGAAAATACTATAAGATTCCATTTTTCTGCCTCTCTTTTATTATGATGTTGGGGTCAAAAGCCCACGGCTATGATGCCTACGGATTGTTCCGTGCTTTGCAAAATATCCGTTCGTTTATATTTGAAACTCATTAAATTGAGCACTTTTGTTATATCACAGACACCCTTCATCTGCAATATAAAAGTGCTCAACATAAATACTTATTTTGGATTATTTTGAAAATATATTACTCATCGTCTTCATTTTCCTCAGTGGGGAAAATCAGATTTTCTTCTGCTTCGTCCTCATCCTCGGAACCGACTTCCTGTGATACCTGTTCCATGGCTTCTTCGATATTATCGAATTCATGATCACCATTGGACAGTTTCTCACGTACCTTGGCAATCTGTGCTACCTTTACGCCGTTATCCAGATTGATCAGCTTTACACCGGAAGTAATTCTGCTCAGCGTAGAAATATCCTGCACACGCAGCTGAATAATAATTCCTTCGGTAGTGATCATCATGATCTCGTTATCATCATTTACAGCCTTGGCACCTACCACATCACCGGTCTTTTCTACGATCTTGTAGCATTTTACACCCTTACCGCCACGTTTCTGTACGGTAAATTCATCCATATTGGTACGTTTGCCCATACCGTTCTCGGATACGATCAACAGATCGCTGCCCTGGGTCTGTAACTGCATGCCGATGATCTCATCCCCGGGAGAGAGATTCATACCGATGACACCCATGGACGCTCGGCCGGTGGCCCGGACATCTGTCTCCTGGAAGCGGATACACATACCCTGTTTGGTTACCAGGAAGATCTCGCTGTTGCTGTCGGTGATCTTCACCTCGATCAGTTCATCCTCTTCTCTGAGGTTGATAGCGGTCAGTCCGTTCTTTCTGACATTGGAGAACTCCATCAGAGGCGTCTTCTTCACGATACCGGTCTTGGTCACCATAAACAGATTCTTGTCATCACTGTATTCACGGATAGGAATCATTGCGGTGATCTTTTCACCGGGTGCCAGCTGCAAGAGGTTCACGATAGCAGTACCTCTTGCGGTACGGCCTGCCTCCGGGATCTCATATGCTTTTAATCTGTATACTCTTCCCATATTGGTGAAGAAGTTCAGATAATGATGAGTCGTCGTCATCAACAGATCCTCAATGTAATCCTCATCGATGGTCTGCATTCCCTTGATACCTCGGCCGCCGCGGTTCTGTGCTTTGAAATTATCTACGGTCATACGTTTGATATAACCGAGACTGGTCATGGCAATAATAGTATTTTCCCTCGGAATCAGATCCTCCATGGAGATATCCAGTTCGTCATAACCGATCTTACTGCGTCTGTCATCGCCGTATTTCTCAGCGATAGCACTCATTTCTGTCTTAATAACACCTAATAACAGCTTTTCATCTGCCAAAATAGCCTTCAACTCCGCAATTTTTGCTACCAGATCCTGATGCTCGTTTTCCAGCTTCTCTCTTTCCAGACCTGTCAGAGCACGCAGACGCATATCCACAATAGCCTGTGCCTGTACATCAGAAAGTTCAAATCTCTCCATCAAACGTTCTTTTGCAATCTGGGCATTCTGACTGCCACGGATAATAGTAATAACTTCGTCAATGAAGTCCAGAGCCTTTAACAATCCCTGTAAAATATGATCTCTTTCCTCAGCCTTGTTCAGATCATATTTGGTTCTTCTGGTAACCACATCCTCCTGATGTTTCAGGTAATAAGTCAGCATATCCAGCAGATTCATGACCTTAGGCTGATTGTTGATCAGCGCCAGCATGATCACACCAAAAGTATCCTGAAGCTGTGTATGCTTGTACAGCTGATTCAGAATAACATTGGCATTGGCATCCTTACGAAGCTCAATAACCACGCGGACACCTTCACGGTTGGATTCATCACGGATATCTGTGATACCGTCGATCTTTTTCAGTTTTACCAGCTCAGCAATCTTGATGATCAGATTGGCCTTATTGACCATATATGGCAGTTCGGTGGCAATGATCTGGCTCTTACCGTTAGGTAGTGTCTCGATATTGGTCACTGCACGGACTCTGATCTTACCACGGCCGGTACGGTAAGCTTCCTCACAGCCTCTGGTACCCAGAATCAGTCCTCCGGTAGGAAAATCGGGAGCTTTTACAATGGGAAGAATCTCATCGATCGTAGTATCTCTGTCTTCTTCTACACGATTATCAATAATTTTAACAACAGCCTGTACCACTTCACGAAGGTTGTGAGGTGGAATATTGGTAGCCATACCTACGGCAATACCGGTAGTACCGTTGACTAGCAGGTTTGGATAACGGCTGGGCAGTACGACAGGTTCTTTTTCAGTATCATCAAAGTTCGGTACGAAATCTACGGTATTCTTGCCGATATCTGCCAATAATTCCATGGAAATCTTGGAAAGTCTTGCCTCGGTATAACGCATTGCTGCGGCACCGTCACCATCCATGGAACCGAAGTTACCGTGGCCATCTACCAGAGGATAACGGGTAGACCAGTCCTGTGCCATATTAACCAATGCACCGTAGATGGAGCTGTCACCATGAGGATGATATTTACCCATGGTATCACCGACAATACGGGCACTCTTACGATGCGGCTTGTCGGGACCATTGTTCAGTTCGATCATAGAATAGAGTACACGTCTCTGTACCGGCTTCAGACCATCCCTCACATCCGGAAGCGCACGGGATGCGATAACACTCATGGCATAGTCGATATAGAAAGTTTCCATTTTTTCTTTCAGATCGACTTCATGGATTTTATCAATCTCAGCCTCCGAAGGCTTATCAAAAATATCGTCGTTCATGTTTCCTCACAATCTGTCGTAAAATACGACTCTCTATTATTAAATACCGTAACTATTCAGAGCCTGATAACGGCTCTGAATAGTTATTAGATGTCCAGATTCTTAACAAACTGAGCATTTTCTTCGATGAATTCTCTTCTGGGTTCTACCTTGTCACCCATCAGTGTGGTAAAGGTCAGATCCAGTTCGGATTCAGTCTCTTCATCGTAGTTGACTCTGAGCAGAATACGTCTCTCCGGATCCATGGTGGTCTCCCAGAGCTGTTCCGCATCCATCTCACCCAGACCTTTGTAACGCTGGATCTTGTTGTTCTGGTCACGACCTACTTCAGAGAGAATGCTGTCCAGTTCTTCATCACTGTAGGCATACCATACCTTCTTGTTCTTCTCCAGCTTATACAGAGGCGGCTTCGCCAGGAATACATGTCCCTGCTTGATCAGCTCCGGCATAAACCGATAGATGAAAGTCAGCAGAAGAGTACTGATATGCGCACCGTCTACATCGGCATCGGTCATCAGAATGATCTTGTTGTAACGAAGCTTGGAAATATCAAAATCCTCATGGATTCCGGTACCAAAAGCAGTGATCATTGCCTTGATCTCAGCATTGGCATAAATCTTATCCAGTCTTGCCTTTTCTACATTCAGTATCTTACCACGCAGGGGCAGGATAGCCTGTGTTGCACGGGAACGTGCTGTCTTCGCACTTCCTCCTGCGGAGTCTCCCTCTACGATGTAAATCTCGCAGTTCTTCGGATCCTTATCGGAACAGTCTGCCAGCTTACCGGGCAGAGCCATGGTATCCAGAGCGGTCTTTCTCCTGGTGAGGTCTCTTGCCTTTCTGGCTGCCTCTCTGGCACGCTGTGCCAGAATCGACTTCTCACAGATGGACTTTGCAATCTGCGGATTCTGCTCTAAGAAATAAGTCAGCTGCTCACTGACAATATTGTCAACAGCGCCTCTTGCCTCACTGTTACCCAATTTCTGCTTGGTCTGTCCTTCGAACTGAGGATCCTCGATCTTGACACTGACAATAGCAGTCAGGCCCTCACGGATATCTTCACCGGACAGATTCGGCTCACTGTCTTTTAACAGCTTTGCGCTTCTTGCGTAATCGTTAAATGTCTTCGTAATAGCATTACGGAAGCCCTGTAAATGAGTACCTCCCTCGGGAGTATTGATGTTATTTACAAAGCTGAATACGCTCTCGTTATAAGAATCATTGTGCTGGAAGGATACTTCCACGTACACATTATTCTTCTCACCCTCAAAATACAGAATGTTTTCGTATAAAGGCTCCTTACTTTTGTTCAGGTAAGCAACAAATTCCTTGATACCACCTTCATAGTAGAACTCAACGACTTTCTGCTTCTTACCATTTTCCAGAGTAATGGTATGTATCTTACCGATCTTGCCGCCGGTATGGGCTTTGGTGGATTCCTCGGACGTAGCAAAAGCATCTGCAAATGCTTCAGAGTCATTTGCTGTATCCGCAGAAGCTGAAGTTTCTTCGGAAGTCATTGCTTCTGCGGATGCTCCTGCTTCCATGGCATCTTCCTGTGCCCTCTGTAACAGTTCACTGATCTGCTTCTTTTCGTGCTCTGTAGACATAGCTTCCGCAGCTGCACTGTCAACGACAGAACCACCTTCCAGAGAAGTTTCTTCCTCAGTACGATTATCTCTTAAAATGATGCGCAGCCCCTTGGTCAGGAATGCCATCTCTCTGAGTCTTCTCTTCAATACATCAAAATCATATACCGTTGTCTCAGTAAAAATCGTATCATCTGGCAGGAAAGTAACTTTCGTTCCGGTCTTTTCCATAGGGCAGGTGCCGATTTCTTTCAGAGCATAGCATACATGACCTCTCTCATAACGCTGCTTATATACCTTGCCACCCTGGCAAATTTCTACTTCCAACCAGTTGGAGAGGGCATTTACAACAGAGGCACCTACACCGTGCAGACCACCGGATACCTTGTATCCCCCACCGCCAAACTTACCGCCGGCATGCAGAATCGTAAATACGACTTCTACTGCAGGGATACCTGCTTTGTGATTGATGCCTACCGGAATTCCTCGTCCGTTATCAATAACGGTGATGGAATTGTCTTCATTGATGGTTACATCAATGGTATCACAGAATCCTGCCAGTGCTTCATCCACCGCATTGTCTACGATCTCATATACCAGATGATGCAGTCCTCTGCTGGATGTGGTACCAATATACATTCCCGGACGCTTTCTTACAGCTTCCAGACCTTCCAATATCTGAATCTGATCCGCGCCATATTCATGTTCTACCGCGGTATTGTTCATATTTTCTTCGCTCATGATTCCTCACATTCTGCCCTACAGGCTGCCAAAATTATACGCATCTTCCGGAGTTTCTTCCGGTTCGGATTTCAGTCCCATATTTTCATTTACACAGGTGACAGTTCCGGCAGATACTTTGAATACCCGGTTGATTTCAAACCGGTTATTTACAAATTCCTCCAGACCGGTACAGGTAATGATGGTCTGAATATCCCCGATACTGTTCAACAGATAGTTTTGCCGGTTACTGTCCAGTTCAGACAATACATCATCAAGTAATAATACCGGCGTATCTTTCGTAATCCTTTTTACCAGCTCGATCTCGGATAATTTCAAGGAAAGAGCAGCAGTACGCTGTTGCCCCTGGGATCCGAACTTACGGATATCCACGTCCCCTACCAGAAAAGAAAAATCATCTCTGTGGGGTCCCACAGATGTCATTTTTGCCCGCATATCCCGGTCCTGACTGTTTCTCAGCTTACTTTCAAATTCATCCAGTTCCACATCCGGCTCATACTGGATACGGATTTCTTCCCGCCCACCGGATAATTTTTTATGAATCTCATAAATGATCTCATTGAGCTGTTCCACGAACAGCTTTCTTCTCTCTATGATCTTACTTCCGTAAGATACCAGCTGCATATCCCAGATAGTCAGAGTTTCCTTCAGATCCGGATTCATATACATATCTTTGAGAAGCTTGTTACGCTGATTGACAATTTTGTTGTAATGATTGAGATTATAGAGATAGAAATTGTCCAGCTGGCACAGTTCCATATCTACAAATCTTCTCCGCTCAGAGGGACCATTTTTAATGATTCCCAAGTCTTCCGGAGAAAAAAACACAACATTACAAAGCCCCAGAAGATCCGCTGCTTTCTTGATCTTCTGGCCATCTATGGCAATTCCTTTGGATTTGGACTTTCTCAGATGCATATCCACACGGATTTCTTTACCGTCTTTCTCGAGATAAGTTCTGATATGTGCCTCTTCCTTGTCGAAATTAACGATTTCTCTGTCCTTGCTTCCCTTATGCGATTTTGTGGTGGCAGCTACATAGATTGCTTCCAGAATATTGGTCTTGCCCTGCGCATTGTCTCCGTAGAGGATATTTGTCCCCCGGTCAAACTGCAGGACAAGAGAATCATAATTCCTGTAATCTGCCAATTCGATTGATTTGATGATCATAGTAACCTGCTTATTCTATCACGATGGTCTCGCCATCATATTCCACTTTATCTCCGGATACCAGCTTTTTGCCACGCTGTAATTCCGTCTGTCCGTTCACCTTTACCAGGCCATCCTGTACGGCGAACTTGGCATCCACGCCGGATTCTACCACACCGGCTGCCTTTAATGCCTGACCAAGCTTAATATAATCATCCTTTAAACGGATCGTATGCATTGATTTAACCTCTGTTCTTAAGTTTAAGCAACTGTTGTAAAGTTCACGGGAAGGATCAGGTAAATATAGCTTTCCTCTGCATTCTTGATAAAACAGGGTGCCTTGGGATTTACCATATACAGATCCACTTCCTCATCATCGATGACACGGAGAGCATCGATCAGGAACTTGGGATTGAATCCAATCATCAGATCCTTACCCTGTTTCTGAATATCGATTTCTTCGTTCATGCTTCCCAGAGCGGAATTGATTTTAAGTTCCATTCCACTGTCTGTGATATTTACGATAATAGGTTTCTTATCGCCTTCCTTTACCAGAAGAGTAGCACGATCGATACAGCTTAAGAACTCTTTCTTGTTGACTCTTACTTTGGTCTCATAATCGCTGGAAAGCATCTGGTCGATCTTAAAATATTCTCCCTCGATCAGACGGGATACTACAACGGTCTTATCAAATTCAAATACAATATGTTTTTCCGTAAAGGAAATCGTTACATCACTGTCTGCATCTCCGGGTAAAATCTTACTTACCTCGTTCAGAGTCTTACCGGGAACAACTACCTTTTTCGGAGAATAGCTGTTCTTCAGCTGGATCTTACGGATGGAAATACGGTGTCCGTCCAGAGACACAATTTTGAACTCTTCTCCGTTAATATCAAAAAGTTCACCAGTCATCAGCTTATTGTTATCATTGTCAGAAATAGAGAAGATGGTCTGTCTTACAACCTCTTTCAGTGTAAACTGACTCATGACAATACTGTCATCTTTTTCTACTGCCGGTAAATAAGAGAAATCTTCACCAGATTTACCGATGATCGTGAATTTTGCTTTTTCACAGGTAATAACTACCTTGAAGGAAGCATCAGTCTCAATGGTAATGTCACTGTCAGGAAGTTTACGTACGATTTCCAGGAACATTTTTGCATCCAGGGCAATGATACCCTTTTCTACGATCTGTCCTTCTATGGTAGTCTCGATACCAAGTTCCATATCGTTGGCAGTTAACTTGATCTCTCCATTGGTAGCATCTACTAAAATACATTCCAGAATAGACATGGTAGTCTTACTGGGAACAGCTTTTGATACAGTTTGTACGCCATTTAAAAGATTGGCTTTCGAACAGACTAATTTCATGTGTGCATAACTTCCTTTCTGGTTGATTTGCGTACGCGCAGATACGCGTTGTATAAAAATATTAAAAGAATTTCGTAGTCACCTTAATAAGGAGTGTTGATATGTGCATAACCAGTCTTATTATACTATTTTTCAAGGCAAAATGGAATGGAAATCTTAGTGGATTTGGCAGAATAACCTAAGAATAACTCTCAGATTATTCACACCGTCCAGATTCTGTTCCGGAACCTTAAAACAAGTTATCAACAGGTGAACACCGTTTATTCTAAAGATATACACAACTTGTCCTCAGAATAAGAAAAATTATTAACAGATATCTTCTAAGAAGGATTTATCTTCTTTGTGATAATATCGATTTTATTACGAAGTTCTTCGTTCGTCTGGATCTCCGCAGACACTTTATTTACGCCGTGAATGATCGTTGTATGGTCTTTTTTGCCCAAAAGCTTTCCTATATTAGTGAAGGAGGTATCCGTCAGCTCTCTGCACAGGTACATTACGACCTGACGGGGCTGTACGAACTCGGAATTTCTCTTCTTGGAAGTAATATCTTCCGGCTTTACGCCAAAATGCTCTGCCACTACATTAATAATGAGAGTAGGAGTGATCTCCTTTGGCTTGTTGGGGTAGATGACATCCTTCAGGGCTTCTTCGGCCAGAGAGAGTGTCAGATCTACCTTATTTAATTTTGCAAAAGCAATGATCTTGTTAAACGCGCCTTCCAGTTCACGAATATTGGATTTAATATTTGTGGCAATGTATTTGATGATCTCTTCATCAATCTGACGATCGTAGGTCTCTGCATTTTTCCGTAAAATTGCCATTCGGGTCTCATAATCGGGCGGCTGGATATCAGCAATCAGGCCCCATTCGAAACGGGAACGGAATCTTTCATCCAGAGTTTCCATTTCCTTGGGCGGTTTATCGGAAGACAGAATGATTTGTTTATGGGCAGCATGCAAGGCATTGAAAGTATGGAAGAATTCCTCCTGGGTACTTTCCTTACCTATAATAAATTGTACGTCATCGACCATGAGAACATCCACGTTACGGTATTTCTCACGCAGCTTGGTCATGGAAGCCGCATTACCACTACGAATGGATTCGATTACTTCGTTTGTGAATTCCTCACTGGTAACGTAGAGAACCTTTTTGTCCGGATCCTGTTCTAAAATAAAATGTCCGATGGAATGCATCAGGTGAGTCTTGCCCAGACCGGGACCTCCATATAAATAGAGAGGATTGTAGACTTCTCCTGGAGATTCCGCTACCGCAAGGGATGCGGAATGAGCAAATTTGTTATTACTTCCCACGACAAAGGTATCGAATTTGTATTTAGGGTTCAGATGGGCATCTTCATAATTAATACCATATATCTGATTAGGAACAGCCATTTCATTCTCAGCAGGTTCTTCTGCCTTGACATCCTTCTCCAGGATAAAGTTGATATCATAAGGATGATCGAACATTTCGGTAATAGTTACCTGAAAAAAGCTCTTATATTTTGATGAAATGTAATTCAGGGCATGGGCCTGGTCCGAAGGAATGATAATGCTTACTACATCATTCACTACATTATGAAACTCCAAAGGCTCCACCCATGTATGATAAGAAATGTCAGAAAGACTGTATTCTCTTCTGACAGCTTCTTTGACAGTTGTCCAGTTTTCTTTGATTGCGTCCATTAATTTCCTCCCGCTAAGAGTCCCACTGTGCGAAACTCCATTTCATTGTATAATAGAATTAAAAATAATTCAAATGTAAGTTATGAACAGGTCATGGATAAAGTTATCCACATATTGTTGATAAAGTTGTTCATAACTGGGAATATTAACAGGGGATGTGGATAGTGATGTGTATATGTGGATAAATCCGACAAATTTCGAGATATCCACAATTACGGTAAAATTGTCCACTTTTACACCGGATTTACACAGAATATCCATCTGAAAAAAATAAATATCCACAAATAATCAACATGCTGTGGATAACTCGTTTGTGGGTAAATATGGTGTATATCTATGTGGATAACTCGATTTAAAAAATTTTATGAATTTCAGGAAGCCCTATTTCTCTTGATTTTTCAGCATTTTTATTGAATTTTGCTTGACATTGACGGGCTTTTACATTACAATCAATATGCTATTTTCCGAAAGGAAGGCGCATTTTTTATGCGCCCAAATGTTGAAAAATATGTTTACCTTTTTATATAAGAAGGTTTAGAGAAGGAGGTGCCTTTCCATGAAGATGACATTTCAGCCTAAAAAGCGTTCCCATTCCAAGGTTCACGGTTTCAGAGCCAGAATGAGTACTCCCGGTGGAAGAAAAGTTTTAGCAGCAAGACGTGCAAAAGGAAGAAAGAAATTATCCGCATAGGTCACAGCAATGTGACCTTTTTTTCTCTTAACTTTCACGGTTGGAGGAGTGCATGCAGTTTTCGGAATCATTAAAAAATAATCAGCAGTTCCGTTTTGTGTACAAGAATGGCAGATCTTATGCCAACAAGTACTTTATCATGTATGTGAAGGAAAATGGCCTTGATAAGAACAGAATCGGAATCAGTGTAAGTAAAAAAGTCGGTAATAGTGTCGTAAGACATAGAATTACCCGACTGGTCAGAGAAAGTTACAGATTACATGAAAGTGTATTCAATAGTGGTTTGGATATGGTAATCATTGCAAGACCGGCCGCAGCTTCTATAGGATATGAAGAAGCGGAAAGTGCGCTGCTGCATCTTGCAAAACTTCATCATCTGATAAAAATCTATTTTTATCAGGATTAAATAAAATTTGTATATGAAAAAATTAGTTATAGCCATGATTAGGTTCTATCAGAAATATATCTCACCGTACAAAGGTACGAAGTGTCCTTATGTTCCCAGTTGTTCTCAATATGGTCTGGAAGCCATTGAAAAATATGGTGTGATCAAGGGAGGACTTCTGGCTGCATGGAGAATTCTTCGGTGCAATCCTTTCTCTAAAGGAGGATATGATCCTGTACCTTGAGAATATCCGATAGAAGGTGGCAAATATTAGGAGGATAAATGAACGGTATTCTTTTGACACAGAATTCCACATTCATTATCGGACAGGTAGCCTGGCTGCTGGGTAAGATAATGGAAGGAATCTTCGAAGTTCTGAACTTGATCGGTATTCCTAATATCGGTCTTGCAATCATTCTTTTTACAATTGTTGTAAACCTGTTGATGATGCCTCTTACCATCAAGCAGCAGAAATTCTCCAAACTTTCTGCTAAGATGAATCCTGAGATTCAGGCAGTTCAGGCAAAATACAAGAATCGTAAGGATCAGGATGCACAGTTGGCACAGAATCAGGAAATTCAGGCAGTTTATGCCAAGTATGGAGTATCTCCTACAGGCAGCTGTCTGTATATGCTGATCCAGATGCCTATTCTGTTTGCTCTGTATCGTGTAATTTATGCAATTCCCGCTTATGTTGGAAGAGTAAAAGAAGCTTTCTTCCCTTTGGTAGACAATATTATCGATACTGCAGGTGCAACAGAGCTGGTTCAGAATCTGACGAATTCCGCTATGTACAGCAAGCAGTTTACCAATGCAGGTTTTGTAGCAGGAACACATACTGAATATGTTCAGAATACGATCATTGACTGTCTGAATAAAGCATCTACCGCTGATTTTGCAAGTATCAGTGAGAAGTTCCCTTCTCTTGCAGCAGATGTGACCAATACGGTAAGCAAGCTGGAAGAGTATAATAATTTTTTAGGACTGAATATCGGCAACTCTCCTTCTTATGTGTTGAAGGAAGCATGGGCTAACGGAGCATGGCTTTTAGTAATCGGAGCAATCGCTATTCCGGTTTTGTCTGCATTGACACAGTGGATCAACGTAAAGCTGATGCCACAGCAGGATACTTCTTCTAATGGTAATGATCAGGCTGCAGCAATGGCTTCTTCCATGAAGACCATGAACATGATCATGCCTCTGATGTCTGCATGGTTCTGCTTCACATTACCATCCGGTCTGGGTCTTTACTGGGTAGCAGGTAGTGTTGTCAGAAGTATCCAGCAGGTAGTAATCAATAAGCACATCGATAAGATGAATTTTGATGATATTATCAAGAAGAATTCAGCCAAGAGTGCCAAGAAGCTGGAGAAGATGAAGGAACAGCAGGAAAAGCTGAATGCTTATGCAAGTATGAGTACTAAAAACATTCAGAAAAAGGCTAATATTTCTTCTAATGTGGATAACAGTGAAGTATCCGCTGACAGCTATTCCGAAGTAAAAGAAGCTAAGCCCGGAAGTATGATGGCAAAAGCAAATATGGTAAGAGATTATAACGAGAAGAACAGTCGTAAATAAATTTTCCTTATGATTAATTGAGGAGGTAAATAATATGGACATGATCGAAGTATCTGCAAAGACAGTCAGTGATGCCATTACGGAAGCTTGTCAGAAGCTGGGTGTTACCAGTGACAAGTTAGATTATCAGGTAGTGGAAGAAGGTTCTTCCGGATTCCTCGGAATCGGAGCAAAGCCCGCTGTAATCAAGGCTGCAGTAAAGAAAAGCTCTGTAGAAGAAGTTGCCAGAGCATTTTTAAATGATGTATTTCAGGCTATGAACATGGAAGTTGTCATTGATATTAAGTACAACGAAGAAGAGAAGAGCATGGACATCGAGTTAAGCGGTAACGAGATGGGTGTTCTGATCGGTAAGAGAGGACAGACACTGGATTCCTTACAGTATCTGGTATCTCTGGTAGTCAATAAAGAGTCTGAAGAGTACATTCACGTAAAGGTTGACACTGAGAACTACCGTCAGCGTAGAAAAGAAACTCTTGAGAATCTTGCCAAGAACATTGCATATAAGGTTAAGAGAACCAAGAGAAGCGTGTCTCTGGAGCCTATGAATCCTTATGAGAGAAGAATTATTCATTCCGCACTGCAGAATGATAAATATGTTACTACTCATAGTGAGGGAGAAGAGCCCTTTAGAAGAGTTGTAGTTACTCTGAAGAGATAATTACAGGAAAGCACGAAAAAGATAAAAGCCGGTATTAGAATTTATTCTATGTACCGGCTTTTATTTACAACTCTTGGCTTTTTGGAGTATAATTTGTCTATATTTTTAAGGAGATTTACAGGAATGAAAAGTAGGTTACAGAAGAAATGGAATAATGGAAAGATGCTTGCAGAATTAAAGCCTGCTTTTTTTATGTCTCTGACATTTTGCTTTATGATTTTTATATATGCACCTTTGGAACTCTATATTAATAATGTGGATGAATTTTGGTATGATGTTTATTTACTTTTTCCTTTTATTATAAAGGATTTCTTTTTGTTTCTTTTGTTTAGTATAGTTGGGTTTTTAGTTGTATATCTGTTTGGAAATATTGCTTATAAAATTGTTTTATATTGCTATTTTACCGGTACTGTAGCCTGTTATATTCAGGGAAACTATATGGTTAAAAATTTACCTCCTTTAGATGGAACAGATGTGAATTGGAGTTTATATCAATCACAGTTTGTAAAATCTACTATTGTGTGGGTGATCATAGCAATTGTTTGTCTGATTTTATTTATAGTCTTAAAATATGACAGGATAAAAAAGGCGGTTTCTTATATAAGTGTTTTCTTATTATTGATTTTAGTAAGTACGATTACAGTTCTTTCTATTAATAATAATATTTTTGAAAAAAAAGAATATGCAAGATTTACAAAAGTAGATCAGTTTGAAATGTCTACAGATACTAATTTTATTATTTTCTTATTAGATGCTGTGGATGAAGAATGCTTCTGGCAAGTGTGGCAGGAACATCCGGAATATGAAGATGCAATGACTGATTTTACTTTTTATAATAACGCAATGTCAGGGTATGCATACACGGAGCATTCTTTACCGTTAATACTTTCCGGAGAATGGTTTGAAAATAAAGAACCTTTTATAGATTATAGAAATCGAATTTTTAAGAGTTCTCCTTTTTTTAATTATTTGCGTGAGCAGGGTTATACTTTAAGTAATTATGATGACGAATATAAATTTGAAAAAGGCGTCATGGATGGTGCTTTTAATAATATAACATATACGAAATCTTCTCTTTGGGATCGTTCTTTATTTAATACCAGAATTATTAAAATGGTGGGAATGAAATACGCACCTTATGTATTAAAACCGTATTGCTGGTTTAATGTAAGTATGCTCAAAAATCAGGAAATGAGTTCCAAAGATGAAGAGTTATTTTCCTGGAGAAATGATGATTTTTATAAGGATGTACAGGAAGATGATATAACCTATGTAGATGGAAAAAGATTTAAATTAATTCATTTAATGGGGGCACATGTTCCGTTCTATTTTGATAAGGATGTAAACGTAATAGATGATGCAGATTATTATACTTCTATTGAATCTTCTATGACTGTTACTATGGCTTATCTGAATAAACTAAGAGAAGCAGGAGTTTATGATAATTCTGTCATTATCATACTATCGGATCATGGATATAACATAGAAGGTGAAGCAGTAAAAGTAGCTCAGAAAAACGAGAACGAAACCGGCAGACAGCATCCTATTTTATTTGTAAAGGGATTGAATGAAAGTCATGATTTACAAGTATCCGGAGCACCGATCTCGTATGAGGATCTGGTAGAGGCCTATTATAAATTAATGAATGGCACAGCGTCTGATGATTGCTTTGCATACAAAGAAGGTGATCAGAGAGAGCGCAGATATCTTCTCTATAAATATCTGGGAGAAGATCATATGGTGGAGTATGTACAGACTGGTTATGCGGGAGACGAATCGACGCTTGTTCCTACAGGAAGAGTGTTTGATGCAAAATAGATGTTGGCAGTTCATGGAAAGGCATTAGTAACAGTATGGAAAATTTTGAAAAGGAAACAATAGCAGCTATTGCCACGGCTCTATCAGATTCCGGAATCGGAATTGTAAGAATCAGTGGTGAAAATGCCATATATATAGTAGATAGTATTTTCCGTTCCACATCCGGGAAAAAGATTCTGACAAAGGTACAGAGTCATACGATCCATTATGGATATATTGTTGATAAAGATGAGAATATCATTGATGAGGTTATGACCTCTGTAATGAAAGCACCAAAAAGCTATACGATGGAAGACACGGTGGAAATCAACTGTCATGGTGGTGTGTTGGTGATGCAGAAAGTATTGGAGACAGTGTTGCAGGCCGGTGCCAGACTGGCAGAACCGGGAGAATTCACCAAGAGAGCTTTTCTAAACGGCAGAATTGATTTATCCCGGGCGGAAGCGGTTATTGACGTGATCCATTCCCAGAACGAATATGCGCTTTCTTCTTCGGTCAGCCAGTTGAAGGGAAGACTTTCGGACAAAATTCGCAGCCTGCGGGAAGATATTTTATATCAGATTGCTTTTATAGAATCGGCGTTGGATGATCCGGAACATATCAGTCTGGAAGGATATCCGGAACAATTATCTGTAAAAGTAAAAAAATTTGAAAAACAAATTGAAAAATTGTTGGAAACGGCAGATAATGGAAGACTGATGAAGGAAGGAATTTCCACGGTCATTGTAGGAAAACCAAATGCCGGTAAATCTTCCCTCCTGAATATGCTGTTGGGAGAGGACAGAGCCATTGTAACGGAGATTGCCGGAACGACCAGAGATGCCCTGCACGAAACAATCAACCTGCATGGTATCAGTCTGAATATGATCGATACAGCGGGAATCCATGAGACACAGGATATTGTGGAAAAGATTGGTGTAGAACGTGCCAAAAAATATGCTGTAGAAGCAGATATGATTCTGTATGTTGTAGATGCTTCCGGAAATCTGGATGAGGATGACCGGAATATTATTTCTTTGTTGGAGGGGAAAAAGGCAATCATCCTGTTAAATAAATCTGATCTGGAGAACCGGATTTCTGAAGAGCTTCTGAGAGAAACTCTGGCAAAGGTATTGAAACATACGGAAGGAATCCGTATTCTTCGCACTTCCACAATTGATCCTTCTTCAGAAAATTCCGGAATGGAGGAACTGGAAGAAACCATTCGAAATATGTTTTTTGAGGGTGAATTAAAACATAATAATGAATTGGTAATCACCAACCTCAGACATAAAGAAGCTCTTCAGGACGCATTGAACAGTTTGCAGCTGGTAGAGCGAAGCATTGAAGATGGAATGCCGGAAGATTTTTATTCCATTGATCTGACCAGTGCTTATGCTTCTCTTGGTAAGATAATCGGAGAAGAAGTGGACGAGGACGTGGTCAATGAGATTTTCTCTAAATTTTGCATGGGTAAGTAATCACCAGAAGGAATGAATAATATTATGGAACTAAAGAAGCAAGTAGACGTATGTGTGGTAGGTGCCGGTCATGCCGGATGTGAAGCAGCGCTGGCCTGTGCCAGACTGGGGCTGAAGACGGTAATTTTTACTGTAAGTGTAGACAGCATTGCGTTGATGCCCTGTAATCCCAATGTAGGCGGATCTTCCAAGGGGCATCTGGTCAGAGAACTGGATGCTCTGGGTGGTGAAATGGGTAAAAATATTGATAAGACCTTTATTCAGTCGAAAATGCTGAATGTATCTAAGGGACCGGCGGTACATTCCCTGCGGGCACAGGCAGATAAAGCGGAATATTCCAGAGCAATGCGTAAAGTATTGGAAAATCAGGAGAATCTTCTGATTAAACAGGCGGAGGTCTGTGAACTTCTTTGGGAGGAAACCTCAGATCAGAAAAAGAAAATAACAGGTCTCAAGACTTTTACCGGTGCAATTTATGAGTGCAAGGCGGTTGTACTTTGTACGGGAACTTATCTTCGTGCCAGATGTCTGTGTGGAGAATCCATTACTTATACGGGGCCCAATGGATTGCAGGCCGCTAATCACCTGACAGATTCTCTGAAAGCCATGGGAATCGAGATGCGTCGTTTTAAGACAGGAACTCCTGCCAGAATGGACAAGCGTTCTCTTGATTTCAGCAAGATGGAAGAGCAGTTTGGTGATGAAAGAATTGTTCCTTTTTCTTTCTCTACGGATCCGGATTCTATCCAGAAGGAACAGGCTTCCTGCTGGCTGACTTATACCAATGAAAATACCCATGAAATCATCCGGAATAATCTGGACCGTTCTCCGATTTATGCAGGTATTATTGAAGGAACTGGTCCCAGATATTGTCCTTCTATTGAAGATAAGGTTGTAAAATTTGCAGAAAAAGAGAGACATCAGGTATTTATTGAACCGGAAGGTCTTCACACGAATGAAATGTACGTTGGCGGCATGTCGTCATCTCTTCCGGAAGATGTACAGTTAGCTATGTATCGCACCGTTCCCGGTCTGGAGCATTGTGAAATTGTAAGAAATGCTTATGCTATCGAGTACGACTGCATTAATGCGAAGCAGCTCAATCCTTCCCTGGAGTTCAAAAATATCAGCGGTTTGTTCAGCGGCGGACAGTTTAATGGAAGCAGTGGATATGAAGAAGCAGCTTCCCAGGGATTGATTGCCGGTATTAATGCAGCTATGTCTGTTTTGCATAGAGATTCTTTGATTTTGGATCGTTCCGAAAGTTATATCGGAGTTTTGATTGATGATCTGGTGACCAAGGATAACAGAGAACCTTATCGTATGATGACTTCCAGAGCAGAGTATCGTCTGTTACTTCGTCAGGATAATGCGGATCTGCGTCTGCGTAAGAAAGGATACAAGATTGGATTGATCTCTCAGCAGGAATATGATGCATTGGTGGAAAAAGAGGAGCTGATCGATCGTGAAATTCAGCGTTTGAAAAATACTTCTGTTGGGGCCGATAAGGAAATTCAGCATTTTCTGCAAGAGAGCGGAAGTTCGATTCTGAAAACGGCGGCAACTCTGGCAGAACTGATCTGCAGACCGGAGCTGGGATATGCAGCATTGGCTCCGATTGATAAGGAGAGACATCCTTTGCCTTCTTCTGTTGTGGAACAGGTGGAAATTGAAATCAAATATGAAGGATATATTATAAGACAAAAGCGTCAGGTAGAACAGTATCGCAAGATGGAGAAAAAAATGATCCCAGTGACATTGGACTATGATGAAGTTCCGTCCCTTCGTCTGGAAGCGAGACAGAAGCTGAAGGAATTCCGTCCCGTTTCGGTAGGACAGGCTTCCCGTATCTCAGGAGTATCTCCTGCAGATATCTCTGTTTTACTGGTATATCTGGAACATTATAAAGCAACAAAGTAGAATACTGCGGAGGAATACATGGCAGATTATAATACAGAACAATTTGAAAAAGACTGTAAAGCGCTGGGTGTGACTTTAAGTGATGAACAGATCCAACAGTTTTTGAAATATTATGAAATGTTGGTGGAATGGAATGAGGTCATGAATCTTACAGCAATTACGGAATACGACGAAGTTATGAAAAAACATTTTGTGGACAGCATATCCCTCTGTAAAGCCTATGATGTTACGCAGAATAAAACAGTCATTGATGTGGGAACCGGTGCTGGATTTCCGGGACTTGCTTTGAAAATTGCATTTCCGGATCTGCAGGTGACATTGCTGGATTCCCTGAATAAGAGAATTAACTTTTTAAATGAAGTGATTGCTGCATTGGGACTTACCGGAGTGGAGACAATTCATGGACGTGCGGAAGATTTTGCAAAGCCTGGAAAATGCAGGGGAAAATATGATCTCTGTGTATCCAGGGCAGTAGCAAATCTTTCCACATTGTCAGAATATTGCCTTCCTTTTGTAAAGGTCGGCGGCAAATTTATCTCTTATAAATCTGAAAAAATAACAGAAGAGATGAATGCCGCAAAGCATGCTGTGAAGATACTTGGTGGAAAAATGGATGGACAGGTTGAATTTACACTTCCCGATTCGGATATTTATCGAAATTTGTTTATTATTACTAAGGAAAAGTCCACACCTGCAAAATATCCCAGAAAAGCGGGATTGCCATCCAAAGAACCTTTGTCATAAAACGAAGAGAATACATGTAAAAATTTGTTAAGATTTATTTTTATAAATAAAAAGAGTTTTACACAATAATATTATTCCTGTATGATAAATATAATGGAATATTCAAAATAAGAACATATGTTCTATAAGGTGATATATGAACATTGATGAAAATGTACAAAAGAATGAGTGTAGTTGCAATACAGAAAATGGTAAGAAAATGATAGAGATGTTGGAGACGGAGAGAAAAAGAATTGTTTCCGAACTTCATGATACTTCATTGCAGAATATTGCCCATTTTGTTCATATGATTGAACTGGCTTCCTTATATATTGATAAGGATCCCGCCAGAGCGAAGATGGAATTGAATTTTGTGAGTAAAGGATTGCATAATGTCATTGAAGATATCAGAAGTACTATCTTCAATCTGCGTCCTATGACATTTGATGATCTGGGATTGAAGGCTTCTTTTGAAAGATTATTGGACTTTTTGAATGCTGACAGAGATTATATAATGGACGTAGAAATCGATGCTGTTTCATGTGAAACAGATGATTATTTTTGCATTACCTTATACCGTGTGGTTCAGGAATGTCTGTTAAATATAAAAAAGCATTCACAGGCTACCAGGGTATTATTTCATTGTAAAAAAACAGAGCAGAAATATGAAATTTTAATACAAGATAATGGTAAGGGATTTACCATGGAAGAAGTGGAAGATAAAGCAAACAGTCATTTTGGATTAGCATTGATCCATGAGGGTGTCAATCTGCTGAACGGTACAATTCATGTCAGTTCTGCGATTGGTCGGGGAACTATGATAGATATTAAAATTCCCTTAGATTTACATTCAGCTTTAAAAAAGAACAGCTAGGACAAAGTATAAGCATACACAAGCAAGTGAGGATATATATGAGTATAAAAGTTATGTTAGCAGATGATCATGTTCTTATGAGAGAAGGAATCCGTCAATTACTGGAATTTGACGGTACAATTTCTGTGGTTGCCGAAGCTAATAATGGTGTAGAATGTATGGAGCAGTTACTTTCTGTTCATCCTGATATACTGCTTCTGGATATTAATATGCCTGTTATGAATGGAATAGAAGTGCTACAGGAAATTAAGAAGAAAAATATCTCTGTTAAAGTATTGGTATTAACGGTACACAATGAAGTTGAATATCTTTTGAAAGCTGTGGACATTGGCGTAGATGGTTATATCATGAAAGATGCAGAATCCGCAGAACTGAAAAATGCCATTAATTGTATTATGCAGGGAGAAACTTATATTCAACCCAGTCTGGTACCGGCATTAAACAACCGACTGGTATCCAGAGATATTGACAAAGAAAAAATCAACAGTCTGACGAAAAGAGAGTTGGAAGTGCTTATTGAGGTTGCTAATGGAATGTTCAATAAGGAAATTGCAACATCTCTGAATATCAGTGAGAGAACGGTAAAAAATCATATTTCTAATATCTTTAAAAAAATTGATGTATCTGATCGAACACAGGCAGCTGTATTTGCTATTAAAAATAATCTGATTAAATTGTATTAGTTAGCAGATTCCTGCCAATCCTTACACACATCTACCCACTGCAGGAAGTTTGAATATTTCTCCAATTCAGGGATTGTTAATTCAATCGCACTATTAGAACTTCCTGCAGCCGGAAATACAGTTTGAAATCTTTTTAATGATTCGTCTAAATATACTTTCACATTTTCATTTATAGCAAAAGGACATACACCACCGATGGCATGTCCGATGATTGCTTCTACTTCCTCTCCCGGTATCATTTTAGCTTTTGCACCAAAGAAGTGTCTGTATTTTGCATTATCAATTTTAGTATCACCGGCTGTTACAATCAGAATAGGTTGTTCTCCAACCAAGAAAGACATTGTTTTTGCAATCCTTTTTCCTTCACAGTGGAGAGCTTCTGCAGCCAGTTCTACAGTAGCACTGGATACATCAAATTCTAAAATGTGATCTTCCATATGAAGTGGTTTAAAATATTCTTTTACTTTATCAATAGCCATAGCTTGCGTACCTCACATTCTTTTTAGTTATCCTATCATAGGAATTGTAACAAAACAAGATACACAAATATCTTTTATTTGATCACTATATATAGATATTTATGGATAGAATGTTTCACGTGAAACATTCTATCCATGTACAAGAAAATTATACAAGATAATGTTTCACGTGAAACATTACAACCCAAGATATAGTGGGTAAAAATGTGAAACATTTTACATATTTGGCGTGAAACATGATGCTTACTGGAAAAAACATAGATATAAGAATACAACATCTAGTAAAAAACAGAACAAATGAGTATAAAGTATCAACTTTTTGTAGCATTTTTACCTTGTAACATAGAAATGCTCATGCTATTATTATAGAGTGGTTTGTATCACAGAATGGAGGATTTTATAATGTTAGAATTCAAATATGATACACAATTATTAATTGAAGGAACAGATCTGGATGAAGATGAGATCAACGACTATATCACAGAACATTTCAAAGGTGATTGTCTGCTGGCAGTAGGAGATGAAGAACTGATCAAAATTCATTTTCATACCAATGAACCCTGGAAGGTTCTTGAGTATTGTGCTTCTCTCGGTGAAATCTATGATATCGTTGTAGAGGATATGGACAGACAGTCCAGAGGTTTGCACGGCTAAATCATTAAGAAGGACATGGTGAAAAATAAGTATGGGTAGAATTATTGCAATAGCGAACCAGAAAGGTGGCGTAGGTAAAACAACTACGTCCATTAATTTGTCTGCATCTTTGGCTGCAAAAGGAAAGAAAGTATTGGTAATCGACACAGATCCTCAGGGAAATACTACCAGTGGATTTGGAATTGAAAAAAATGAACTGGAAGATACCATTTATGAGTTAATTCTGGGAGAGTGTTCCATCAGAGATTGTATTATCTCAAATGTTATTAAAAATGTATCCGTAGTTCCTTCCAATGTAAATCTTGCAGCGGCTGAGATCGAACTGATTGGTGTAGATAAGAAGGAATTCATATTAAAGAACGAAGTGGATTACGTTAAGGATGATTATGATTTTATTATTATTGATTGTCCTCCTTCTTTGAATATGCTGACCATCAATTCCATGACTACAGCGGATAGTGTGTTGGTTCCCATTCAGTGCGAGTATTATGCTTTGGAAGGATTGAGTCAGTTGATCCATACTATCAATCTGGTAAAAGAAAGATTGAATCCCAATCTTAATATTGACGGTGTTGTTTTCACTATGTATGATTCCCGTACCAATCTGTCTATGCAGGTGGTAGAAAATGTTAAACAAAATTTGAATCAAAAGGTGTATAATACATTGATTCCCAGAAATATCAGACTGGCGGAAGCACCCAGTTATGGTATGCCTATCAATATGTATGATCCTAAATCAGCCGGAGCAGAAGCATACATGCAGTTGGCAGAAGAAGTTATAAAGAATAAATAGAAGAGAAGAGTATAGGAGAAAACGGTATGGCAGCAAGAGGATTGGGAAAAGGTCTGGATTCCCTGATACCTAATGCATTAGGGGAAACAAAGACAAAGAAAGAAGCAGTAGCCAAAGCAAAAAGCGAAGCAATAACGGAAGAAAAGGAACCGCAGACCCTTGTGAAAATTACAAAGGTAGAGCCAAACAGAGAACAGCCTCGTAAGAATTTCGATGAGGATGCATTACAGGAACTGGCGGATTCTATCAAACAGTTTGGTCTGTTGCAGCCGATTCTGGTACAGGATCGTAAGGATTATTATGAGATTATTGCCGGTGAGAGAAGATGGCGTGCAGCCAAGTTGGCAGGTCTGAAGGAAGTTCCTGTTATCATTCGTAATTATACGGAACAGGAAATTGTAGAGATTTCCCTGATTGAGA
Organism: Clostridium sp. AM34-9AC; assembly: GCF_003480225.1. Lineage (NCBI taxonomy): Bacteria > Bacillati > Bacillota > Clostridia > Eubacteriales > Clostridiaceae > Clostridium > Clostridium sp. AM34-9AC. Next base: position 82,481 of record NZ_QUIU01000010.1, read on the forward strand.
ATATTCAGCGTGAAGATCTGAATCCTATTGAAGAAGCACAGGCATACAAGAGACTTTTAACAGAGTTTCACCTGAAACAGGATGAAGTGGCAGAGAGAGTATCCAAGAGCCGTGCTGCAGTAACCAACTCCATTCGTCTGTTGAAACTGAATGAAGATGTACAGCGTATGGTGGTAGATGAAATGATCAGCACCGGACATGCAAGAGCTTTGCTGGCTGTAGAGAATCCGGAAGAGCAGTACAATCTGGCCCAGCGTATTTTTGATGAAAAGCTGAGTGTCCGTGATGTGGAAAAATTGGTAAAGAATCTACATAAACCGGCAAAGCCCAAGAAGACAGATGACAAGACCATGCAGGTAATCTATCAGGATATTGAAGAAAAATTGAAGCAGAAACTTGGCAGAAAAGTTACTGTGACATCCAGGGGAGAAGGATCCGGTAAGATTGAAATTGAATTTTACAATCATGAAGATCTGGACAGACTGTTGGATGTACTGAATAAATAAGAGAAAAGAAGATGCACGAAAGAAAGGCACGGTTAATAATATGAGTAGTACTTTTTTGAATCAGATCGGTCTGGGGGAATTTGACCTGGGCTACCTTCTGATCGGAATGGGTGCAGTGATTTTACTGTTGATCATCTTTTTGATCCTGTTGATCGTTCAGATCAGAAAAACAAGCAAATTAAAAAAGAGACTGGACAAATTCCTCAGCGGTAAAGATGGAGCAAGTCTGGAAAAGGATATCGCCGGTCTGTATGAAGACAATAAATTCCTAAAAGCAAATACAGAGAAAAATAAGAAAGATATCCGCACTTTATATAAGAATATGGAATCCGCTTATCAGAAAATGGGATTGGTGAAGTACGATGCATTCAACCAGATGGGTGGGCAGCTGAGTTTTTCACTGGCTCTGCTGGATGAGAATAATAATGGTTTTATTATCAATTCTGTACACAGTTCCGAAGGCTGTTATTCTTATACAAAAGAAATCAAGCTTGGCCAGTGTGCTATTGATCTGGGGGCAGAAGAAGCAGAAGCACTTGCCATGGCAATGGGAGAATAAGTAAAAATAAGTAAAGAGGTTTACATATGAAGAGAATGAAACTGAGCGAGCTGACCGGAAACGAAATTCTTGCACAGTCATTGATGACTTGGGATTATCAGATCATTCTTCCGGAAGGCGCAGTATTAAAAAAAGAGTATATCGATAAAATCGAGGAAATGGGTATTCTGGAGGTCTACGTAAAAGAAGACGAGGCCAACGAAATCGTAATACTAAAAAACGATATAGAAAAAACAATAAAAAGTAAAGTAAAAAGTATTCTGGAGAGACATACTTACCAGAATAACAAAGAATTGCAGGGGCTGACCCAAGCAGCGGATGAGATCATTACCAATATTCTGGATGAAAAAGAAGTTGTAGAAAAAGTATTTGATATTAAGGAACGAAGTGCTGATATTTACGAACATTCTATCAGTCTGAGTTCTCTCGCTATCCTGACGGCACTTCGGATGAATGTGGATAAGCAGGTAATTCATGATATCGGTGTAGGATGCCTGCTGCATGATATCGGACTTCGATATACGACTTTGGATTATGAAGGGAAATCCATGGAAGATATGAAGCCGGAAGCATTGGCAGAGTATAAGAAACATCCGGTATATGGATATACTTCTGTAAAAGATGAGGAATGGATTTCAGATGAAGTAAAAAAAATCATCCTGTATCACCATGAGAGACTGGACGGATCCGGATTTCCGCTTCGACTCAAAGAAGCGGAGATTCCACTTTTCTGTCAGATTGTAGCCGTATGTGATGCCTTTGATGAAATGATCTGTGGTATTGCCCAGAGACGTAGCAGAGTCTATGAAGCAGTAGAATATTTAAAAAGCTTTAAAAATGTGAAATATAATGGTAAAATAGTAGACGCGTTTTTAAGTTTTACTGCAGTCTATCCCGCCGGAAGTCATGTACTGACTAACGACGGAGAAGAAGCCATCGTGGTATCTCAGAATAAAGATTTCCAGGATCGTCCCATAATCCGGATCATCCGCGATAAGGATGGACGGAAATTACAGGAAGAGAGAATCGTGGATCTTGTAAAGGTTCTGAATGTATATATTGAAAAAGGATTAGAATAATGCTGCATACATATATGTCAGCAGAATGGAGGAAGTCATGATAGACATTAAATTTTTAAGAGAAAATCCCGAGGTAGTCAAGGAGAACATCCGAAAAAAATACCAGGATGAAAAGCTCCCTCTGGTAGATGAAGTGATTGCACTGGATACCGAGAGCAGAAAGGCAAAGCAGGAGGCAGATGATCTGCGTGCTTCCAGAAACCGTATCTCCAAAGAAATCGGTGCACTGATGGGTCAGGGCAAGAAGGAAGAGGCAGAAGCCAAGAAGGCAGAAGTAGCTGCCGGTGCAAAGCGCCTGGCTGAACTCGAAGCTTCCGAGACCGAACTGCAGGAGAAGATCACCAAGATCATGATGGTCATCCCCAACATTATTGATGAGTCCGTTCCTATCGGTAAGGATGACAGCCAGAATGTAGAGATCGAGAAGTTTGGTGAGCCCATAGTTCCTGATTTTGAGGTTCCTTATCATGCAGATATTCTGGATCGTCTGAACGGTCTGGACAAGGAGAGCGCAGGACGTACCAGTGGTAATGGTTTCTATTATCTGATGGGTGATGCAGCAAGAATCCATTCCGCAATGATCAGCTACGCAAGAGACTTCATGATCGACAAGGGATTCACTTATTGTATCCCTCCTTTCATGATCCGCAGCAGCGTAGTAAACGGTGTTATGAGCTTCGCAGAAATGGAAGCTATGATGTATAAGATCGAAGGTGAGGATCTGTACCTGATCGGTACTTCCGAGCATTCCATGATTGGTAAGTTCAAAGGACAGATCGTAGATGAGAAGAGCCTGCCTATTACCATGACTTCTTATTCCCCTTGCTTCCGTAAGGAAGTAGGTTCTCACGGAATCGAGGAGAGAGGTGTGTACCGCGTACACCAGTTCGAAAAGCAGGAAATGGTAGTACTGTGTAAGCCCGAGGATTCCATGGACTGGTACAACAAGATGTGGTCCTACACCGTAGAATTCTTCCGCAGCCTGGATGTACCCGTTCGTACTCTGGAGTGCTGTAGTGGTGATCTGGCAGATCTGAAGGTAAAATCCTGCGACGTAGAAGCATGGAGCCCCAGACAGAAGAAGTACTTCGAAGTCGGTTCCTGTTCCACTCTGGGTGATGCACAGGCAAGACGTCTGGGCATTCGTACCAAGGGTGAAAACGGTACCTACCTGGTACACACACTGAACAATACCGTACTGGCTTCTCCCAGAGGACTGATTGCATTCCTGGAGAACAATGTAAATGAGGATGGCAGTGTGAACATTCCTGTGGCTCTGCGTCCTTATATGGGTGGCAAGGAGAAAGTATTCCCCCAGAAATAAATAAAAATGTGGAAAACTGTTTGTAGATTTTCATAAAATGTGAATAATTCACGATAGAAGCGTCAGAAGTAGAAAACGAAAGATGTAAATCGTAAAAAAACAGAGACAGAAAGAAGGTGATTTTTTGCATAAATATATGAGAGCCATCGGATTCAGCGAGTATACTGACCGGAAGAAATTAAAAGAATTATTGACGGATGTGATCATGAATTCCGACCATCGCGCATATACCATGAATCAGGAAGGTATTCTTCTCGGAGAATTCAGCAAAAATCACAAAAGCGCCAAAGGGGCCGTGGAATCCGGCGTCTTTGGTGTAGCTGTCTGTGGAGAATTCGATGATAATGACAAATTTATCTATGAATATTATTTCCCCTATCTGACGGGAAGCGGGATTACTTCTTATGAAGATGTGTCCGTGGAACGTCATGCGGATAAAGATTCCTATGCCGGTATCTGTGACGATATCAAGGTGGGAATCTCTTTGATTTTCTATCTGCGGAACCGGATTCCTTATATTAAGGCACTAAGCACCGGAAAGTTACCGATCCGCGGTACTACACTTACCTTATCCGGATTGTCCCTGACCGGCAGCATTCTGTTTCCCATTAAAAAAGACGAGGAGCAGGTACTTCGGGTGAAAAAGGATTCTGCCAACCGGAACAAGCTTCTCGCTGCCGCAAGACAGGGAGATGAAGATGCTATCGAGACACTGACTTTGGAAGATATGGATATGTATACCACTATCTCCAGAAGAATCCAGAAGGACGATATCTTCAGCCTGGTAGATACTTACTTCATGCCTTATGGTGTGGAATGTGACCAGTACTCCGTTCTGGGTGAGATCATGGAACTGCGCCTTGCTACCAATGATATCACCGGAGAAAAAGTGTATATTCTTACAATTTTATGTAATGAATTGTCCTTTGACGTATGTATTAATGAAAAAGACCTCTATGGAGAACCTCAGGTAGGCCGCCGCTTCAAAGGTGTGATCTGGCTACAGGGATATATCAATTTTCCTGAGGAATAGGTTGCAAAATCGTGATATTTTCGGTATACTAACAGTTGTGTGTATGTTCCTATAGTTAAATGGATATAACAAGCGCCTCCTAAGGTTCAACCATGGTTAAACCCGTGAGAAACAAAAAGGGTATAACTTGGAGTTCGATTCAAGGAATGTCGCCTGAGATGTCGGAATAAGAAATAGAGGTAATTCATCACGAAAGTGATTGGATTCATAAATATGGTTGCCGGAACCAAAGTGGCTGAAAAGCCCGAAAATACGGCATTCGTTCTCATAGTTAAATGGATATAACAAGCGCCTCCTAAGGTTCAATCATGGTTGAGACTTATGGAAGTTGAGAAGTGATAAGTCAGAGTTCGATTCCAACAGGGATTGCCCTGAATGTCAAAATTAGATACAATGGAAATTCATCACAAGAGTGATTGAATTCATAGATATGGCAGCCGGAGCCAAAAGAGCTGAGAAGCCCGAAAATACGGCATTTGTCTCCTTAGTTAAATGGATATAACGGGGTCCTCCTAAGACTCTATTGTAGGTTCGATTCCTATAGGAGACGCTCATTTTTAGCGGTAATGAAGATAGTTTCATTGCCGCTTTTTTTGTGCAGAATTGCAATTTCAGTGACAAATTTGTCAGCGAAACAAGGTTGAAAATACTGACTTTGTCAGCGGGGATGGATGCTTGTCACCGATTCATATTTTCCGGTCTGTCACCTAGAGGGATTAACTACAATGTAGGATGAGTTTTGGGGTGTAAAATTAGGAAAAGCAGTGAGATAAAACACTATATTCTTGCCTGTGATATCAGGCCTGTCGGAAGAGTCCGTTCAGATTAGATAAAAACAATCTATTCTGGACGGGCTTTTTTGCGTTCAGGGAAAGGAAGTTGCCTATGGAAGAAAAGAAGGAATTGCTGGATCAGGATGAAAGAGTTGTAGAGATTGAGCTGGAAAGACTTCGGGGATTTGTAAACCATCCATTCAAGGTTCAGGCGGACAGTCAGATGATTGAATTACAGGAGAGCATTAAGAAGTATGGAATATTAAATCCTCTGATAGTCAGACCGAGGCAGGATGGAACTTATGAGATCATATCGGGTCACAGAAGAAAATTTGCAGCTGAAAAGATCGGTTATCGTAAGGTACCTGTGATCATTCGCGTATTAAAAGATGATGAAGCGGTTGTATCTATGGTTGATTCAAATTTACAACGGGAAATGATCAGTCCAAGTGAAAAAGCATTTGCTTACAAAATGAAGTATGAAGCAATCAAAAGGAAGGCAGGAAGAAGAAAATGTGGTCAGGTAGACCATAATTTGGGAAAGAAAAGCATTGAGCTGATTGGAGAGGAATGTGGGGACAGCCCCAAACAGGTTCAGAGGTATATCAAAATCACAGAACTCATTCCTGAAATGCTTGAAAAAGTGGATGACGGAAGCATGGGATTTACTCCGGCAGTTCAGTTGTCATTTCTGAAAAAGAAGGAGCAAAAGGAAATGCTGGATGCAATGGAATTTGCACAGTGTACCCCGTCACTATCCCAGGCACTCCGCATAAAGAAATTGAGCGCAGATGGGAAACTTACAGTAAGGGATATGGAAGATATTCTAAGTGAGATTAAGCAAAAAGAGATAGACCGTGTAGTATTCAAAACGGAACAGCTTCACAGATTTTTCCCTGTCAGTTATACGGCAGAGCAGATGAGACGTGAAATCTTGGAAATGTTGAAATTAAATATGAACAAATATTGGGATGAATAAAGGAGGAACAGATTATGTGCAGAGTAATAGCAGTATCAAATCAAAAAGGTGGAGTAGGTAAAACAGTGTCATGTGTGAATCTAGGAATAGGATTGGCACAGGAAGGAAAGAAAGTGCTTATGATAGACGCTGATCCACAAGGAAGTCTTACAATCAGCTTAGGTTATGAGGAGCCGGATGAAATGGAGTATTCTCTGGCAACACTGATGATGAACATTGTGAATGATGAAAAACTGAATATAGAAAAGACTATCTTACACCATAAGGAAGGAGTGGACCTTATCCCAGCCAACATTGAATTATCAGCGATAGAGGTGTCTTTGGTAAATGCCATGAGCAGGGAACTGATTCTGAGATCTATGGTAGACAGGCTGAGAGAATTTTATGATTACATCATAATTGATTGTATGCCTTCACTTGGAATGATGACAATTAACGCATTGGCATGTGCAGATTCTGTACTGATACCGGTGCAGGCTGCGTATCTTCCAGTCAAAGGCTTACAGCAGCTGATCAAGACAATAGGAAGAGTAAAGAAGCAGCTGAACCCAAAGCTCAAGATTGAAGGAATACTTTTGACGATGGTTGATAACAGAACTAATTATGCCAGGGATATTTCCCTGATGGTGTATGATACCTATTCTGCATCAATTAAGGTATTTGAAACAGAGATACCGATGTCAGTAAGGGCATCAGAGGTCAGTGTGGAGGGTGGAAGCATCTATTCCTATGATCCAAAGGGAAAAGCGGCATTTGCTTATATGGCATTAACTAAAGAAGTATTGAAGGAGGCAGAGTAATTATGGCAAGCAGAGTAGCAGGAAAGATTAAATTACAGTCAGTAGATGAATTATTGGGAGTACCGGAGATTGCCGGTACTCAGGAAATAGAGATTGGAAGAATTCATGCGTTTCCGAATCATCCATTTAAGGTGTTGGATGATGAAAAGATGGACACTCTGGTTGATAGTATCAGGAAAAATGGCATATTGAACCCAGTGATCGTAAGACCGGATCAGAGCGGAAATTATGAAATGATTTCTGGTCACCGCAGGTTACATGCGGCAAGGATTGTGGGATTGAAAAAGATTCCGGCTATCGTAAAGGAAATGTCTGATGATGAAGCTATTATAAAAATGGTGGATGCCAATATTCAGAGGGAAGAAATACTTCCAAGTGAAAAGGCATTTGCATATAAAATGAAACTTGATGCATTGAAGAGAACAGCTGGAAGACCTACAAAAGAAAATGCGTGCCACAATGGCACACATTTACGATCTGATCAAGAATTAGCATTACAGGTAGGTGACAGTGCGAGAAGTATACAAAGATATGTTAGGCTTACAGAATTGGTTCCTGAATTATTGGATTATGTAGATAATAAGAAAATTGGATTGGTAATGGCAGTAGATCTTTCATACCTTGATGAACAGGTACAGAAATGGGTATATGAATATTTTAAGGAAAATGGATTTTTGAAGCCGGTACAGGTTGAAGCATTGAAGAATTATTCTAACTTATCAAATGTAACACAATTCAGTGTCATTTCTATAATGAATGATGCATTACCGAAGAAGAGTAAGGAATCAAAGTTATCTTTTTCAGCAAAGAAACTGGATAAATATTTTCCACCGCAGTATTCAACGAAAGAACGTGAAAATATAATCATTCAGCTATTGGAACAGTGGAGTGCAGATCAGGTACAGTCAGAGTAGAAATATAATTATAATGTTTCAGAAGTGTAGAAACGGCACTTCTGAAACAGGAAGGAGATTCAAATGGAAGACAGAATAAGACTATCCTATTTCTATGGAAAGGAAGCGGATCAGTTTTCATTTTATAAGATACCGAAGTTATTATTTACCGAAGAGTATTTCAAAAAAATATCAGTGGAGGCAAAGGTGTTGTACGGGCTGATGTTGGATAGGATGTCGCTATCTATGAAAAATCAGTGGATGGACGATGAAGGGAGAGCTTACATATATTATTCGCTTGAAGATATCATGGAGGCTCTGGGATGCAGTAACAAAAAAGCAATATCCATAATGAAGGAATTGGACACGGATGCTGGTATAGGTTTGATTGAAAAGAAGCGCCAGGGGCAGGGAAAACCAACCATGATTTATCTAAAACAGTTTATGGTACAGGATGTTCAGAAGTGTAGAAATTTCACTTCTGAGCAAAAATCGACAGTTTCAGAAGTGAAGAATTTACATGTCTTGAAGTGTAAAAATGTCATATCTAGAAGTGAAGAAATTACACTTCCAGAAGTGAAAAATATTCACACTAATAAGAATAATATAAATAATACTGAGTTGAGTAATACTGAATCTTATCTTATCGTATCTGGAAATGATGAGATAGGATCCGACGTACAAGCATATGCAGAACTTATCAGAGATAATATTGATCTGGATATTCTGTTAGAGAGATATCCGTTTGACAAAGAGTTACTTAATGGCATCTTTGATCTGATTTTGGAAACAGTGTTATGCAGGAACAATGAAATTGTAGTGGCATCCAATAAATATCCGGCAGAGCTGGTCAGAAGTAAATTTCTGAAACTGACCAGTTCGCATATTGAATATGCAATGGGATGTATGAAATCAAATACCACAAAAGTGCATAACATCAAGAAATATCTGCTGGCAACATTGTTCAATGCACCAAGTACAATCAGTGGTTATTATCAGGCAGAGGTTAACCATGATTATCCCCAGTTTGCTGTAAGTGGCAAATAATGACTTGACGTATACGGATTTCGTGTATATAATCAAATTAATAAATAGACACGGATTCCGTATATGGAGGCAGATATGAGCAATTTTGAAAATTATGATTTTATATTACATGATGGAGTGGTAATTGAAAATGAAAAGGCTGATAAAGAAGGAAGGAAGAAAAGAATGTCTGCTATGTGTGTAAAGGTTCGTGAACAGACAAATATGAACAGAAAAGAATTTGCTGAATGGCTTGGAATTCCGTATAGAACGATGCAGGACTGGGAGCGGGGTGTGAGCGAGGTCCCTGATTATGTACTGAATCTTATAGCATATAAAGTAAAAAATGAAAAAGAAAAAGGAAACATTTGATAATTGTATGTAAGGCTGGGAGGTATTCGGTTATGTATGAAGATGAATATTATTATGAAGCACGGAAAAAAGAAAATGCAAAATTAGATGCTGAACTGGCGGGGACATTTGCAACCGTCATAGGTGGATTGATTGGTGCAGTGTTATCATGCTTAATATTTTTGCTAAGGAGATTTGATGTATTAAGCTCAGGATTGGCATCATTATTATTCTATATGCTTACTTATACAAGAGAGTGGCATGTGGCTGTCTACATTACAGTGGCTTTTGTAATATTCATCGCATCAATGATTTTACAACATGCGTTCTTGGCAGGAAGAATTATTTTTACAATCTTTGTAAGTATAGCAGTTGCAATAATAGGTGCAGGCTGGAAAGCATATGATACAGAAATTCAGAGAAATACAGTTATGGTAATATGTTTTACAGTTACTGTGATACTAGGTCTGATATCGTGGAAAGGCATAAAAGCACAGGAATCTGAATAAGCGCGACGAACGACTACGGTTTGACTACTATTTTGTTACAAATGACTACGGTTTGACTACTATTTTGACTCTTTTTTTCTGAATAGGGGTGTGATAATATTATCATAGACAAATGAGACATGAAACGCGAAAGCGGTCAGTCATTTGTTTCTCTTTTGCAAAAGAATATGGATCAAGAATGAAGCGTCAGCTCATTACCGGATCGGTGATGGGTATGGCGCTTTTTTGATGCCAAAATCAGGTGACGACCTGAATAATAAAATCAGGAGGAAATTGCATGGCGTATGAATATGACCATGACTGTCCGTTTGCAGCCTTCATCACCAATCTTGGAAAATACAACGAGGGTGAGTTGGTCGGCGAATGGGTGAAGTTTCCCACCACATCAGAAGAACTGCAAAAAGTATTTGAACGAATTGGAATCGGCTCAAAAGATGATTTCGGTAATCCTTATGAAGAATGGTTCATTAGTGATTATGACTGTTATGTAGATGGGCTGTATGAAAAGTTGGGAGAATATGAAAACCTGGATGAACTCAATTATCTGGCTTCCAAGCTCGATGAGCTGGATGATCATGATTATAACCATTTTCAGGCGGCAATGCAGATCAGTGATTATACAGGCAGCATTAAAGATGTGATCAATCTTATTGATAACCTGGATAAGTATGAAATCTATCCGGGAGTAGAAAGCAATGCTGATCTGGGACATTACTATATCGAAGAACTCGGTATGATGGAAGTTCCGGATTATCTTGCTGATTACATTGATTATGAGGCCTACGGCAGAGATGTGGCCATTAACGAAATGGGACAGTTTACAGATTATGGATATGTGAGAGATACACAGGAATCTTTTACAGAATATTACGATGGAGACCGTGAGAACATCCCGGATGAATACAGGGTTATGGATTTTATGGTTTCTGGTGAGAAAGAGAGGAAAACTATGAATTACGAAACATTTAAGCAGGAATTTGCAGAGGATATCAAAGAAAAGCTCTATGAGAGAGGCTATGATGATGTAAGGATCAGCTTCAATAATGTGGAGAAGACAAATCAGAATTATGAAGCTATGTCGGTTGTTCCGGAAGGCAACAATGTGGGTGTCAATTTCAATATTGAGAATGCCTTTGCAAGCTATGAGCACACGGATGATTATGCCGGAGTGCTTGCCAGTGCAACAATGGTCATTGCTGATGGTCTTGACAGAGCCCCTGCTATTGATGTAAGTGCTCTTATGGATTATGAGAACATGAAAGAGAAGCTTTCTGTGGAAGTCATTTCAGCGGATGCAAACGCTGATCTGCTTGCCAACGTACCGCATGACAGAATGGAAGATCTGGCAGTTGTATATCGTTTTGTGATGGAGAGCAGCGAAGATGGACGTGCATCTATTCTGGTCACCAACAATCTGATGGATCGTATGGGAGTTTCCCATGAACAGCTCAGGTCAGATGCTCTGGAGAATTCACCGGAGATCAGACCAGTAGTGATCATGGGAATGAATGAGGTCATGAAGGAAATGATGGGACCGGAAGTATATGAGATGTTTGGAATTCCGGATGATGCGGAGGAAACGATGTACGTTGCTACAGTCCCTGATAAGAATTCCGGAGCAGGAGTAATTGCCTATCAGGATTTCATGGATCAGGCAGCAGAAAGAGTTGGCGGAGATTTCTTTGTGCTTCCGTCTTCCATCAATGAGATCCTTTTGGTTCCCGATAATGGAGACATGACAGCTGATGCGCTCAGGGATATGGTAAAGGATGTGAATGCCAAGGAGGTAAGTCCGGAGGAAAGACTTTCTGATAATGTCTACCATTACGATTCCAAGGATCATGTCTTTGAACTTGCAGAGAAGTTTGAGGCAAGACAGCAGGAAAAGAAAACAGAGATTGATGAAAAAGCAGAGGAGAAAGGATCCGTATTAAAAGATCTGAAGGATAAGCAGAAGGAAGCAGCTGCAAAGCCTCCGGTAAAGGATGCTGCGGAAAAAGCAGCAAAATCAAAAGGCAGAGAAGTATTATAAAAAATAGGATTGTGTCAGCCTGTGGTGATTGCCACGGGACTGGCACTTTTTTGATGGGAAGGAATGGTGATTACAGTGGCAAAAGCACATAAGGATACAAGAGGACAGAATGGAAAGAGTTACAGCGGAATTGGTGGAAGACCACCTATAAGTCATCCACAGAATTGCAGCCATGAGTGTCCGTATGGTCATGATAAATCGTTCTGTTTTCCATGCTATAAAAAGCTGGTGGAAGACATGAGAAAGAAAAAGGAAACAGGAAATGGCATTTGATTATTTCTATGGGGCACAGTCACAGCAGTTTGCATTTTACAGGATTCCCAAGGTGATGTTTACAGATAACAGATTCCAGAATATTTCAACAGAGGGAAAGGTCCTTTACGGTCTTTTATTGGACAGGGTATCTCTGTCAATGGAAAACGGCTGGATTGATGATGAGGGAAGAGTGTATATCATTTTTACCCTGACAACTATAAGACAGGCAATGAACTGTGCAGAAAAATCAGCAATCAAGTATCTGACGGAGCTGGAAGAGTTTGGTCTGATTGAAAGGATCCGGCAGGGGTTTGGCAAGCCGGCACTGATCTATGTAAAGAATTTCATAGACCAGCAGAATTTACAGGTCAGGACCAGTAAAAATTACAGTTCACCACCAGTAAAAGTTACAGGTCAGGACCTGTATAATTTACAGCCTAATTATACTTATAACAATAATACTGATTTTAATAATACTAATCCTATCTTATCAGAGGATGAGGATAGGATGGGATATGAGAAATATTTCATGGAACAGCTCAATATTGAGGCATTGAAACAGGATTATCCATATGACAGAGAAATGATAGACGGTATCATGGAGCTTATTCTGGATGTTGTGTGTTCCAAAAGAAAGACCATTTGTATTGCCGGGGATGTGAAGTCAGTAAATGTGGTAAAGGGGCGGTTCATGAAGCTGAACATGGAGCATATCCGCTATGTTATGAACTGTATGCAGGAAAACACTACCAAGATCAGGAGCATCAAGCAGTATATGCTGGCAGCACTGTATAACGCACCGGCAACAATAGATAGCTATTATCGTGCAGAGGTTAATCACGATATGGCAGAAGGAAAAATATAGCAGAGGAGAGACAAAGATGGATATGGAGAAAATCATGGCATATGTTGAGAAGATTGCAGAAAACCTGGAAGGACTGGTTTGTGCAATCGGATGTGACAGTATGCCTTCTGATGGGGCAATTTATGTAGACGGCGAACAGAAGGTGAATTATATCAGTACCAGGGAAGCATTAAGGATTCTTGATGGATTTGGAAATAACAGTGCGTCAGTAATGATTGGAAAATCAGATTATATTCTGATCTATGACGCAAGCAGAAAGCTGGTCATTGACGGGGAGGCATACCTTCCGTCCGGGTATCTGGTCATGAAGTCCTGTAATGGATTACAGGCGATTGATGATGAGGATTTTGCGGATGTGATTGCAGCTTTGAAAAGCAGGATGACAATGCTTGCACTTGGAAAATACAGAATTCAGGCATACCAGCTGGGATAGGAGGCGGCAGATGAATAACAAACCGTGGGCTTATGTAACATCTGCCTGGAGTGCAGACAGGAGCAGAGCCAAAAGGTCTGCAAAACGATATTGCAGAAAATTATATGAAGCAGGCTACACACCAATCTGTCCGCTTTTATCATTGCCAGAGGTAATTGATACCAGTAATGCAGATGAGTACAAGGATTATATGGATATGTCAGAAGATATGTTAAGAAGATCCAGAATTCTCGTGGTTTGTGGTTCAGCGGTGGATGATACGGTGCTTACAGATATAGCAATAGCCAACCGCTTTCATGTAGCTTCATCCACTATGAGGGGAGTCCTCGGTGTGGATAAGAATAAAAAAGAACAGTAACTTTGTGGATACAGCCTTCGGGCTGTTTTTTTGATGGGAAGGAGTGAGAAAACTGGTTCATGAAGAAGTTGACAGGGAGATTGCCAACAAATCTGTGAATATAGCAATCAAAATGTTAAAACCGGAACTTGATCAGCTTATGAAGGGATTAAGAGAGGCAGTACAAGCCCCTGTGAAGGCTGCCGGGAAAGCAGCAGTTAATAAGATCCATCCCACAACCGGCAAGCAGTCAGTGAAAACACTGATTAGGCAGGGACAGGGAGTTTCTTCTATTCCTTTAGCAGATGAAGGCATGAAAGATTTTCAGAAAATCGCAAAGAAATACGGAGTCGATTTTGCGGTTGTAAAAGATAAAGAGGCAAGTCCTCCAGTATATACAGTCTTTTTCAAGGCAAAAGATACAGATGCCATCACAAGGATTTTACAGGATTATTCTGCAAAACAGGTCAAGAAGCCTTCCGTAGAGAAGACCAGTGTTCTGGAGAAACTTAAAAAATTCAAGGAGATTGTGGCAGCAATTCCAAAGAAGGTAGCAGAGAAAAAGAAGGAGAGGTCGCGATGAATACAAAACAGTTGAAAAAGCAGCTGATCCTGAATATTCCCTATATTATTCTGGGATTGCTTGCAACAAATCTTGGTGAGGCATGGAGAATTGCAGCCGGAGTAAATGCATCGGAAAAGGTTCAGAGTCTGGTCCTTGATGGTGTATTTGCAACGGCTTTTTCTAATCCTCTGCCGAGCCTTTATCCTGCTGATCTGTTGGTGGGAATTGCCTGTGGGGCAGCACTCAGGCTTGCAGTATACCTGAAAGGAAAGAACGCTAAGAAGTTCCGGCACAATGAGGAATATGGTTCTGCCAGATGGGGCAGACATGCGGATATTGAGCCATTTGAGGATCCTGTGTTTGCAAACAATGTGATTCTGTCACAGTCAGAAAGGATTACCATGAGCAGTAGACCGAAGATTCCGAAGTATGCCAGAAATAAGAATGTTCTGGTAGTCGGTGGATCAGGTTCAGGTAAGACACGGTTTTTTATAAAACCAAACCTTTTACAGATGCATTCATCCTATGTGGTGACGGATCCGAAGGGGTATAATTATCGAGGACAAAGCAAAGATGCGTTTACAAAGTCAGAAAAATATCGTATCTTTGTTACATATCGTGTCCCCACTAAAAATAAAAGAAGGTGAAACTATGGCGAAATCCAACCAAGGAAAAATCACGGCACTGTACGAAAGGCTTTCCAGAGATGATGAGCTGCAAGGTGAATCTAACAGCATTCTGAATCAGAAAAAGTATCTGGAAGATTACGCTCGCAAAAACGGCTTTAACAACATCCAGCATTTTACGGACGATGGATACAGTGGAACAAATTTTGTTGAGGTAAGATAACGATACCTTTTTTGCAGAGGGTGTTATCTTACCTCTTTTTGATGTATGTTAGATAGCATAACTCTTTACGTCGGCTCCTATCTGTCTGAAATAGGAGATACTTTCGGTAGGCTTGTCACCTGTATCAACTCTGCCGACAAAGCTATAAAAGATTTCGATTTTGCGGGTGTTCGTTTCCTTATCCAGTTCGTGAATAAGAATACGGTCAATAAATTCATGGACGTTTTCGTAGGTCAGTTCTTCAATCGCTGTGTATCTGCGTACCAGTGCGACAAACCTTTTTACGTCCGCGCTGCGCTCGGTGGCGTTGTCGATTTCCTGTGACAGCTCCGCAATCCTCCGGGTCAGCGTCTTTTTTTCTTCATCATAGCCGGAAGTCAGAAAAGCAAATTGTTCATCTGAAAGTTTCCCTAAAGCGTTGTCCTCGTAGAGCTTGCGGAATAAGATGTTCAGCTCGTTAATACGGTTCTGCGCCTTGTCAAGCTCTTTCCGCTGCTGTGTCAGCGTCTTTTGTACTGCCTTTGCGCTGCACTCGTTGGCTGTTTCGATAAACTCCTGTTCATGCTCTTTCACATAAGACGTTACTCGCTGCAAGTCTGCAAGGACAAGTTCTTTCAATACGCTTTTGCGGATATAATGCGTAGTGCAGAGCATATCATTTCTTGCCCGGTTGCGGTAGTTGCCGCAAGTGTAGGCGTGTTTCCGTTCAAGCGTCCCGGCTCCGCGTACTGCATACATTTTGTAGCCGCAGTCCCCGCAAAAGAGCAGCCCGGAAAACAGGTCAATTTCATCAACCTTTGTCGGGCGTTGCCGGGTGGCAATCCGCTTCTGTGCAAGTTCAAAGGTTTCTTCATCAATCAAAGGTTCGTGAGTGTTGGGGAAGAAATACCTTTTTTCCTCCGGGTTCTTTTTCGTCTTTTTCGACTTATAAGATACCTTGTAGGTTTTCCCGGTTATGGTATGCCCTAAATATTCTTTCCTTGTCAGAATGTCGTACAGCGTCTTATCCGGCCAGTTGTACCATGCGTTGAGCTGTGGGCGGGGGTGGCGTTTGCTCCCTGTCCTGCGGTAGCGCAGTTCCCCGACGGTCAGTATTTCATTGTCCCGCAGCCAGTTCTGGATTTCACACATACGGTCGCCCCGTACATACATTGCAAAAATCTGTTTTACGACGTGCGCCGTTTCCGGGTCGGGTATCAGATGATTGCGGTTATCCGGGTCGATAAGGTAGCCGTAAGGAGCTTCGCCGTTGACGCGCTCGCCTTTCTGCGCCTTTGCCTGTTTGACAGCCCGGATTTTCTTTGAGGTGTCGCGGGCGTAAAACTCGTTGAACCAGTTCCGCAGAGGGGTAAACTCGTTATCTTCCCTTGCTGTGTCTACACCGTCGTTAATGGCAATGTAGCGCACTTCATATTCGGGAAAGACAATCTCTATCAGCTCCCCGGTTTTCAGATAATTACGTCCCAGACGGGAAAGGTCTTTTGTTATGACGGTCGCCACGTTCCCGGCTTCAACCTCATGCAGCATGGCTTGAAGCCCCTCACGCTCAAAGCTCACGCCGGAAAATCCGTCGTCTACGAAAAAGCGCGTGTTGAAAAAGTGGTGTTCGTCAGCATACTTTTGTAAAATCAGTTTTTGGTTCTGTATGCTCTCGCTTTCCCCGGCTTGCATATCTTCCTGGCTCAATCTGCAATATAAAGCGGTAATCTTGTCTGTCTGTAACATTTTGTCCTCCTTTCCGACGACAGACAAGCATGGTATTTGTACTGTCTATATTATACCACATACCGCTGCCTGTGTCATGTATAAAATGTGAAGAAACGCCCTATTTCCGGGCGTTTGCGGGGTTCAGTTCCATGTCTTTGCGAATGAGTTTTTTTATCTTTTTATCCAGTGTGTCCGTTGCGCGTTCACTTGCGGACGAACATACAAGGTAAGTAACTTTTCCTATTTTATGCTCCGTTGTGGTAACGGGCGTTTGGTTTTGCGTCAAAGAAAATCCCCCTTTCTTTCGCAAACATATAATATAGTCTATGAATAGCAGCAAGTCCACTATTCAATAAAACAAAGGCTTTAATCGGACGGTTATTAGCATAACCTCATGGGAATTTCACCCCGGCATGGTTCTCATGCCGCCCTACCCATTGCCTGCGACGCTCTTAACGCTCGGACTGTGGCTGTAAGGAAGTATCATTGTATATTCTGCGTGTCGTCGCCCGCAAGCCGCTACACTTGCTTTCCGGCGCGGTGTTGGTCGCTCGGCTGTCCGGGCGGGGATAACCTCACCCGGATAGCGTCATGGCGCACCCGCCGTATGGCTCGGCGCAAAAGGAACGTATCCGATTTGCCCTATGCTGCGCCGCCGTTATCTTGCGCCGCTTTCTTTGTCAAGGTTCAGAATGGCTTTGCTGCCGCGTCAGCAGCGGAACGGAAAAGGGGGAGAGAGAAAGCGTCCCGCCGCCGCTGCGGTTTATTCCTCTGCCTTAAAGGTGAGGACAGCCATCATCAGTTTTGCTTGCAGCCGTTCCCGAATGTCGTGGTCTACGCCAAAATAGACGTTCCCGCGCTCGTCGTACAGCTTCCGCATGGAGAGGCGGGCTATGTAGCCGCTGAAATGCTGCAAGACAATCTTCATGGCGTCCGGGTCGCCCTTTGTCGCTGCCACAATGACAGGATAAGGAACAAGGGCATTTTCCGGGTAGCCGGGTTCGTTACCATTCGTCCCATTCATCAGCATTTTCCTCCAGATATTTTCTTAATTTCTCAAAAGAGCTTGTCCGCCTGTACTGTATCGTGCTTCTCGACGTGTTGAACAGCTCCGCAATCTCGGTATCGTTCATTCCCTCGAAGTAATACAGCAATATGGCTTTGCGCTTTTCTTCCGGCAAAGTACGGATTGCTTCAAGAAGCAGCTTTGGCGTGATTTTCTTCCCGGCTTTCTCAAAGACGGTTTCGGCGGCTTCACGTTTGAAATATTCATCAAACGTATGAAGCTGCCGCGCTTCGTCTAAGGTCATGTCGGAAAAGGTCACTTCCTTTGCCTTGTGTCTGCGAAGTTCTCTATGGGTGTCGCAAGCTTCATTGTGCAATACCGTATTACAAAACTTCTGAAAAGCACACTGTTTGTAAAACTCCCTGCTATTAGGTTCCACATTCTCACCTCCTTTCTCGTTGGAAAGTTGGTGGTGCTTCCCCCCTTTTCGCGGGGCAATACGGCGTTTTTCAAAAACGCCGAAGATTTTTTGAAATTTCTTCAAAAATTTTTTGAACGTACAAAATGCGCCCGTCCGAAAAGCCCGGACGGGCGCATAGGCATTGTAAGCAGTATCCAGATGATTAGACAGTTCATATATATAAGCGTAGTTTCCCCCGGTGGTGGGCGGGCTTTTTTTGATAAGTCAATAACTGTCGGATTTTGTCGATATGCTTTTTGCTTCATGGCGGCTACCTCCTTTAGCCGCCGATTTCAACAGTGATACCGCGTCATTTCATTAGAAGATAAAAAGAAACGGCGGCTTTGATTTTTCAAAGCTGCTGCGGAAATCAAAGAACGACAAGCAACAGTTCTGATTTTGCTCCAATATGGTTATTAGGGGCACAAATTAAAATCAAAAAAGAGCCGATAACAGCAGTATTTCAAACTGCATATTATCGGCTCTGCGTCTGTGCGTCTGGCTCTTTTAATTAAATTATTTCTGTTGTTTTTTGGCTTTATTATATGTATTAGCTAACTGTCCACAAGCTGCTTTAATCTCTCTACCATGAGAAACTCTCATGGTAACTTCAAGTCCTGTTTGCTCTAATTGATGTTTGAACGCAACCATTTCTTGTTTTTGTGGTGCTCTAATTTTTGAATTACTCGTCGGGTTGTATTGCAGCACGTTAATCATAACATTTTTGCCCTTAAACCATTTTGCAAGTTGCCTTATATCTGAGGAACGGTCATTTATACCTGGTAAAAGCAAATACGCAAATACCACTTTTCGATTATGCCTTTGAGAATAGGACAATGCTTGCTTAACAACATCTTCAATAGCGTACATGTGCATATGAGGAATGATACAGTTTCTCGCAGCCTGTGTTGCTGCATGTAAAGATATTGTCAACTGAATTTTTAGATGTTCTTCGCGCAATTTTTTTAATTGATTAACTGGACCAACTGTTGATACGGTAATGCCGTCGGTTGGAAAGTTAAGTCCATTTCTATCTCGAAGAATATGGATTGCTGCAATCAAGTTGTCGTAATTGAATAAAGGTTCTCCCATTCCCATAAAAACGATACGATTTACTTTTTGACGTATCAATACAACCTGCTGCACAATTTCAGACGGTGTTAGATTACGAACAAAACCATTGCGTCCGGACTCACAAAAAATACAGCCAACAGAACAACCAACTTGCGTACTTACGCAAACAGTCCCACCATCTCGCCGTTTAATAAAAACCGTTTCAATATACCTGTTATCTTTCAATTCATAAACATACTTTTCAGTATCGCTACTTTTATAGACTTTTTTTGTTGATATTGATAGATTTTCTTTGTGAAATGGCTGTTTATACAATTCCGTATATAAGGCTCTTGCTTTATCCTCTCCAATTACTTCCGACATTTCTTTGTAAGTAAATCCGTATGGGTCATTCAATATTTCCGTAGGTGTACTTTTAGGTAAGTGTTTCATTTAAATATCCTTCCTTTTCAAAATTAAAAAGTTTGTTTTTCAGAGTTTTTGATTATGATTTCTAGTTTTTCAACATCAACGATATGCGTTAATTTACATTTAGGGCAGAAAAGAGGAAAATTTCTTAATACCGTATTATAAAATACTTGAACCCTCGTCTTTCCGTTACAAATTGGACATTTTATCCAATATTTTTCAAGCATAATATTTCTCCTTTTGCGCAAAAAAATGCAGGTCAATTCTCAACATGAGCATTGACCTGCATTTATACATATAATACTACAACAAAATTAAGGCATAGTTTTTATACTATGTCTATACGTCGTTAGTTTTGTTGTATAGCATACGCAAAATAAGCATGACAAAAAAGCCCATATTGAAAATGGGAAAAATCTTTTTTGATTTCAATGCTTATCGAATACGCATGCTATGTAACATAAACATTCCCCCCCTTTTATATAATATTATATACAAAAGCAGCTTGTTGTCAACATATATATATATGAATTATTTTGGCTAACTGATAGAACTACGTAGACATATCCAAGAAGAAAGGGGAACAGTAAAATGTAATAGGGTGAATAACTATGGCAAAAAGACCAGTACCACGATACGACTTTAAGGCTTTTGGGGCAGCGATAAAGGCAGCGCGTGAGGGATGCAAGGAGAGCCGCAAGAAAGTAGGCGACGAAATGTTTATCTCGCCGCGCTACCTTGCGAACATTGAGAACAAGGGGCAGCACCCAAGTTTACAGATATTCTTTGAGCTGATACAGCGTTACCATATATCCGTAGACCAATTCCTTTTAGAAACGCCGCCGGAGAAGAACACGCAGCGGCGGCAGCTTGACGCGCTTCTTGACGGTATGAGCGATACAGGCATACGGATTGTAACCGCAACGGCAAAGGAGATTTCCGAAGTCGAAAAAGAGGGCGAATAGGAATGTCCGACTTAAAACTGAACAGGATTTAGAAAGCGTTGTAATCTTTTTTGAGGTTGCAGCGTTTTTCTTTTGCGTAAGTTTGGCAAAATCGCTTTTTCTCCGTAGTAGGTGATAAGAGCCTAAAGGATAAAAACATTCGTAGCAAGCATAGGAAGCGGGTACCCACTTCCGTATTTTCGCCCTCCCGCGCTGCGGCGCGTCGGTCGAAAATGGCTTGTTGGGAAGTGTCCCAAACCCTCGGAACGGAAAGGAAAGGAGCGAATACATGGACGGACGCAAAAGGACGGTGCAAATCAAATTCAGAGTGACGGAAGCGGAACGGGATTTAATACTGGAAAAAATGAAGCTCGTACCCACCCGGAACATGGCGGCATATCTGCGGAAGATTGCCATTGACGGGTATATCATTCAGATAGACCATGCCGATATAAAGGCAATGACCGCAGAGATACAGAAAATCGGTGTCAACGTCAACCAGATAGCACGCCGCGTAAACGCGACGGGGAACGCATACCAAGAGGACATAGAGGAAATAAAGGGGGTGCTTGCGGAGATATGGCGGTTACAAAGATTAAGCCTATTAAAAGCACTCTAAGCAAAGCCCTTGACTATATCGAAAACCCGGACAAGACGGACGGAAAAATGCTTGTGTCCTCTTTCGGCTGCTCCTATGAAACGGCAGATATTGAATTTGAATATACCTTGTCCCAAGCACTCCAAAAGGGGAACAATTTAGCCTTTCATCTGATACAGTCCTTTGAGCCGGGGGAAGTCGATTATCAGAAAGCCCATGAAATCGGAAAGCAGCTTGCCGACGCGGTAACAAAGGGGCAGCATGAATATGTACTCACGACGCACATTGACAAAGGACACGTCCACAATCACATTATTTTCTGCGCCGTAAATTTCGTAGACCACCACAAATACAATTCCAACAAAAGGAGCTATTACGGCATACGGAACATGAGCGACAAGCTGTGCCGGGAGAATGGCTTGTCCGTCGTCGTTCCCGGCAAGGGCAGCAAGGGAAAGAGCTATGCGGAATATCAAGCTGAAAAGACGGGTACAAGTTGGAAAGGCAAGCTGAAAACCAACCTTGACGCGCTTATCCCCCAAGTTTCCAGTTTTGAGGAATTGCTAACGCGGTTACAGGCGGCGGGCTATGAGATAAAGCCGGGGAAATATGTATCATGCCGCGCCCCCGGACAGGAACGCTTCACCCGCCTTAAAACCCTCGGCGCAGACTATACAGAGGAAGCCATAAGGGAACGGATAGCGGGCAGACGGACAAAGGCGGCGAAAGCTCCCAGAGAGCAGCGCGGCGTGTCGCTGCTTATCGACATTGAGAACAGTATCAAGGCGGCGCAGAGTAAGGGCTATGAACAGTGGGCGAAAATCCACAATCTGAAACAGGCAGCTAAAACAATGAATTTCTTGACGGAACATAAGATTGAGCAGTACGCGGATTTAGTCAGCCGGATTGAGGAAATGGCAGCGGAAAGCGGACAGGCGGCAGACGCATTGAAGAACGCCGAAAAGCGGCTTGCGGAAATGGCGGTGCTTATCAAGAATGTTTCCACCTATCAAAAGACAAAGCCTGTCTATGACGCATACCGCAAGGCAAGGAACAGGGAGAAGTACCGCGTCGGACAGGAACAGGCGATTATCCTACATGAAGCCGCCGCAAGGTCGCTGAAAGCGGCGGGCATTGCGAAGCTCCCGAACCTCGCCGCGCTGCAATCGGAATATGAAGCCCTCCAAGCGCAGAAAGAAGCCCTTTACGCCGACTATGGGAAGCTGAAAAAGAAAGTCCGGGAATACGATATTATCAAGCAGAACATTGACAGCATTTTACAGGCAGACAGGCAGCCGGAACGGGAAAAGGGAACAGAGCGCGGATAAGGATAGCAAAATCCCCGCCGCTGTGCTATGATAGGGCTATCAAAATGCAGAGGAGCGTTGAGCATGGAAAACCAGAAAATGCCGGAATATGAAACCATACGCGCCGCCGTTGCCGGGGAAAAATGGGCGGTGGAGAAAGTCGTGGAGTGCTACAAGGACGAAATAGACAGGCTATCGACGGTAGCGGTCAGACAG
The DNA here is from genome assembly GCF_003480225.1 of Clostridium sp. AM34-9AC. Taxonomy (NCBI): domain Bacteria; kingdom Bacillati; phylum Bacillota; class Clostridia; order Eubacteriales; family Clostridiaceae; genus Clostridium; species Clostridium sp. AM34-9AC. The sequence continues at coordinate 105,369 of NZ_QUIU01000010.1, forward strand.
CCGGACGGAAGCACGAAACAGGAAATCAACGAAGATATGCGCCAGTCTATCACAAAGAAATTGATAGAAGCCCTCCCGCAGTTCCCGCTTGAAGAAATGGAAAAGGGAAATGTCAGATAGGCAAAAAAAGAACAGGACGCGGAAGCCAGTATATGACTTCCGCGCCCTGTCTTTTTGTGGGTGCTGTTTTCGTGAATGTTACGCAGTAGAACGCCATTTTCGGGGGTAAAGGTATAAAGTATCGCCTTTCTGATTTTCACGCCCGGAAAGCCCTGTAAATCAAGGGATTTTCCGCGCCTACTGCGTAACAGGGGCGCGTCTTTTCCTCATGCGCTCGGCGGCTTGTCTGCGGGTGATACGCTTCCGGCAGACGGGGCAGTATTTGACACTGTTAGAGCTTGACGCAAAGAACGCGCCGCACTCGGTACATTTCTTCTTATCCCCTGTCTGGTAAAGCTCCGCATAGAGCAGCCTGTCGGCGGGAAGCACCGCAACCCGGAACCACTTGCAGAGAAGCGAATAGGAAATGAGCTGCGGACATACGCACTCGTCCCCGTCGTCCAGTAAGATACAGTTCCCGTTATCATAATTGCAGCACGTCCGGCGCACAAGGGCGTTGACTTTCCGGCTCTGGGGCGGCGTCAGCCGCTTAACCCCGTTCATACTTCATCAGCGGCGTAAATGGGAAGCTCTGCAAATTCAGCTTCGGTCAAAGCGTCCACTTTGGAAAGGGTGCGCTTTGCAAGCTCCCGCATATCCGCGTCCATGTAGGGCAGCGCGGCGTTGACATTCTCAATCAAAGCCCGCTTTCCGCCCTCGTTGTAAATGCTCAAAAGGTTTGTTTCTTCAACAGTCAGTCTAATCATGCTCATACCTCCATATCGTGATTTTTTGTTTTCGCCGCCTTTTTCGGGGCGGTCTTTGCCTTGTCTGCTTTAAGCTGCGCCCGGATAGAGGGGCGGGGCTTCCTTATCTCCCTGTCCCGGTTCTCCCCCTTGTCAATCAGCGCATACGTCCCATGTCTGCCCTCGATTTTGGAAAAGGAAAGTGTCTTGTAGGGCAGCATGGAGAAAAGGCGGTCAGTGTCCTTTGTGGCTGCAAGCCGCATGAACGCCGGGGAAAGCTCTACCATGAAATGGGTCTTGTTCGGGCTGTTCGGTTCGTAATGCCGCTTCATTTCCCGCACAATGCGCCGCGCTTCCGTTTCAATCAGCCCGTCCCGCAAGGCTGCGATATGCGCCTTGAAGTCCCCCGGCGAAAGCTGCTCCCGGCTGCGCCGTTCTTCCTGTAAAAGAGCTTGCAGCGCGTCCGGGTCGTTGGGTACGGCTTCAAAGCGTTCAAACTTCCCAAGCTGCGGGTCTGGGGTTCCGTCAAAATATCTCCCGGCTTCCTGTACCCTTTCCCCATGCTCATAAATCAGCTTGACCGTATCGGCGGGCAGCTCCTTTTCCTTGACGCGCTCATAATGTTTAGCGTAGTCCAGTTCGTACAGATTGCCCTTGATTTTCCCGCGTTCCTTTCCTGTCAGCTCGATTGCATAGGCAAGAACGCGGTCGCTTGTCTGCTCCATGTAGAAACGCCATGTGTTGTGGGGTGCGGTATCTTTGAGGAAAACGTCGCGCTCCCGGAAACAGTGCGTCCCGGACGGGCGGCAGAACCATAAAAGGGTCTTGTCCTCCCTGTTGGGGCTTGCCGCCGCCTTTGCGATAATCTCTTTGTCAATGTCTAAGTCGCTCTGGTAAAAGCCTGTGTTCTGCTTCATAATCGCTTCAAGGGAAGCGGTCACGTCCACGTTTTCAAATTTGCTCTGTTCCGGCATGGGTCAGCTCCTTTCCAAGTCCTGCGATTTCTGCTTTGCGTTTTTCTTCTGTGCCTTTTCCTTGTCTGCTCTAAGCTGCGCCCGGATAGAGGGCTTCTTTTCCGGCTTCGCTCCCTTGCCGCGCTCCTTGTCGGCTTTGACAGCATTAGCCAGGTCAACAAGGGAAATCTGCTCGCCCGCTTTTACCTTTGCTTCCAGTTCGTCAACGGTAGGGGTGTTGTTGATGATACCGTCAATCATGTTCCCGTTCTGCTCTGTGGTCTGCTCGGCGGTTTTCAAGGGATTGTCCCGCTGCGCCTGTTCTGCGGCAACGGCAAACGCCCGCGTCCCATTCCCCATAATCAGATACTTTCCGTCGTCCGACTGGTGGTGAAAGCCATATCCGGCGGCTTCTATCTGCTCCCGGCTCATGGCGGTCACATGGAAAGTCCCCCTCGGTGTTTTGACAGTTTCGCCCGTTTCCAAGTCGTCCGGGGTAAGCTGCTTCTGCTCCTGTAAAAACTCCGGCACTTCCCGGAAACCTACACTGTCAACGAAATGCGCCGCGTCCTGTCCGTCCTGATGAAGCACTACCACGTCCGAAACGGAAAGGCTGTGTCCCTTAAAATCTTTGGGGTGGTCGATATTGAAACGGGTGTAAATATCTTCAAGGGAAGTTTCCGGCGCAAGGGGCGCGGAATAGACAAGCTCATAGTTTGCCCTGTCAACCACATTTCCCGCCGCCTGCAGGCGGTCGTAAGGCTCAAAGCGGAAATCCCTTGTTTCGTCCCCGCCTTTTATCTGGTAAATGGAAAAGGTGTCTTTGCCCTGTCCGGCGGTCTTTGCCGTTTCCTGTGCCTTTGCGTAAAGTTCTTTTACCTCTGCCTGTGTCAGTTCCCCGGCGTTCAGTTGCCCCATAAGCTCGCGGCATTTTTCGGGTGTGCCGATATACAGAACGTCGCCTATTTGGGCTTTCCCGTCCTCCTGTGGAACGTATGCTTGCAGAATAGAAAGATTTTCCCGGCTGTCGCTGCGGGGGTTCGCGTGTACTTGATAGATGTACTCCTGTGGGGGCTGCGCCTGTGCCGCTTCCTTTTGGCTGCGGATATGCGCCCGCAGTAAATCAGTGGGCTTTTCCCCGGTAAGGGGCTGAATGGATTTCACATAGTCTGCCGCATAATAGGCATTATTGGTTAGCTGCCGCTGCCATGCTTCGGCTTTGGGTGACCACCGAAAACCATTGCTTTTCAGTTCTGTCCGCGTCGCTTCGTCGGGCTTCCCGTCAAAAAAGATTTGCAGACGGTTTGCTTCGGTGTTTGCTTCCACTCTGCCGCCCTCAAACTCCCAACCGACAAAACCGATTTCTTTTGTCTGTGAGAGGGATTTAATGCGGTCTTTGACGCGCCGGATTTCTGCGTTGTTGTTGGATAACGCCCATGACGCGAAAGGCTTATCCCCCAAATGCCATTGGCTCGACATATCCGCTTTCAGCTTTTCAAGCTGCTCCGGCGGTAAATGCGGGCAACCGTCAAGGGTCTTATGCTTGCGGTAATAGGCGTTGACTGCTTTCATGGTTTCCTGTGATTTTTCCAGTCCCGCAAGTTTCTTTTGGAGTTTCTCGACTGCTTGCGGGTCGTCCGCGCTGATACCGCCCATTCCTGTACTGCGGATTTTATCAAGCAAGCCCTGTATGTCCCGGTATTCCTGCATATTCCGGTCAGTGGCGGCGTTCTGCTTTTCTTTCTTCCTTGTGGGGAAGTTGGAACCTCCGGCAATCAAGATAGAGGGAACGCGCCCCGCAATTTCATAGCCCTTGTTCATATTCGCCGCCAGTTTCCGGGCATAAGTGTCAAGCAGACTGTCAATCTTTTCATGGTACATAGGGTCAACACGTTTTTTCTGCCGTTCTGCGATTTGTACGGCTTCGTCAATGTAGCTGCGGTATTCTGCCGTTGCGCTGCCCGGTTTGTAATCGTAAAAGCTGCTCATATCCTTTGCGTGGCGGGCGGCGGTTTCGTTGATAGAATAGTAGGGGGCGGCGGCTTGCTGCGTTTCCTGTGCTGTGGCGGTTTCCTGTGGGGCTTCGCTGCGGGTTTCCTGTGCTGTGTCCGCTTGTTTCTGCGGGGCTGCTTCGGGCTGCTCCGGCGCGGGGGTTTCCGGCGGCTCTGTTACTGCTTCGGGCTGCGCCTGTGCCTGTCCTTTTGCCTGTTCCTTTTGGATTTCCGCAAAATGTCCGTCAATGGCTTCAATCAGCTTTGCAGCGGTGCTTTTGATGATTTCAAGAGAGCTTTTCAGCTCGGCAAGTTCCCGTCCGCTGCTCCACCCGGCGACATAGCCGAAAGAATAGTCCGACGTGTCAAGCCCGTAATGTTGGCAGACGGTAAAGGCGATACTTTCAGCCTGTACCTCGCGGGTGCGGCGGTCGGGGCGTTCCGGCGCGTCGATAGCGGTATCATGCAGCGTCGCATGGGCGATTTCATGGATAGCGGTCTTGATATTCTGTAATTCGCTCATGCCCTCGTTGATAATGATTTTTCTTTCCTCATAGTTGCAACGTCCCTTTATGCTGCCTGTCAGTTCGTCAAAGCCAACGGCAAAGGGCGACGTTTTTTCAAGGGCGGCGAAAAAATCCGGGTACTGTTCCACATTGCCCGTCAACTCGGCGGCAAGGGTGGGCAGCTCTTTTCCCTCGGTCTGCGCCACGTCAAAGACGGAAACGACAATAAACTTTGGTATCTTGATTTCCTGTACTTCGGTGACAGGCTTTCCGTCTGTGCCGATTATGGGCTGCTGCGTGTCCGGGTCAAGTTTTTCTACCCGCTTCCGTATGGTCTTTTCGGTAGGGGCGATAATCCGTATTCCCTTTTCATCTGCCTTTACATGGCGGTTGATAAGCGGGTCTTTCCATGCGTTGAAGCCCATGACATGGGTAGCGTCGGGGGCTTGCATGGCGATTAAGACAGTGTTCCGCAAGCTGTACGTCGGAAACTTTGACATGACGCGCAGATAGTCCGCATAGCGTTCACTGTCAAACAGTTCCGTAATGCCGCGTTCCAGGTGGGCGGCAATCTCTTTCAGCTTCCCGTCGGAAGTGTCGGCGGTAGGGATAATCGGGATAACCGGGCGCGGCTCGGCGGCAAGGGCGGGCTGCATTGCGGCAGCGTCAAAATCTTCTTTTTCCGGGTCGGGGCGTTCTGGCTGCGGGGGCTGTGGCGTTACCCGGTATTCCTGTGGAACGTCGCGCCCGTCGTACCATTCTGTAAAGGTGTTGCGGTTGTTGTAGATATAGCCCTTTTCGGTAAACATACCGTCGTCGTTAATGGAAGCGTCCCGCCCGTATTCCTCATACATGAAATACCGTTTCACTTCGTCGGATAGCTCCGGTTCTTCCAGTTCGTCAACCAGATAATGCCCGTATTCTTCTTCACTGTGGACGGACGGATAAAGCCAGTAGCAGTCAAGGTTTTGTGCAAGGTTGATGATGTCCTGTAAGCTGTCGGCATGGTCGCCGTATTCAATGGCTGCAATGAATTTCTCCCGGTCGTCGTCAAACTGCATTTCCAAGAGCTTCCCTAAATAGTTCAGCTCGTCGGGGTGGGAATACTCGCTTAAATGTTCCGTCAAGCCGGGGATAGGGGATTGAAATTCTGTGAAATGCCATTCCTCGTAGTGCTTGAAGTCAATCCCGATACGGTCAAAGACTTCTTTCAGATGTTCGGCAGTCGTGGGGAACGTCACCCATTCGCCCGCGGGTCTGCCCTCGGTGTACTTCCCAAGATTGGAAAGATAGCCGCTTAAAATCGGTTCTGCCATTTGTTCGCTCCTTTCTTCGTTCATCATGCGGTGCATAAGCTCAAAATCTTCAATGCTCATGCTCCCGTCAAATACATAGGGGTCAAAATCCTCTCCGTCCCGGTAGGGCTTTTCGGAAAAGGGAAGCCCCGCTTCATGGGCGGCGGCTCTCGCTTCCTCGATAACCTCCGGGGGAAGCCTGTCGTCATGCGCCCCGATAAAACCGTCAATGTCGTTCATGCTGTTTTCGTAGTGGTAGCGCACTCCGGCGGTCAGCTCGTCAAGGCTCATGTCCTCGCCTAAATGCCCGCAATAGTAGCCGTTTAGGATAACGGCGGCGGGGTCGGTGCTTTTGATTTCCTCTAACCGGCTCCTGTCCTCCGGGTAGAGGGTGTCGTCCATATCAAGATGAAAATATTCCGCGTTCCATGAACGCCCCTGTTTCCAGAACGCTACCCACGCGATACCGTCCCTAAGCTCGTCTTGATAGTCCTTTACGGTGTCCCGTAAACTTGCCATAAATGAAAACCTCCTTTCTCTGCGTCAGCGTCATAAGCTGCATTTTTTGGCTGCATAGCCTACTACGGTACACCCGCATTTCTGCCAAAGATTTATGAAAATTTTCAGAGGGTGAAGCCCTCCGCAAAAAGAGGGTTTGGGAAACTTCCCAACAAGCAAAATCCCCGTCCGGCGCGTCAGCGGCAGGACAGGGATTTACGGAAGTGGGTACCCGCTTCCTATGCTTGCTATTCAAGTTTTTAGTTCTTCTGTACTTCGATACGGTAGTTGACGTATTTCCCGCCAGTGTCAGCCAAAACGATAGTTCCGTCGTAGGTCTTGCCTGTTTTCGGGGAGTAGAGCTTCTTCACATTCGCCTTGCCGGATTTAAGGAGCGCGGCGGCAATCTTCGCGGAAAAAGCGGTCTTGCGTTCCTCGAAAAAGCGGTCATTCTTCCACATGGCAAAGGCACATTCTTTGTTGCTGCAATAATAGTTTTTCTTCCCCTCATGGACGGGAGAGCCGCAACGGGGGCATTTGCCGACAGAGGGCTTTTCCTCCCGGAACAAATCCTTTTTTCCGTCAAGTGCTGCGGCGTGTGTCCGCACAAGCTCCCGCGCCATAGCTTCAATGCCGGACAGAAATTCGCCGGGGTCTGCGGCTCCCTTTGCTATCTGCGTCAGATTGTTTTCCCATTCTGCGGTAAGCTGCGGGGAAGTGAGCATATCCGGCAGCACTGATATAAGGGCGGCTCCGTTCTGCGTGGGGATAAGCTGCTTCCCCTTGCGCTCTGCAAAGCCGCCCTTTACCAGTTTTTCAATGACGGCGGCGCGGGTGGCGGGAGTGCCAAGCCCCCGGCGTTCCGCGTCCGGGTCGGTGTCCCCGTTCCCGGCTCGCTCCATAGCAGAGAGAAGCGACGCTTCGCTGTGGGGCTTCGGCGGCGTTGTGGTATGCTCCGTTATTTTTGCGGGGGGATTTTCAAAGCCCTGTCCCTCGGAAAGCTCCGGCAGCGTTGCGTCTGCATTTTCTCCGTCCTCTGCTTCGGGCTTATCTTTCAGCGTCGCCCGGTATCTGCGTTCAAGCTCTTTCCAACCGTCCGCAAGTACGGTCTTTCCCCTTGCGGTGAAGTCTGTCCCGGCGCATGAGAAAACCGCCGTAACCGCTTCAAAGATATGCGGCTCGGCGGTGGCAAGGAGCAGACGCGCCCCCGCAAGGGTAAGGATATTTTTCTCGCTTTCCGGCAGCGCGTCTGGGTCAGCCTTTGCAAGCTCCATAGTGGGAATGATTGCGTGGTGGTCTGATACTTTTTTACTGTCTAATACCTTTGCAACCTCCGGCGTGAAATTTACGCCCGCCATAAAGGGGAGCTTGTCACAAAGCAGCGTGATAATGCCCGCTGCGGTGCCGCCCATGTCGTCAGTAAGAAAGCTGCTGTCCGTCCTCGGATAAGTAAGAAGCCGCTTTTCATAAAGGGATTGTGCAAGGTCAAGGGTCTGCTTTGCGGTGTAGCCGAAAATGCGGTTCGCTTCCCGCTGCAAAGAGGTAAGGTCAAAGAGCTTTGGCGGGGCTGCGGTTTTCTTCTCTCTGGTAAGGGAAACGCATACCGCCTTTCCCGCTTCGCAAGCCCCTTTCAGCGCGTCGGCTTCTGCCTTGTCCGAAATCCTTTCGCTTGCCGCGTCCGCGCCGGATAAATCAAGGCGCACATGATAATATTTTTCTTTCTGGAAATGGGAGATAGCCGCGTCCCGGTCGGTGAGCATTTTTAAGGTCGGGGTCTGGACGCGCCCCACGTTCAAGGTTTTTCCATACAGGCAGGAGAAAAGCCGGGTGGCGTTAATGCCGATAAGCCAGTCAGCCTTTGCGCGGCAGAGGGCAGACGCAAAGAGCGCGTCATAGTCCCGCCCGTCTTTGAGGGAAGCAAAGCCCGCCTTAATCGCCCCGTCCTCCATTGAGGAAATCCACAAGCGGCGCATGGGCTTCTTGCAGCCCGCCGCTTCATAGACGAAGCGGAAAATCAATTCACCCTCGCGCCCCGCGTCACACGCATTTATCACTTCGGAAACGTCGGCGCGGTGCATAAGCTCTTTTAGGGTTTTGAATTGCTTCCCCTTGTCCGGGTCAACGGTGTACTGCCATTCCTCCGGCAGAATGGGTAAGCTCTCAAAACTCCATTTTTTATATTGCTCCCCGTAGGCGGCAGCTTCCGCAAGCTGTACCAAATGCCCGACGCACCATGAAATGAGGTAGCCGCCGCCCTCGATATATCCGTCTTTCTTTTCCTTAACGCCAAGCGCGGCGGAGATAGTCTGCGCCACGCTCGGCTTTTCTGCAATCACAAGTCTAAGTGCCATGAAAAAAATCCTCCTTTCATCGTTCCGGCTCGCTTGCCTTTTTCTTCTGTACCTGTTTCAGACAGTAGCCCACACAAGGGAGCTGCCCTTTGTACGGGCAGGAAGCGCAAGCCGGGGAATGGGGAACGGGCGGCGCATTGTCACGCCGCCCGCCCTGTCTTTGTATCATCATCTTTTCAAAGGGATTGTCGGTAAACAGGGTCATGCTTCCTCGTCCTCCTGTTCTTCATCAGAAAGCCCGTCCCCCTCGTCCTCGTCGTAATCGTCAAAATCGAAATCTTCAAGGTCGGTGTCGCCCTTGACGCTCTGCTTCGGTTTCATAAACTTAAAATAGTAGAGTGCGCCCCCGCCGCCAAGAAGTGCCACGACAAGGAAAAACATAAGCCCGCCTGTATTGCCTTTTTCTTTGGGCGGCTCCGTCGGTTCCTCGGTTTCCGGCTCCGCTTCCTTGCCGCTGCAAGCGGTCATGTTGTCCTTGCAGACGGGGCAGCTCACATTTACTTTCCCGGCTTCGCATTTATCGGTGCAACTGCAAACGGCGGGCGGGGCTGCTTCGGTGCTTCCGTCCTCCATAAGTGCTAAGAGGTCGGCTTCGTCCACTTGATTAAGGAAATGTACGGTGTCCTCGCCCTCGTCGTCCCGGTCAATGAGGATATAGAAGTAATTGCCGTTTTTGGTCGTTACGGTGATAAGCTGCTTGTTGCCGCCGAAATCGTCTACAAGGGTCGCGTTCCCGTCCGGGGTAAGGGGTTCTTCCTTTTGGGGTTCCTCGTAGACAACGCCGCTGTCGTTGGTGTCGTCCTCTCCCTCCGGGGTCTGTGCAAAAGCGGTGACGGAAAAGCCGCCCATAAGTACAAGGGCGGCGCAAAGTGCGGTCAAGGTTCTAATGATTTTCTTATTCATTCTCGGTGTCCTCCATTTCTTCGTTGTCATGGTCTGCGGGTTCTGCGGGGTAGCCCGGCGCGGCTTCCATGCCCGGAATACCGCCCCCGGAAAGCATAGCGGAAAGCTCATGCGGGGAAAGGCGCATGGAGCGCACAAGCTGTACGATTTGCAGGTTTTCCGCTTCGGTTTTCTGCGCTTCAAGCCCCCTTAATCTGTTCTGGTACTCGGTGATTTTCTCGCGGGTCTTTGCAATCTCTTTGTCGATACGTTCAATCTTGTTCATAGCCATAAATAAATTTCTCCTTTCAGATTTTCAGTGTTATGTTTGTTTTTAGTTCCAGTTCATCAGCCCGTAGCCCTTGATACAGGAGTAATTGACGGGGTAGCTCTTTATCTTGCAGGCGTCGCCGGAATTGCCCTCGACGGTATAGACGCGCTCCCCGTCCGTTCCGATAACAAGCCCCACATGGTCTGCGCTCCCGTCCCCGTCCCAGTCGAAAAAGATAGCGTCGCCGGGGGCGATATTCTCATAGCCCCTCGCGCCCCATTGCCCGCGTGACTGGAACCAGGGTACGCCCTGTGACTGGCACCCGGCAAAGCGCGGCTCGCTCTTTCCGGCTTGATTGTAGCACCATGAAACGAAACAGGCGCACCATTCCACGCGGCTGTTAAATCCGTACCAACTCCAAAAGGGTCGCCCGCCCACGTTGCCGACTTGCCGCTTCGCAAGGTCTACAACGGCGGTGTTGCCGGGGCGTGTGCCGTTTACAAGCTGTACGCCGCTTAAATCCTCGGACGCGCCCATATCGGGGGAGCCGCCGCCAAAAATCAGCGGCTTGTTTCCGCTTGTTTCCAGATAGACGCGGTACATTTCAAGCTGCTGTGGCGTTAGAAGTTCCTCCGCAATCTCGGAAATGGGCTTGTTCGTCAGCTTCACGTTGAGGATATGGTACTCGTAGGGTACTTCCTCGGTGGTCGTTTCCCCTGTTTCCGGGTCGGTGCTTGTTTCTGTGCGGTAGCGGATTTCCGTTTCTTCCGTCAGCGTCAAGGTGTACTGCATGGCAAAGACGCGGTTTAGTTCTGCCTGTGCGCTCTGCGGGGTGTAGGTCTGTAAAAGGGCGGTGAGGTAGGACGCTAACTCATGGGGGTTATGCCCGATACTGTCAAGGTCATAGCGGTATTCGTCATAGCCGGGGTGGGTGCTTTCGATATTGTCAATCTGCTGCTGAAGCTCGTTTTCCTTTGCGGCGTAATTGTTCTCCGTCGCCACAAGGTCGCTGTCCTCCGACGTGTAGGAAGTCCCAAGTATGCCGTTCATCAAGCCGGAGAACATGGAACCGCAAGAGGAAAGCCCCGCCGATACCATGATGAATAAGAGCAGCGCGGCAACGGCGATACATACGCCCGCCGGGTGCCGCCCTACAAAAGCGATTGCCTTTTTTGTTTCCTCGGCGGTCTTTTTTGCCGCCTTGCGGGTGTTCTCTGCGGCTTTCTGCGCCGTTTTTGCGCCGCCTTTCCTTGCTGCCTTTGCATACTGCCGCTTGATTTGCTGCTTCTGCATGAAGCGGGAAAGGGGATTGTTCGCAATCTGCGGATTGTCATGCAGGGCTTTATGGTACTGGAAATCCACATTCGCCTTGAACGCCGCTTTCTCTGCCTTTGCCGCCGCCCGGTAGGGTTTCAGCTTGTGGCTGCGGTAGCCCTCCTTGACTTTCCGCGCCCCGTACTTTGCGCCGCGCTCCGCCAGTTCTTCGGATTTGTGCGCCCCCTCAACGCCGGAATTGTCCTTTTCAACGGAATGTATCTTGTTGTGGACGAAAATACCCGCTTCCTGTGCGGGGCGGGATAGCGGGTTATTGTGGGGCTTATTCTTTCCTATGGGCTTTTCCCGTTCCTCAAAGCGTAGGCGGGTCTTGCCTTTCCCGGTAGCTTCGTCAAAGGTGCGCTCCCGTACAAGTTTCTTTTCTTTGGGGATAGCCGCCTTTGCCGCGTCCAGACGGTCGGCTGCTTTGTCCGATTTTCGGATATACTTTTCAAGCTCCGGTGTTGCCCGTTCCTCGTCGGTAAACTGCAAGCGGGAAGATTTTTCTTTTGCTGTGGCTTCTGCCTGTGCTTTCCTTGCCGCCTTTTTGCTCGCCTTTCTGGTACGCGCCCCGTCGATACGCTCCAAGACGCGCTCGGCTGCTGCGGTGTCCTGTTCCCGTTCTGCCCCCGGCGCATGGGGAAGCGGCGGCGTGTCGGTTAAGGGCGGGGGAGCTGTGCCGCCCGGTAGGGGCTGCGCTGCCTGTTCCGGCTGCTGCGGTGCTTCGGTCTTTGCAAAGTCCGCGTCCCTTATCCGCTTGCTGATACGTTTCTTTTTCCCGGTGGCGGCGTTTACCTCGACAGCCCCCTCGCGGGTCATTTTCTGCGTGACTTTCTCACGCGCTTTATACTGTTTTATTTTTCTGTCCCTCCAATCCGCGCCCTTGCAAGGGCGCAATACTCGGTGTTTATCTCAATGCCTATATAATGCCTGTGAAGCTGCCTTGCGGCTGCCCCCGTCGTGCCGCTGCCGAAAAAGGGGTCAAGCACAATGCCGCCTTTCGGACAGCCCGCCTTGATACAGGTTTCGGCTAACTTCGGCGGGAACGCGGCGAAATGCCCGCCCTTGTAGGGAACGGTATTGATAAGCCACACGTCCCGCCTGTTCCGCATGGTCGGCATGAGGGCTTCGTCGTAGTAGCTGCCGCTTCGCGCCCGGTTCAATCCTTGTACGTTCCCCTGTCCGGGTACTTCGTCCGCATATTTCTGTCCCGCGCTGCGCCCGGTGCGGTACCGCGCCGCCGTTGTGGGGGCTAACGGCTCGGCTATGGCGGCTGCGTCATAGAAATATTTCTTTGACTTCGTAAGCAGAAAGATATGTTCATAGCAACGGGTAGGGCGGTCTTTCACGCTCTCCGGCATGGGGTTTTCTTTCTGCCAGATAATGTCGCTCCGTAAATACCACCCGTCAGCGCGTAGGGCAAAAGCTAAAAGCCAAGGGATACCGATTAAGTCCTTTTGTTTGCAGCCGGAAACGCGGTTGTTTCTTGCAATCTGCTGTCCGTTTCTGCCTTTCGGGTTCTTCGGGTCTGCATGGTAGCCTTTATTTCCTGTGCCGCAGTAGGTGTCCGCGATATTCAGCCAGAGCGTACCGTCAGAACGCAGTACCCGGCGCAGTTCGCGGAAAACCTCGGTCAGCCTGTCAATGTACTGCTCCGGCGTGTCCTCCCGCCCAATCTGCATATCAAGCCCGTAATCCCTAAGCGCATAGTAGGGCGGGCTTGTGACGCAACAGTGTACGCTTTCCTCTGGAAGCTCCCGCAAGGCATAGAGCGCGTCCCGGTTGATGATTGTGTCAGTTTTCAGCCCGTTCATGCTTCGCCCACTTCCTCCGGCTTCGTCGTCATTACCCGGTATAGCTCGGTGTCTTTCGGGAAGCGGTCTACAAAGGGCAGCACCACGTTCCCGTAGAAGATAAGCCCCTCGCCCGCTTCGGTGTGGGTGACATACTTCATCTGCTGCGGGGAGATATTGAGCTGCTTCGCAAGGATAGCCCGGTCGCCCGCCGCCTGATTGAGCATGAGGACAAAATCAGAGTTTTCAAAGATATTTTCCACTTCGCGGGAAGCAAGCAAATCTTTGACGTTCTGCGTAATGGCTGTGGGTATGCCGCCCCATTTGCGGAAACGCTTCCAGATTTCAACGGAATAGGCGGCGGTCTGTTCCTCTTTCAAGAGAAGATGAAATTCGTCCATAAAATACCGGGTGGATTTCCTTTCTGCCCGGTTGACGGTGACGCGGTTCCATACCTGGTCCTGCACAATGAGCATACCTAACTTTTTGAGCTGCTTCCCAAGCTGCCTGATGTCAAAGCAGACAAGGCGGTTTGAAAGCTCTACATTCGTCCTGTGGTTAAAGACGTTAAGGCTCCCGGAAACATACAGCTCCAACGCCGCCGCGATACGCGCCGCTTCCGGCTCCGGCTGCTTCAAAAGCTCGTCGTAGAGGTCGCCCAAAATCGGCATTTTCTCCGGGGCGGGGTCTGCAAGGAAAGGGCGGTACACGTTCCTAACGGCGCGGTCAATGACGGTCTTATCGACGGGCTGCAAGCCCTCCTTGCCGCCTATGACAAGCTCGCAGAGGGAGAGGATAAAGTCGGATTTCAGCGCAAGGGGGCTGTCGTCCTCGCTGTAATTAAGGTTAATATCCATAGGGTTCACATACTGGGGCTTCCCGTCAATGCCCTTGCCCGTAGGCGACAAGCGTATCACTTGCCCGTCAAGCCGCTGCACAAGGGAAAAATACTCTGCTTCCGGGTCGCAGATGATTATGTCGTCGTCGGTAATGAGGAAAGCGTTTGTCATTTCCCGTTTGGCTGCAAAGGATTTCCCGCTTCCCGGCGTACCCAAGATTAAGCCGTTGGGGTTCTTTAGCTGCTTGCGGTCGCAGAGTATCATATTGTTAGACAGGGCGTTTAAGCCGTAGTACAAAGCCGCGCCCGTCTGGAAAAGCTCCTGTGTGATAAAGGGGATAAAGATAGCGGTGCTTGACGTGGTAAGCCCCCTTTGAATGGGGATAAGGTTCTCCCCAAGCGGTACAGAGGACATAAGCCCCGCTTCCTGTTGGTAGTCAAGGCGGGTTAGGGCGCAGTTGTTCTTCTGTGCTATGCCCGCCGCCGCGAACACGTCATTTTCCAGTTTCCTTTTTGTGTCTGCCATGTTCACCACAAGGAACGTCAAGAGGAACATTCTTTCATTCCGGCTCTGCAAGTCCTGTAAGAGATTTTTTGCTTCGCTGCCGAAAGTGGCAAGGTCGGACGGGATAATATCCATGTCATAGCCGCTGCGCACCGCTTTTTTCTGTTCCTCGATTTTCATTTTGTCAAGGTCGGTTATCTTCCGCTTGATTGTCTTTATGGCTTCGGTCTGGTCGATACTGTGGATATGCAGATTGACGATAACGCCCGTTTCCAAATCCAGAATATCCGATAAGATACGGTCGTTTAATTCCGGCGCAAGGATTTCAAGGAATGAAACCGCGCCGATTTTGCGCCCCATGCGGAAATAACGCCCCTCGCCAAAACGGAAAGAGGACGGGGCGATAAAGTCCTTTGTGGAAAGCCCGGACGGGGCAAGCCATGAAAAATCAAAGGCAAACTGCCCGCCCTCCGGGTGGAAAATGCCATGCAGCATTTTAAGGCGTTCATAGCCTGTCATGGGGCGGGCAGCTACGCCCAAGAGCTTAAAGTTGTTCAGTACGTCCGTTTCGATACGGGCAAGGCGGGATTTCGCCGCGCCCAGACTGTCGGCTTCAATGGCAAAGGTGATATATTTTGCCTTGACAAGCCCGTTGTTGCCCTTTGCAAGCTGGTTTTTCAGCATATCCCGGTATTCTGTGCGGATAGAGTTGAAAGCGTCCTCCTGTGCCGGGATATTGACCGCTTTTTCCGCTTCGCCCCGCTGCGTCCCCTGATTGATGAAAGAGAGCTGCACCGAAACGGAAGCGTCAAAGTAGTTGAGGAAATCGCACCAGTTCTCAAAAATGGCGGTCTTGTCGTCCGCCTGTGCAAGCTGATAGTTAATATCTTCAAAGGCGACGGTCTTTGAGTATTTGCGCTCCGTAACCTTGCAGATACCGTCCGGGTACATCTGGATATAGGGGATTGTCTGCTGCGCGGTGTGGGCTTTCCCGTCGCCCTTTGCCTGTCTGATGATTTCCGCAATCTGCTTTTTCTCGGCGCGGGTGAGCTTGCGGGGCGGGTTAGGCTTTGCGCTTCCCGCCGCGCTGTTTCTTCGTGTTTCCTTTTGCAATCGCTGATACCTCCTTTTCAAGTTTTCTCTGCCGTTCTAAGACGGAATAAAGGTTGTCTGTCCTGTATGGTCGTTCTTTGGGGGCTATGAATTTCGTCTGAATGATGTTCTTCACCACCACTTCAAGGGGCTGTCCATGCTTTTCATACATGGCGAACAGGAAACAGGGCAGCATGACGGCAATCATAGCCATAGACGCAAGGCTTGTGCCTGTGCTGTCTTTGAGCAGAAAGAAAAGCGGCAAGCCGAACAGGAGAGCCGCCGCAAAACATACAATCTGCCGTTTGGTAAGGTTGAACGCTACTTTTGTCTTGACTTTGGATAAGTCTTTGGGTACGGGTACATACGCCAAGTGAAAACCTCCTTTCTCTGGGTTTGGTGTTGCTGTAACTTCCCATAAAGGGTAATCAAGGCAAAGGTCAATCTATGCCCTTTGCCCGCCCGTATTATATGGGGGTTATCCGCGTCAAGGTCGGGTCGTATTTTCGCCGCTTCGCTCTGAAAATCTCCACCCTCCCCTTGACACGCCGCTAATGCGCGGAGAATATCGACTTCGCCAGTGCGCCGGATTTGAACAGGGAAAAACAGAGGATAACGGTATAGGCTGCAAGGGAGAATATCGCGCTGTGCAGGTTGTCCGCTATTACCATGTTGTTCACCAGTACGGCGTAAATGCCGACGCATATCATTATGAGGAAGCCTTGAAAACCGATAGCGAACAGGGATTTTAGGTAGTTGTTTCCTATCTGCCCCCATTCCCGGTTCGTCATTGTTGCAAACGGGATAGGCGATACCGAACAGTAAAGGTAAATCTCTATCATGCGCCCGTAGAGAATAACGGTTATCAGTACGGACATGATTTTCATGCACAAGCTCACAAGGCTTGTTTCCATGACAAGTAAGAGCAGTTCGGGGATTTCCATAGCGTCAAGCCCGCTCTGCATGGAAGCAAGGGCGGCGGCAACATCAATCTCTGTGTTGCCGCCGATTACCCCCGCCGCGCCGGAAACAACGTGCTGCGCCATATCGAACACCGCCATAGTGATGTCAAAGGTGTGAGTCACAAGGTAGACTGCCACAAACGCCTTGAACACCCACTTGAAGAACATGGAAGTGTCAACGTCGTGCATATTGTTCTTTTCCGTTACCATGCTGATAAGCTCATAGCATAGGACGTAGGTAATGACAAGCCCCGCAATGGGTACGATTACATTCTCACTAAGCGTCTGTATCATGGAGAATATATTTGCGTTCCACCCTTGCGGGGTCTGCCCTACCTCTGCGGCGATAGTGCCGACTTTTTCGTTCACGTCCCCGAACATAGTTGACAGATTACCGTTTATGGCTCCTATGAGGATTTCCTTTATCCATTCGTTAATCGCGTCAAGTATGCTCTGCATAAGCCTTTACCCGCGCTTCTTAACCGAACAGCCCGGAAAGCAGCGGTACAAGGGTCATGCCGATAAGGGCAACGCCGCCGCCCGCCATAAGCTGTTTCATCCCCAATTAGGTGTAAAAACTCTGCTCGATGGCGGGCGGCGGCGTACAAAAAATCT
>NZ_QUIU01000011.1:0-119616 GCF_003480225.1 Clostridium sp. AM34-9AC
CGCCCCGCTTGTCGGAAACTTCCGGGGCTCAGCAGAGAAAAGACGTAAATTACAGGACATTTCGTAACGTAGGCTATAATAAATGCCGCGATGCCCACCATGGAAGGATGTTCCGTTTGCTGTGGACGTTCGTGGATTTGAAACTACCATCTGCAATGAACCACGTTATTCATAAGATTGTCAGCATAAAACGCTGCCAATCTTATTTCATATCGCGGCGTTCGCCGCATCTCGGCATAAGTAAAGACAGCGAATTGTGCGCAAGCGCCCATCGCTGTCTTCACTATGCCTATGCGCGGCTCATTGCTCGCGTAACTTTCTATTTAGTCGTTCAAAGCCATGTCTTTCAATTTCGCAAACAAATTCCGTACCGGCTTAGCGCTTAAAATTACCAGAGTTATGGCTGCTTCAGAGAAGATATAGATAGCATTGTAGGCGAGGGAGTAAGGCAGGGGATCCCAGCCTTCCCAGGCATAGTAGCCGAAGAAGATCCATCCGGAGATCACGGCAAACACATATCTTCCAAGAACCCCGGCAATATATCCCTTGATCAGTCCTAGCTTCGCATTGGAGAAGAGACCGGACAGTCCCAGAGCGCCGAAAGCAAGAAGATAGTCTACCACCAGCTGCAGGGGATATAATACATAGGGATCTATGAGCAGCTGCAGGACACCGTAGGCTACACCTGTGGCAATACCGGCACCCAGACCGAACCAGTAGCCGGGCAGGCAGATCACCAGCATGGACAGCAAAGTAATGGAGCCGCCGGTAGGAAAATGGAACAATTTGATATTGGAAAGAACGGTTCCCAGGGCAATAGCCATGGCACAGAATGCCAGCTGCTTCACGGTGAGCTTGCCGTGCTTCATCCTGGAATCACCATCGGAAGAAGCGGGAGCTGCCGCAGTCTTTTTCATCTGCATGCGGGCAAATAAAACAGCGGCCGCCAACAGTGCGGCCAGAATGATCACCAACAAGACATTTCCCAGGGGAGTGGGGATATAAGTAGTCTCTCCCCAGTCATTGGTAACAGCAGTGTACAACATAAAAAAATCCTCCTTCGTGTGCGCGAGGAGGGACAACATCGTATTCATACAGATAAATTCTCTGTATGAATAATGTGCTTCCTTACGCCGGTATTACCCGGTTCAAGTAGTGAGGGTTAGAAGTGAAGCCTTGATGGCGGCACTTCAATCTCAGCGATGTGCTCCCCTAGCGGATATTCTATTTACCTGTTTACTATAGTGCTTTATCGCAGCAGTGTCAAGCGTTTACTTTCGGAATGCCCCGGGGAATTTATAAAAAAGTTTTCAACACCTGCAACACTCCGTTTTCCCAATAGGGCGCACAGGTATCCCTTGCAGCGGCAATGACTTCCTCTCTTGCATTGGAGACAGCATAGCTCATTCCGGCGCTTTGCAGCATTTCGATGTCGTTCAGATTGTCTCCAAAGGTACAGGTCTCATCCGGCGCGATCCCCAAATATTCCTGGAGAAAACGGATCGCAGACCCCTTATTTACCCCAAGGGGATTGCAGTCCACCCATTCTTTTCCGGCAGAAGCAAGCTTCACCCGGGACTGCCAGGTGGGAGTGAAGACAGGTGCACACATTTCTTCACAGGCGGAAGGATGATATACAGTGAACTTGATCACATTGTCCACGGGCGTTTTCATAAGATCGGCAGATTCCCGGATGTCATATCCGTAGGAATCCGTAAGCCACCGGAACATCCGGCTTCCAGCATCTTCCGCTAGACAATAATCCGGTGTGGCAATAAAATAATCGCAGTCCGGTAATTCGTTCCGGACTGTCTCACACATGCCGTGCCAGATCTCTTCGGGTAAGGTATGCACCTTTAAAATTTCCTTCGGTGTGCGGACCACGGTACCGCCGTCGGTGATATAGAGGAGCTTGTCGCGGATGGGGGCAAAAAGCTTCCGCTCACTGATAAATTGTCTGCCGGAACAGGCAACGAAACGGATGCCTTTTGCAATCAGCTTTTCAATGACGGTCATGTATTCAGGATCCAGCATCAGAGTGCCGTCCTTCAATAGCGTGCCGTCAATATCGGTTGCAATAAGTTTGATCATAGTGCCTCCTGAATCTTACATTTCATTATATCATGAGCTCACGAATCCGCGCTATCGCGCTCTACATCCTGCTTCGCAGGATATTCGTTCGCTAATGAGCCCAGAAAAACAAATGTCTGCTTCGCAGCCGCTTGTTTTTCCTTGAGGCTCATTACATTATATCCTACTGTCCACCGGATTTGCAAACGGTATCTGGAAATACAAAACAGTTGGAAAATGCTCATGGATATAGTATTCTTTATAATAGAAAAAACGTTTTATACGTGCCTGCAGGATGATGCTGGCATTGGAAGGATAGGATAAGCATGAAAAAAAGTATCGTTGGGATCCTGGCACATGTGGATGCCGGGAAGACAACATTGGCAGAAAGCCTTTTATGTGCCTGTGGTGTCATAGAAAAGGCCGGAAGAGTGGATCACGGAGATGCTTTTCTGGATAACGGGGACATGGAACGGAAAAGAGGAATCACCATTTTCTCCAAACAGGCGAGAATCCGGTGGAAAGATGTGGATATCACACTGTTAGACACCCCGGGACATGTGGATTTCTCTGCGGAAATGGAACGGACGCTGCAGGTACTGGATGCGGCGGTTCTGGTCATCGACGGAAGCGATGGAGTGCAAGGAGATGTACATACGCTGTGGCGGCTGTTAAAAAGATATGAAGTGCCGGTATTTTTATTTGTAAACAAGATGGATCAACCGGGGACGGATCCGGAAAAAGTACTGACGGAGCTACAGAAAAAGCTGGATAGCAATATTACATCCGTGGAAAAACTGCTGCAGCCTGGGGACAATGAAGGAGAACGGGAAACAGAGCTGGAACACGCGGCCATGTGTAGTGAAGCCTTGATGGAAGAATATCTGGAAACCGGAGAACTGTCGGCGGAAAACATATCGGACACTGTGGCGGAGCGTAAGCTGTTCCCCTGCTTTTTCGGCTCCGCCTTGAAACAATGGGGAATTACAGAGCTGTTAGACGGATTGAATGCGTATCTGCCCCAGCCGGAATATCCGGAGGAATTCGGAGCCCGGGTTTATAAGATCGGCAGAGATAACGCAGGAATCAGATTGTCGTATTTGAAGGTCACCGGAGGAAGTCTGCGGGTTAAAATGCCGGTGGGAAACAGCAGAAGCGGTGCAGGAGAGGAAATCTGGGAGGAAAAATGCGACCAGCTGCGTCTGTATAATGGCGGAAGCTATGAGGCAGTGGATACGGTGAAAGCCGGTGAGGTCTGTGCGGTCACGGGACTTACGAAGACTTTCGCCGGGCAGGGACTGGGCTATGAAAGCGAGAACTCCACGCCGATACTGGAACCGGTGCTGACTTACAGACTACTGCTCCCTCCGGAGGTGGATCCTGTCGTGGCACTGGGGAAACTACGCCAGCTGGAAGAGGAAGAACCGCAGCTGCATGTGTTGTGGCAGGAGGAAAACAGGGAAATCCATATGCAGGTCATGGGACAGGTGCAGATGGAAATCCTCAAAAATATCCTGTGGGAGCGCTTCGGTCTGGAAGTGGAATTCGATGAGGGAAGCATTGTATACAAGGAAACTCTGGCGGAGCCAGTGGAAGGCATCGGGCATTTTGAACCCCTGCGTCATTATGCGGAGGTACATCTGTTGCTGGAGCCCGGGGAGCGGGGCAGTGGATTGCAATTTGCCTCTCTGTGCAGCGAGGACATGCTGGACCGTAACTGGCAGCGGCTGATCCTGACGCATCTGGAGGAAAAACGTCATGTGGGTGTGCTGACCGGTTCCGAACTCACGGATCTGCGGATATTGCTGATTGCCGGAAAAGCCCACACCAAACATACAGAGGGCGGAGATTTCCGACAGGCCACTTACCGTGCAGTACGTCAGGGAATGCGCAGCGGAAAGAGCATTCTCTTAGAACCATGGTTTTCCTTCCGACTGGAGGTGCCTACGGAGAATCTTGGCAGAGCCATGTCGGATATCACGAGGATGAACGGAAGCTTTGAAGCACCGGAGACAGAAGGCAATAACAGTGTGCTGACGGGAAGTGTTCCCGTGGCTTCCATGGGAGATTATGGAAAAGAGGTGGCATCTTATACCAAAGGTCATGGGCGTTTGTCCTGCACACTGAAGGGATATGAACCCTGCCATAATCCGGAGGAGGTAATGGCAGAGATCGGCTATGATCCGGAAGCGGATGTGGTCAACCCCACCGGATCGGTATTCTGCGCTCATGGTGCCGGTTTTCAGGTGTCCTGGGACCAGGTGCCAGAATATGCCCATGTGGAGAGCGGCTGGAAGCCGGAGAAGGAAGGAACCAAAGATGCGGACGGCATTTCGGATGCGGGACTGCAGGCAGTAAACAGGCAGCAGGGCGCTATTCGTCAGACCGGGGGTGGTGTAGAGCGGATTATTTCTCAGGAAGAGATCGAAGAGATCTTCCGCCAGACTTATGGGAAAAAGGCGGAGGATCCCCACAGATTCCGCAGATACCATACTTCCTCCGGAAACCGTGGCAGCTATACGGGCAGCTTGGCGGGAAGTGCCGGTGACACCGGTATGCGGAAGGTCGTACCGCAGGAAAAACCGGAGGAATACCTTCTGGTGGACGGTTATAACATTATTTTTGCCTGGCCGGAACTGCGGGAGCTGGCGAAGATCAATCTGGACAGTGCCAGGGACAAACTGATGGATATTCTGTGTAACTATCAGGGATATCAGGGCTGTCGCCTGATCCTGGTCTATGATGCCTACAAGGTGAAGGACAATCCCGGCTCCACCATGAAATATCATAATATAGAAGTGGTCTATACAAAAGAAGCGGAGACTGCAGACCAGTATATCGAGCGCACGACCCATCAGTTGGGTGCTAAGCCGCAGAAATACCGGGTGACGGTGGCAACCTCCGATGCACTGGAACAGATGATCATCTGGGGCAACGGTGCCACCAGAATGTCCGCACTGGGGCTGAAAGCAGCGGTAGAGGCAGCAGGTGCCGAATATTTTAAATAAGAGAGTTTTATTGGACTTGAAAAAGTGTAATCTATACCTGTCAGGACGGGAAAATAAGATTTCCGACAGAACCCTGAGCACAAAAAGCAGAAAAAGAGGTATGGGTTATGAGAAGACAGTTCGTTTCCAATGTGGCATTTTACAGTACTACCGCAGTACTTATTCTGATCATTGTATTATGTATCGGCGCAACCGTGAAGAGCGAGAGCCGGGATGAGACGCAGCGCATGGAGAACCGGATACAGGAACAGCAACTGATGAGCGATATGAAGCAGTATCTGAATGAGAACGGTTATCGCAACAGCGGCGTGACGCTGACCTATGCACTGGAAGAAGACGGCAGTCCGGATTATACGTTTACCATTCATCATAAGAAGATCAACAGCATGAGTGAGACGGAACGGGGAGCATTGAGCGCAGAACTGGCACGGGCCTGCAACGCAGGCAGCAATTATTCGGTCTCTTATGAATATCTGCTGACGGATTTTTAGAGACTATTTACATGACTTTTTTGGAAATAAGGGGTATACTGATACCATATGCCACAGTAAACGAGGCGATGGGAAAGGAGAACGACAGATGACATTTATTCCCAAACCACATGAGATATATAAGCATTTTAAGGGCAATCTGTATCAGGTCGTAACGATTGCGGAACATTCAGAGACCGGAGAACAGCTGGTGATTTATCAGGCTTTGTATGGAGATTTCAAGACCTATGCAAGGCCTCTTGCCATGTTTACCGGAGAAGTGGATCGTCAGAGATACCCTGAGGTGACACAGCGTTTTCGTTTTGAATTACAGGGAGCGGAGGCGGACAGACAGGCACACGAGGCGGACGCAGTGAGCGGGACACAGACGGCAGCAGTTCAGACGAAGACAGCAAAGATGCCGTCGACTGCGTCCCAGCCCGCAGCAGCCCAGGCAACGCCGATTGTGGCGCAGAACATAGCAGCACAGGCAACGGCGACCGCGGCACAGACAATAATAGCACCGGTTTCTCCCGCAGAAGATGAAGAGCCCGCACTGGATCCGTTGGTACTGGAATTTCTGGATGCGGATTCCTACGAGGAGAAGCTAAATATTCTGGCAGGACTGCACCATCGTATCACCAACGAGATGATCACAACCATGGCGATTTCCTGTGATATTGAAGTAAATGACGGTGAGCCGGAAGAGCGTTATGAAGAATTGAAGAACTGCCTGCTCACCATGGAGAAGTTCGAATGCAACCGTCTGCGGTAGACTCTATGGATAAATACAATGAAAATTTAACGGATGTTAAGGAAATCTTTAGGAAAGGTGACCTTCGGGCGATTCCCAAACCACTTTTAAAATGGTATGATAATAACCGTAGGATCCTTCCCTGGAGAGAGGATCCTGCTCCCTACCGCATATGGGTCTCTGAGATCATGCTGCAGCAGACCAGAGTGGAAGCGGTAAAGCCCTATTTCCAGCGCTTTATGGAGACGTTGCCGGATATTGCTGCGCTTGCGCAGGCACCGGAAGAGGTGCTGTTAAAGCTGTGGGAGGGCCTGGGATATTATAACCGGGTACGGAATCTACAGAAAGCAGCCATCCAGATCATGGAAGATTATGGCGGAGTCATGCCGGATTCTTATGAGGAGTTATTAAAGTTAAAAGGAATCGGCAGCTATACGGCTGGGGCGGTATCCTCTATTGCTTACGGCAAGCCCAATCCGGCGGTGGACGGCAATGTTCTGAGAGTCATTGCAAGAGTCCGCAAGGATGAACGCTGTATCTCTGAGGATAAAGTAAAAAAGGCTGTGGAAAAGGATCTGTGGGAGGTCATTCCTACAGACAGGCCGGGAGATTTCAACCAGGCTATGATGGAAATCGGTGCCTGTGTATGTATTCCCAACGGGGCTCCGCACTGTGAGGAATGTCCCCTACAGCAGATATGTCTGGCGAATGCGGACGGTACACAGCTGCAATATCCGAACAAAGCCAAAGCAAAAGAACGTACGGTGGAGGAGAAGACGATCCTCATTATCCGGGATGCGGAGCTGGCGGCATTGCATAAGCGTCCGGCGAAAGGTCTGCTGGCCGGTATGTATGAATTCCCTTCGATGAAGGGATATCATACCGCGGAGGAGGTCAAGGAATATCTGGCGGAGAACGGGTTGCAGGTACTCCGGATCCAGCCCCTTGAGGATGCAAAGCATATTTTTTCCCATAGAGAATGGCATATGAAAGGATATCTGATCCGTGTGGATGAACTGGCACCGAAGCGTGAAGGCCCGGATTCAGCAGACTGGATCTATATTGAACCTTCGGAGACAAGGGAGAAATATCCCATTCCTTCCGCGTTTGCAGTCTATGCGAAGGGATTGAACATGAAACTGGGGGCCCGAGAGAACGATCCCGGACAGTGAATAACAAGATAGTGAAGAAAGGACAGCGATATGAAATTACTTTCCATAGCAATTCCCTGTTACAATTCTGAAAAGTATATGAGAAAATGTATTGATTCCCTGCTGATCGGCGGAGAGGATGTGGAGATCCTGATCATCGATGACGGTTCTACCAAAGACCGTACCGCAGAGATTGCAGACGAATATGAAGCACAGTTTCCTACGATTGTGCGTGCTATTCATAAGGAGAACGGCGGACATGGTTCTGCTGTGAACACCGGAATCGCCAATGCCACGGGACTATATTTTAAAGTAGTGGATAGTGATGACTGGGTGAAGCAGGATGCATATTTTAAGATCCTGGACACTCTCAGAGAACTGGCCGGCGGCGGTCAGGCGTTGGATATGCTCATCAGCAACTATGTCTATGAAAAAGAAGGCGAGCGCCGCAAAAAGGTGATCCAGTACCGTCATATCCTGCCGGTGGAGAAGATGTTCACCTGGACGGACTGCCATCATTTTCTGAAGGGCCATTACATACTGATGCACTCCGTGATCTTCCGTACCAGACTGTTACAGGAATGTGGACTGAAGCTTCCGGAGCACACCTTCTATGTGGACAACCTGTATGTATTTGAACCGCTTCCTTATGTGAAGAATATGTATTATCTGGATGTGAATTTCTACAGATATTATATAGGAAGACAGGATCAGTCGGTGAATGAGACCGTGATGATCTCCCGCATCGACCAGCAGATCCGAGTGACGAAGCTGATGATTGATTATCTGGTGGGCAGAAAGTCGGAACTGGTGAAAAACCGACGTCTGTACCAGTACATGCGCAACTATCTGGAGATCATCATGACAGTATCTTCCGTACTGTTAATCCGCTCCGGTACCACAGAACATCTGGAGAAAAAGAAAGAACTGTGGGAGTACCTGAAAGGAAAAGACAAACGCCTGTATCTGTGGATGCGTAACGGCATTATGGGCGGTACCATGAACCTGCCCGGAAGAGGCGGACGGAAGATTTCGGTAGAGGGATATAAGATCTGCCAGAAATTGTTCGGATTTAATTAGAACGGAATTGTTTAACATAGTCAAAATAGCGGATACTTCGGCGGTTTACCCGAAGTATCCGTTTTCTTCTGTTTTTCCAGCCATCTCGTCCTGCATGAAGCCCCCAAACTATTGACAATACCTGTTTTGAACGTATATAACGGTTACATTTAAAACGGAATTAAAATTACGTTAAAAAACGTAGAATAAAATTTAGGAGTAGTAAAATCTTCCATTATTTGGGAAGAAGGAGCTCACATGAAACGAAAGATAATGACCATTGTGGCAGGAGCGGCAGTCGGTGAATCCGGATGTGTATGCCTGGATCGCTGTACCGGGGACAGAAATTGAATATCCGATTTTACAGCATCCTTCCGATAATTCCTATTACTTTATGCATAATATTGATGGTTCGTATGGATATCCCGGGTGCATATATACGGAGAATCTGAACAGTAAGGACATTACAGACAACAATACGGTGATCTATGGACACAACGTGAAGAACGATTCCATGCCCGTCAAACAATAAGAAATCCGAGGGCAGAATTTATGTCATTTTGGAATTATATTAAAGCAATAAGGTAGGAATAGGATTACAGGGATTAGGTGTTCGAAAGTTAAAATGGGTGATATTGATAAGTTACAGTATAGAATTCAGCCAGTTATTAACAAAACGTGGACTCTTTGAACTTTTTGATGATCCGTTTCATAATGTCCTTGGAGCAATAATAGGATTTACATTATGGAGAATGATTATGAAAAGATGTTCAGAAAAATCTGAAGGACAGGCTATAAGACAAAAATAAATATATAGATGGAGTTAAAATTAATTTTAAAGCATAATGCCCAAATTCGCCAGGGACAGATTTTGTTATTTTGCCACGTTGACAAGCGAGTCCCCATTTGTTATTCTCTACTCGTAAGCAGATTTTCTATTTCGAATTTCTATATCGGCATAAGCCGGTGTCTATGACTTCAGAGGAATGAATTCCTGCTTAATTACCCCCAATGATCATAATAGAGCAGGAGAAGGCGTAGAGCGAATGGAAATTTGATTTGCTGACGTTGTCAGCGTATTCTCCTGTGGCAAGTGTGAGAGGAGAATGCAAATGATAATCAGTCCTAAATGGGATTACTGTATGAAGGAATTATTCCGTAATCCGGTGATCCGAAAGTATTTTATCAGTGTGGTGTTGAATATTCCGGTGGAGATGATTCGCAGTACGCGACTGCTGAATACATACCTGTGGAGAAGATATCGTTACCAGAAACAGGGGATCCTGGATGTTCTGGTAGAACTGAATGATGATACGAAAATTAATATTGAACTTCAGGTGAAAGCAGTCAGAAACTGGGACAAGAGACAACTGTTCTATTTAGGAAAGATGCTCACAGAAGAGATTTCTTTTGGCAGAAGCTACGATGTGATGAAGCGTTGTGTAGCAATCAGTATATTGGATTTTAACCTGACGGAAGATAAACAGTACCATAAGACATATTTGTTGCGTGATGAAGAAGGAAGATTGTTCAGCAATCTGTTGGAACTGCATGTGATAGAACTGAATAAGGTCTTAATGGGACAGAACATAGATGAATGGATACGTTTTTTCAACATAAAGACGGAAGGAGAACTGGATATGCTGCGGATGCAGACAAACAATGCCGGAGGAGATACAGATAAGGTGGCGCAGCTGGATGATCCGGAAGTGCTACTGGCAATGCAGAGAAAATATGGAATGATTAATCTGTGACATTTATAAGACAATCCGTTTGCAAACCGGAACTCACCAACAATTACACAACGCAGAACGACAGATAACCGGAGAAACTTATGTAAAAAGATTGTCCGGTTATTATGAATTTGTGTACAGAGAGGAAAAAATGAGAGCAGATAAAATAAAAACTATAATTGGCAATATCAATGACTTACCTTATAAGACCATCTTGTTTGATGGAACCTGGGGTGTCGGGAAGTCTTATGCGGTAAATGAGGCGTTGGCAGGAAATCCGGACGTTTGTAAAATATCAATGTTCGGAATGACAGATGCGAGACAAATATATCATGAAGTATTGTTTCAACTGGCATTGAAGAATAATGTCGGCGGGAAGATTGGTGAAATAGCTAATAATATCATAGAAGGCGCAGCAAAGGTCTGGGATAAAGTCGGACAGGCCCGGGATGTGGTACAAAATATAGCAAACGAAAGAGAACTATTTTTATTATTGTCCAAAGAATTTACATTCCTTCACATTGTGGTCATAGACGATCTGGAAAGAATGAACAGTAATATGAATTTGGAAGAGATATTTGGAATCATAGAGGAACTGAAACAATGTAATTATGTGAAAGTTATACTCGTTGCGAATACCGCAGAAATGTCAAAAGATAAAAAAGAGATATTTGACAAATACAGTGAAAAGGTAATTGAACGAACATATGCTATTACGGAACGGGCAGAGAGTGTCGAGTGGAGTAAATTGCATATCCATGCTCAATTTATTGAAAAATTTCTGAACCTTCATAAAGTGGAAAACTTGCGGACACTTGAAAAGGCGCAGCGATTTTATGATGATGTAATATTATTTTGTGAAGACTGCAATAAAGATGAATTTTTGGAGGAACTGAGACTGATATGTTATGCCATCGTCGTTGAAAGTACACACAATCTGTATTATAAGGAGGATGATCCCAACAATACGGATTCGGTGAAAAAGATGGTGAGCAGTATTGAAAATACGTTGGAGCATAGAATAGGGAAATATCTTTATGGTACAAAGAGCAGTAATAATTTGACCGGAATGCTGTTGAGATACTATCAGGAGGGGACGCTTGATAAAGAACAATTAGAAGCCGAGTATCGACTGTTTCTTAAATCGGGAGATAAACCCAATTATTATAAGACAGATGCAGAGATAAAAGTAATGCTGCCGGATTTAAAAAAGGGATTGCTTCAGGCAAAAAACATTGTGGAATTAAACGAATTTGCAGATTCCTATATGGTATGGAGTGATATTCTGGAGGAAGATAATGAGGATGTTTTAACCATATATAAAAACGGGTTAAACAAAATGCTAAAACAGGCAGTCAGAGATGGAAAAGAAGAAATTTTAACGCACTCTTATGATTTATTCCATATGTCTTCAGACAAGGTGAAAATAATATACATGGAAGAAAATGAAAACATGAAAGAATTTTTGATTGAGACATATGTAGAACATTTGAGGATCACAACCCACGGGGAAAAAGCGTACCAATTTTCATATAAACTCAGAAATTATTTTAGCAACAGTTATTACCATGAGATCATAATGACAAAAGTGGATCAGCTGTATAATAAGACGTCTTTTCCTGTGGGGGACGTAGATCAGAATAGATATCATACCTGTTATAATATCATGTATTTACTGTACCATGCAGATAAGGAGAAATTTTTGAACTATTGTACTGACATAAAAAAAGATTGTGATAAGATGTCAAGACATAGGATAGAGGTTTTGTCGGAAGAGATAATGAAAGACCAGAAAACATGAGAAAAGTGATTCCTTCGTACAGTTGAAGAGGAAAACAGAAAGTGCTACAATTTACATGAAAATGCAAATTATGGCATTTTTTATAAATAACAAGGGGGACCGATATATGGCAACACAAAAGCAACAGGGTATTAAGAAGCGATTGACAAAGGGATTCACAAAAGTGGCGGTAATTGGAGCGGTAGCTGCAATCATTGGAATCGGAGCGCTTCTGATTGCTGCGGCGCAGTATGAAAAAGCACTGAATCGGTATGGTTTTACACAGGGGGATATCGGTAAGGCGATGACCGCTTTTTCGGAGAGTAGAAGTGCATTGCGCGCAGTGGTCGGGTATGATGATGAAGCTGTGATCGAAAAGCAGACAGCTCTGCATGACCAGAAGAAAGAGGCATTCGAAACTTATATGGATGAATTGAGCAGAACACTCAAATTCTCCGAGGGAAGAGAAGCTTACAATGCGGTCTTGACGGAACTTGACGGCTATTGGGAGCTGGATGCACGAATCTTGGAATTGGCAACTTCGGATGATGCGGATGGTTATCTGGAAGCGCAGGAACTGGATACGACAGATTTGACGGCTCAATATGAACAGATTTATGCAGAATTCGTTGAACTGATGAACCTGTGCGTGCAGAAAGGTGACCGTGCGGAAGCGGATCTGCGGGCAATGGAACGGAATATGCTGTTGGTGATCCTGGCAATCGTTGTGGTTTCTTTCTGGAGTTCGGTGATCCTGGGACGAAAAATGGCGCAAGACATAGAAAAGCCCATGATAGCATTGGCAGATCGTCTGCAGACCTTCGCACAGGGAGATTTAAGCAGCGCATTTCCGGAGTGTGCAACGGAAGATGAGATTTCTTATATGATACAGGTGGCAAAGGGGATGGCATCGGATCTGGATATGATCATTACGGATGCCGGAGAACTTCTGGGACAGATGGCAGAGGGAAATTATGCTATCGGCACTAAGATTGAGGATAAATATGTAGGACAGTTTGTGGCATTGAAGGATGCCATGCGTAAAATGAACCGTCAGATGAACGGTACGCTGCATCAGGTAGAAGAAGCTGCAAAACAGGTATCAGCCGGCGCTGAGAATCTGGCAGAATCTGCCCAGTCCCTTGCGGAGGGAGCTACCGATCAGGCAGGTTCGGTGGAGGAACTGACAGCAACAATTACAAATATCGCGGATGCAGTGAACCGTACGGCGGGTGAATTGCAGAAGACCACCCGGAAGGCGGAAAATTATGCACAGCAGGCGGATGCCGGACATGCACAGATGAAATCTCTTATGGAAGAGATGGATCGAATCAACGATACGTCCAAAAAGATTCAGAATATTATTGCAGAAATCGAAGACATTGCCAGTCAGACCAACCTGCTGTCATTGAATGCCGCAATCGAGGCTGCCAGAGCAGGGGAAGCAGGAAGAGGCTTTGCTGTTGTGGCAGAACAGATTCGCAAACTGGCAGAACAGAGTGCACAGTCCGCAGTGGATACCAGAAGTCTGATCGAAGGCTCTCTGCAGGAAATTGAGAGGGGAAATCAGGCCGCTGAAGCGGCAGCGGAATCACTGGAGCAGATTGTGACCGGAGTTAAGGAGATCGCAGCAGATTCCAGGAGACTTAGTGAAGAATCAACAGCGCAGGCACAGGCAATGGAACAGGCAGAAGTGGGAGTGACTCAGATTTCGGAGGTCGTACAATCCAATTCCGCATCTGCGGAGGAATCTTCTGCAACCAGCGAGGAATTGTCGGCACAGGCATATTCCTTAAATGAAGTGGTAGGCAAATTTACATTACGCAGAGATTAAACTATTAGGAAGAAAATAATTGTTTATGAAATACCGATTTATCAGGCATTGGAAACGGATGCAAAATAAATCGGTATTTTTTTACCCATAACTTTCATTATGACTGAAACATTCATTCTTTCATTATCCTTTAGAATTGTAGAGGTAGGAAACAGGAGATGAGGGAATGAGTCAGAAACATTCGGAACAATATAAAATTATAGGACAGGCGATTAAAAAATATCGAAAACAACGAGGACTTACACAGGAGCAGTTGGCGGACAGAGTAAGTATTAGTATCAGCTATCTCACCAAGATCGAGGCACCGAATTGTGACCAGCCGTTTTCTTTGGAGGTAATATTTGATATTGCTGAAGTGCTGGAGATACCGGCACATGTATTATTGGAGGATTTATAATTTTGTGACAGAGATGAGATTTGCAGTAAGAAAATCTACAGCGTTTGTGAAAAACAAAAAGCGGAAACACTGTAAAATCAATGTTTCCGCTTCTTATATGAGAGCTGCTGACGGGAATCGGACCCGTGACCTCCGCACTACCAATGCGACGCTCTACCGACTGAGCCACAGCAGCATCACGTGACGGCTAACGCAATCACCGTGATTCATTCTAACAAAAGAGATACCGTTTGTCAACAACAAAAATTGCAAATTTTAACAGTATTTGTCGATGAGAAAAAATTGACACAAAATCTACGAAAAGTAAAATATAAGCAGATGTAAAACAAATTTTTACTTTATAGTAAAATCATCTATATTTAGTACGGGGATAAATGTTAAATTATAGAGTAAATATTTTAGAAAGATAAAACCTCTATATGAGGCGATGGTAGGTGCACATGCAGAAAGAAGAGACAACAGGAGACCATCAAGAATTTGATGAGATGTACCGTAGGACACAGGCGGAAATATACAAGTTTATCCGCTACAGGGTGGCAGACAAGGAACTGGCAAAGGATGTCCTGCAAGAAACGTATTATGTTGCGTATAAAAAGTGGGATATTCTCTGTGAACATTCCAATCCAATGGGATGGCTGATCAATACTGCCAAGAATAAAATACGTGAACTGAATAAGTCATTGAAGAAGATAGAATGTGAAGTCGACCTGGATGCCGACGAATATACATTCACGGAAGACGGTTACGGAAAATCAGAACTTGATCTCATAATAACGAAAGGCCTGACGGAAGAGGAGAAGAACAGATTTTACAAATATTTTCTTCACGGGTATTCAATTTCTGAGCTGGCACAACTTGAGAAAATATCCGAGAACAATATGAGTGTCAGGATCAGCAGATTGAGAAGCAAGATAGCCCAAAACATACCCGACGAGTCCGGTATCGACAAAAAATACAAAAAATCTGTAAGAATTGACAAAAAAGAATCATGTACTTAACGAGGGACCAATATTACACCAGATAAGGATATGCAGAAGGGAAAGGAATTGGAATTAATATGAAGAAGCAGGATAACGAAAGCCTGATTCAGGAGCTTACCAAGCGGTTGGACTGGTACATTATGGAAGCATCAGATGAAGAGTTTGATGCGGATGAAGTACAGACATTAATGAAACTGCTGGATAACCTGAAAACAGAGGAAGACAATATAGAAGATGAATTGCCTGTGGAAGAGGCATTGGATGATTTCTGGAAACATTGTGAGGAAAGGGAAGAAGAGGAGCGCCTGTTGCTTGGCACCGAAGAAGAGAAGGACAAAAGTGAACCTGTTGCAGAGAAAGAGGAGGACAAGCCCAGGGAGGGTAAGCTTCATAAAGTGCTCTGGTATTTTCACAGACGCAGATTTGCGGTAGTAGCGGCAGTGGTACTTGTCGTAATGGTACTCGGCGGTTCCTGGCAGGTAGTTGCCAATGCGGAGAAGCATGGAGGTTTCTTCTGGTGGATGGATAAGAACGAGGAAGGGACGACTATGATTACGGCACCGGAAGGCGGGCAACAAGTCTCTTCAAATGCAGAGGTAGAAGAATATTACAATATAGAAGATGTGCCGGAAATATATAGGAACTATGTGAAAGAAGTATTTCAAATTAATGCTATCTCAGAGAGCATGCTTGATTACATTAAAGTACATAGATTAAAGCATGATGATACAGTATCTGTATTTGTGAAAAATAATGACGATGTCTTAAGAATTGAAATTATAATATATCAACAAGAGATTTTAAGAGTTAGAGAATCATATCCAGGATATACTTTTGAAAAAGAACTTGATGATGGTGGGGGAAGTATTGATATATTTTCAAGAAAAGAATTATCTGGAGAAAATACATATTTAACATGCTTTTACTATGGAAAAGAAAAATATATGGTAATAGGTAAAGGGGATGAAGAAAAAATATGTGACATTGCGATAGAATATAGAAATGTAATTTTAGATTATAATAAATAATATAAATGAAAAAAGCTGGTAATTTGATAATTATCGGCTTTTTTTATGCAATGATGCAAAAAAGTTTTTTAAAATTTTATTAACTAAATTTTATTAACTAAATTTTATTAATTTAAAAAAAGTTGTAAGAATATGTGTATATTTGTCATGAAGTATATAGAAGGATATCAAATAATGTGAAGATATCCTGCTAGTGTAGCAAAAATGTTATTTAGAAAGGAGAAAGATGATTGAAGAAAAGGAGAAAGAAAAATTGGAGAATTAGGGTAATGGCTGCGTTAATGACCATGATATTTATGGTACCTACACCTAGCTTAAAGGCATGTGCAGCAGAAAATGTTGAAACAACTGATGTAGAAGTAATTACAACAAATAAAATAATAGGATACCAGTCACAAGTACAACCATTAACGACCATGTTTAATTGTCAGATTGTTTTAGCATTTACATTGGAAGGGTTAGAGATGTCTTTTACAACTTCGTCTGTTGAAGTATCATCCGTTATTGGAGTAAAAGATATTAAAGTGCAGCAAAAAATGTGGTACGGTTGGAAAACAGTAATGACTTCTGATGGGGCAGAAAATCAGAATGAAGCAGTTTTTGGCGCTGATTTAACTTATCCTGATGCGGTTAATGGTAAAACCTACCGGGTTATTTGCACTCACTATGCAAACTATGATGTTTACGAAGAAGTTGTCAACGACACCGGTGCCTTCAAATTCGTACTATAACAATTAGAACTACCAGGTAACAAATAACACACAATAAACCCTTGCTACACTTACGAAAAAACTTAATAATGTATGAACTGCAGAAATACAAAGTACATATTACTTGCAGCAGGAACCACTGGGGGTGGGGATACAACAATGTATTCAGAAAGTATGCTAAAACCTGCATAAGGGAAAACGAAGGGAAAAATAAAATATACTGCAATTGTCACAGTGGGTGGGACAAAAATCTTCACGTGAAAGTATAAGGGGAAATCTTTCAGGAAAAAGATACAGCTGAACGCCTTACAGCTAATGGACATTTATGTCAGGGGTGACAACAAGCAGGATGAGAAAGAGAGAACAAAAGATGAAGCGAATAATGTGGGCAAATCCCATGATCAAGTCTGCCGGGTACGATGCCCAGCAGCAAATGTTGGAAATCGAATTTGCAAACAACGGACAGATCTGGCAGTTTGATAATGTACCGGAGGATATCTGGTATCGCTTTCGGAGTCACCATCTTCCGGAACTCTTTTTCCATAATTTCATTATGGGACATTATCCGGAACGAAGAATGCAGGAAATTGGGTAGGGAACCCAGGCATACGGGGAATACAAACAGGGGAATGAAATTATAACGCAGGAAGCCGCAGAGATAGCAATATCTCCTGCGGCTTCCTGCGTTACAAAATAACATTTTACATAAATCTCTTTCCCAAAAAAGTGGAATATGCTATACTGTTACAGAAGTCTTGTCTGATGGAGGCTGAGATTTTCGAAATAGGAAGAGAGACGTTAACAGATTCATGGCAAAAGAACTGCAACAGACATTGCCGGAAGCCCGGCGAAAAAGAGTGCAGCGGTTGAAGAAGATGATCATAGGTATCGTGGCGGCGGGAATCGTGATTCCGCTCCTGTGCTGTGTGTATCTGATCTGCAGGCTGCATACGATTGACGGAACTTTGAAGACACTGGAGCAGAGACTGGATGAACTGGATATCCGGAATCAGGAGTTACAGACGCTGCTGCAGCAGTTGCAGGAGCAGAAGAGTACACCGGTACAGACACCTCAGATACAGGAGGACAGTCCCGGCGCAGAAGCTTCAGAGCCGGTGGCGGAGGAAAGCTTCGGGCAGGAAGAAATTCACAAGGTGTATCTGACGTTCGACGATGGCCCCAGTATTTATACGAATGACATCCTGGATATTTTAGACAGCTACAATGTCAAAGCCACATTTTTTGTGGTGGGAAAAGAAGGAACCAATGCAGAAGAGGCGCTGCAAAGGATCGTTGACGAAGGACATACGCTGGGAATGCATTCATACAGTCATAAATATAAGGAATTGTATGAATCAATGGACAGTTTTACACAGGATTTTGCCCGGATCAGGGACTCCATCTATCAGGCCACCGGAGTGGAGAGTGTCTGTTACCGGTTCCCGGGTGGAAGCTCCAATACGATCAGCGAGATCGATATGCATGATTTTATCGATTATCTGGACAGTCAGGGAGTGGAATACTACGACTGGAATGTGTCCTCCGGAGACGGCGGAAGCATGAAGTTATCCACGGATACATTACTGGAAAACTGTACCAAGGATATCGATACCAGAGACACGTCTATCATACTGTTGCATGATTCCGCGGAGAAGCCGACTACAGTGGAAGCTTTGCCGGATATCATAGAGAATATTCTGGCCCGGCCGGATACAGTGATCCTGCCGATTACGGAAAATACCAGGCCGATTCATCATATAGAGTAGGAATACCTGTAAGAAGAGAATGCCTGTTGCGGTTTTGATCGTTCGCAGAACGCGAAAACCGCTGATAAATAACAAGAAACAAATGGAGGTACATAATCATGGGATTTTTCTCAGACTTGAAGGAAGATCTGTCCCAGGCGGTTAATGAACTGATGCCGGAGGAAGAGCTGGATCAGGCAGCCGTGGAAGAGACGAAGGAGCAGCCGGTGGAAAATACGCAGGAGACAACGGAAGAGACTCCGATGGAGCCGCAGACGGAAGAGACACCAAATGACAATGCAGCATTGGAAGAAATGTTGAAGAACCTGGATTCTATTGAAATTCCCCAGGAAAAAGAAGAACAGCCGGAAGAGGAAACAACGGCAGAAGAATCCCGGATAGAGGAAGCTCCCATAGGAGAGACCGTACCGGAACTGGATCTGGACAGTATACTTCAGAACGATATGACTGTGGACAGTGTTCTGAAGCAGGAGAATACAGAGAATAGCAAAGGAGCAGAGAAGAGAATGGACGCAAAAATCGCATCAGATGAAACAGCAGTTATCACCGCAGGTATGGTTATCACCGGAGATGTAAGTTCTGAAGGATCTATGGATCTGGTAGGTACGATCAACGGAAATATTGATATTCTGGGCAAACTGAATATTACCGGATATATCAATGGAAATTCCAAGGCTGCCGAGATCTTTGCAGAGGGAGCCAAGATCAACGGTGAGATCGTCAGCGAAGGTTCTGTAAAAATCGGTGCAAGTTCTGTAGTCATCGGCAACATCACTGCCATCAGCGCAGCTATTGCAGGTGCAGTAAAGGGCGATATTGATGTACAGGGACCTGTAGTGCTGGATTCTTCCGCCATCGTAATGGGCAACATCAAGTCCAAGTCCGTACAGATCAACAACGGTGCCGTAATCGAAGGTATGTGCTCTCAGTGCTATGCGGATGTCAGCCCGACTTCCTTCTTCGATGATTACAAGCCCGAGAAAAAGAAAGTAAAATAAGGAGCATATGACCATGAAGAGAATATTACTGAAGCTTAGTGGAGAAGCACTGGCAGGAGAGAAGAAGACCGGTTTTGACGAGGAGACCGTCAGAAAGGTAGCATTACAGGTAAAGGAACTGGTAGATGACGGTATTCAGGTAGGTATCGTTATCGGTGGTGGCAATTTCTGGAGAGGACGTTCCAGTGAGAACATTGACCGTACCAAGGCAGACCAGATCGGAATGCTGGCTACGATCATGAACTGTATTTATGTCTCCGAGATTTTCCGTTCCGTAGGCATGATGACCAATATCCTGACACCTTTTGAGTGCGGATCCTTTACCAAGCTGTTTTCCAAGGACAGAGCAAATAAATATTTTGCCAAAGGTATGGTAGTGTTCTTCGCAGGTGGTACGGGACACCCTTATTTCTCCACCGATACCGGCGTTGTTCTTCGTGCCATTGAGGTAGAGGCAGATGTCATTCTGCTGGCTAAGGCAATCGACGGTGTCTACAATGCAGATCCCGCCAAAGATCCTACAGCGAAGAAATATGATGAAGTATCTATTGATGAAGTAATTGCCAAGAATCTTCAGGTAGTGGATATGACCGCTTCCATTCTGGCCAGAGACAACAAGATGCCCATGTGGGTATTCGGCCTGAATGAAGAGAACAGCATTGTGAATACCTTGAAGGGCAAGTTCAACGGAACCAAGGTAACCGTATAATTTCAGAAAATAAAAATGGAAAGGCGCAGAGCGCAGAAGAGAGGAAAACAATGGACGCAAGAGTACAGGTATATAGTGACAAGATGCAGAAGGCTTATGAGTTTCTGGAGGCAGATTTTGCTGCTATCCGTGCGGGACGTGCGAACCCTCATGTATTAGACAAACTGAGAGTTGACTACTATGGAACGCCTACCCCTATTCAGCAGGTGGGTAATGTAACCGTTCCCGAGGCACGTATCATCCAGATCGCTCCCTGGGAGAAGTCTCTGATCAAAGAGATCGAGAAAGCAATCATGACTTCCGATATCGGTATCAACCCTTCCAACGACGGCAGTGTGATCCGCCTGGTATTCCCGGAGCTTACCGAGGAACGCAGAAAAGATCTGGTAAAAGAAGTAAAGAAGAAGGGTGAGGAAGGCAAAGTAGCTATCCGTAATATCAGAAGAGACGGCAACGATGCCTTCAAGAAGCTGGCAAAGACAGAAGTATCCGAAGATGAGATCAAGGGTCTGGAAGATGATCTGCAGAAGCTTACCGACAAGTATGTAAAGGATATTGATGCTCTGATCGACAGCAAGTCCAAGGAAATCATGACGGTTTAAGAAGGTTTAAAATTATGGAAGAGAATCTGAAAATTCCGAATCATGTAGCAATTATTCTGGACGGCAACGGCCGTTGGGCCAAAGCAAAAGGAATGCCCCGCAATTACGGGCATATGCAGGGAGCCAAGACGGTGGAAGTGATCTGTGAAGAGGCGTACCGTATGGGAATCCAGTATCTGACAGTATATGCTTTTTCTACAGAGAACTGGAACCGCCCGCAGGATGAAGTGGACGCGCTGATGAAGCTGCTCCGCAATTATATGAAGACCTGTCTGAAGACAGCGGAGAAGAACCGTATGTGTGTCAGAGTCCTGGGTGACAAGACCAGACTGGATGAGGATATCCGGACGCGGATCGCGGAACTGGAAGAGGCCACAAAGAACAACGATGGCCTGCATTTCCAGATTGCCATTAATTACGGAGGCAGGGATGAGATCGTCCGTGCAGTGAAAAAACTGTCCGCAAAAGTACAGAGTGGAGAAGTGGATCCTGCAGGGATCACGGCAGATACTCTGGAAGGATACCTGGATACTGCTGGAATTCCGGATCCGGATCTGCTGATCCGAACCTGCAATGAACAGAGGATTTCCAATTTCCTGTTGTGGCAGCTGGCATATACGGAGTTTTATTTTACCCCGGTTCCCTGGCCGGATTTTACAAAAGAAGAATTGATCAAGGCTGTGGAAGCATATAATCATAGAGACAGAAGATATGGCGGCCTGAAGGAGGAATAGCTTATGTTTTGGACCCGTTTGCTCAGTGGCATCGTATTGCTTGCCATTGCACTGGCTACGTTCAGCTTCGGCAATGTATTTCTGGCAGTGCCGTTGTGGCTTATTTCTCTGATTGCATACAGAGAGCTTACCAAGGCATTAAAATGTGCAACGGATGAGAAAAAATTTAATGCACTGGAATGGATCGGTTTTGTGGGAGTGACGGCATATTATGCAACACTGTTTTTCACCAGAGACCATACATTACTGCTGATGTGTATTGTAGCACTGTTCATGGCGGAAATGTTCTGCTATGTGGCAGCCTTTCCGAAATATCAGGCAAGTCAGGTCATGGCAGCAGTGTTCTCTTTCCTGTATGCACCGGTGCTGTTGTCCTTTGTCTATCTGACCCGCGAGTGCGAGAACGGAATTTATCTGGTATGGCTGATCCTGATCAGTTCATGGGGATGCGATACCTGTGCCTATGTTGTCGGCAAACTGATCGGAAAGAAGCATATTTTCCCGGAATTAAGCCCGCATAAGTCTCTCGAGGGATGTATCGGCGGTGTCGCCGGAGCAGCCCTGATCGGTGGTTTGTATGCACATTTCTTTGTGGAAGCGGCATTCCCTGATCAGATCATCACCTGGACAATCGCATTCATCTGTGCGGCGGGCGCGGTGATGAGTATGGTCGGTGACTTGGCGGCATCTGCCATCAAGAGGAACCATAACATCAAGGATTATGGCAAACTGATTCCCGGACATGGTGGGATCATGGACCGGTTTGACAGCATGACGGTGACAGCACCGATGACGTATTTTCTTGCCATTCTGATGATTGGACTGCGTTAGTCCCAAAGGTAAGATACAAGGAGCATAGCACTATGAAAAAGATAGCAATTCTGGGGTCTACCGGCTCCATCGGAACCCAGACTCTGGAAGTCGTTCGCAATAATCCGGAATTGCAGGTGGCAGCACTGGCTGCCGGAAAAAGCGTAGAACAGATGGAAAAGCAGATCAGAGAATTCCATCCTCTGATCGCAGGCATGTGGAGTGAGGAAGCGGCAGCAGACCTGCGGAGCCGTGTGGCGGATTTACCTGTGAAAGTCGTAAGTGGCATGGATGGTCTGTTGGAGATCGCAACAATGCCTCAGTCCCAGGTATTAGTGACGGCGATTGTGGGAATGATTGGTATCAGACCGACGATCGCTGCCATTGAAGCAGGGAAAGATATTGCCCTGGCTAACAAGGAGACGCTGGTAACGGCAGGGCACATCATTATGCCGTTAGCGGCGAAAATGGGTGTGAAGATCCTGCCGGTGGACAGTGAACATAGCGCGATTTTCCAGTCACTGAACGGAGAACCGGCCGGAAGAATCGAGAAGATCCTGCTTACGGCATCCGGTGGACCGTTCCGCGGCAGGACCAGAGAGCAACTGCAGAATATTCAGGTGGAGGATGCTTTGAAGCATCCCAACTGGTCCATGGGACGGAAGATTACCATTGATTCTTCCACACTGGTGAACAAAGGTCTGGAAGTCATGGAAGTAAAGTGGCTGTTCGGTGTGGATTTGGATCAGATCCAGGTCATTGTGCATCCCCAGAGCATTATCCATTCCGCAGTACAGTATGTGGACGGAGCGGTGATCGCACAGTTGGGAACTCCGGATATGAAATTGCCGATCCAGTATGCGCTGTTTTATCCGGATCGGCGTCCAATGCCGGGAAAACGTCTGGACTTCTATGAACTGGCACAGATCACATTTGAAAAGCCGGATATGGAGACATTCTTTGGCCTGAAGCTGGCTTATGATGCACAGCGCATCGGCGGCAGTATGCCTACGGTGTATAATGCAGCCAACGAGAAAGCAGTAGGACTGTTCTTAGACCGTAAGATCGCTTATCTTCAGATCCCGGAGCTGATCCGTGAGGCCATGGAGCAACATAAGGTGATCGAGAATCCGAATGTGGAGGAGATCCTGGAGACAGAGGCATCTGTCTATGATTTTATTGAAAAAGTGTATTCTGAGAGGCAATAAATGGTTACTTTGATCTTGTTTGTGTTGATCTTTGGGGTGGTGGTAATCTCACATGAATTCGGACATTTTCTGCTGGCGAAGGCCAATGGAATTCATGTGATAGAATTTTCCGTGGGTATGGGCCCGAATCTGTTTTCTTTCCAGAAAGGAGACACGAAATATTCCCTGAAGCTTCTTCCCATCGGCGGAGCCTGTATGTTTGAGGGGGAAGATGGTCTGAATGAGAAGGAGGACGGTGAAGATCACAGCGGATCTTTCCTGAACGCCAATGTGTGGGCGAGGATTTCCACCGTGTTGGCAGGACCAATATTTAACTTTATTCTGGGCTTTATCATTGCCTTTATTATGG
This sequence comes from Clostridium sp. AM34-9AC, assembly GCF_003480225.1. NCBI lineage: Bacteria > Bacillati > Bacillota > Clostridia > Eubacteriales > Clostridiaceae > Clostridium > Clostridium sp. AM34-9AC. The sequence goes on from NZ_QUIU01000011.1 coordinate 24,151, forward strand.
TGAATCTGATTGTGATCCGTGATCCGGTAGCCACGGAGATCGTGGATGGCGGCGCCGCACAGGAAGCGGGACTGGAGGCCGGAGACAGGATACTTTCCTTAAATGGCAGTAAAATACACCTGTATGAAGAAATACAGTTATTTACTCTGACTTACCGTGGCGGAGAAGTAGCGGTGGAATATGAAAGGGATGGTGTAAAGGGAACTACAATGCTGACACCGAAGTACGATGAGAGCGAAGGCCGCTATCTGATCGGCATCAGTAATGCGGATTTCGTAGAACTGTCCGGATTGGACAGCTTCCGGTATTCCTGGTATGAGATGCGCTACTGCGTGAACATGACCTGGAAGAGTCTGGCGATGCTGGTGCAGGGGCAGGTCTCCAGGCAGGATGTGGCAGGCCCTGTAGGCATCGCGGTAAATGTTGTTGGCAAGACCTACGAAAGTACCAAGGATTACGGCTGGCAGAATGTACTGGTGAATATGTTGAACATCACCCTGATGCTTACTGTTAACCTGGGAATTCTGAATCTTCTGCCGATCCCCGCGCTGGACGGCGGCCGACTGGTATTCCTGATCTGGGAAGCCATCACACACAAGCCGGTGCCTCCCGAAAAAGAAGGCATGGTACACTTTATTGGACTGATGTTCTTCATGGTACTGATGGTGTTCCTGTTATTTAATGATCTGGTTAATATCTTTGGATAAGCCGGATAATTCAAGACGTTCAATAGGTAAGATCCGTTGACAAAGGGCATACCGCATGGTATGCTCTTTTTATATTTGTGCAAGGCACATTTCTTTGAAAAATTTCATGCCGATCGGCAAAAATTTCCTGATGTAGCAATGTAACACTGAAGTAAGAAACAGTACGGACAAAACAGAATAAAAAAGGAGGAATGCGTATGGAGCATGTGACAGCCTGTTATTGGCAAAAGGAAACACCTGCAGAGCTGTTTTTATCTTTGCAGCAACGAAAATACCGTAGGCTGGGGATTTCCGTGGTATGCGCCTGTATCTCGGACAACGGGGAACTGGTAAGAAGTCTGCAAAACAAAATGGAGGAGGAACTGGAAGAAGAGAATGTCTGGAGGCCGTTTCGGGAAGAAATATTGCAGGAGAAATGGATGGACATTATAAGGCAGCAAAAGCAGGATGACAGTTATGCGGGAATCTTATGCGTGGGGAGCAGAGTATTGTTTTTCAGTCACGGGAGAATGCGGATCTGTGGATGTTTTCAGAGATTCGGCAGGACACAATGGAGGACGATGCAGGAATCCTGCATGGCGGGAGAAGTGGAACCGGGGACGGCCATGTTGATGGCGGACAATGGGTTCCTGAATTTCTGTGAAGAGGAACTGACAGCATGTCTGCAACCGCAGATTGCAGGAAGACCGGATGCGCGGGAACGCGTGGAAGGCGCTGCAAGACGGCTGAAGGAACTGGGAGAAAAGGCGGAGAGACACGGAGGAACACACATGGGAGCGGTGTGGATCCTGCCGGTTATGGGAGGAAAAGGATGGAGCAGAGAATAACAGAAAATATGGGCAGATCATTAAAAGAACATGGCTATCTGGATCCGGTATTTGTGGGCAAGGGGAGTTTCGCGAAGGTTTACCGCGTCCGGGACGAAAAAAGGGACTTTCAGGCATGTAAGATATCGAAAGTTACAGAACAGTGGGAACAGGAGTGTCGTAACAGCAGAGAGATCTGTCATCCTCTGTTTCCGGCCTACAGAGAACACTGGACAGACGGGGAATGGGGGTATCTGGTCATGGAATTCTGGGATGGCTGTGACTTGCGGAAAATGCTGGACAGGAGGGGGAGACTGTCACCGGGACAGGCGGCCCGGATAGCTTTGCAGATTACAGAGGGATTGCAATATCTGCATGAACGGCCGCATCCGTTTCTCTACCGGGATCTGAAGCCGGAAAATATCCGCATCCGCGTGGATGGCAGAGCGGGGATTCTGGATCTGGGATGTCTGTGGAACCGGGAGCAGGACTGGTCGGGAGCGGGAAACCGAAGCTTCAGCGCTCCGGAGCAGTTCGTGCCGGGGGAGATTCCCGGGGAAGAGAGTGATGTCTATGCAGTGGGCAGACTGCTGGCAGTTATGTTGGGAGATGACACAGACGGCACAGTCAGACAATCTGTGGGAATAAGGAGGCGTAATGCGGAAAAACGTTGCGGACGAAAAGAGCAAAGACAGGAAAAATGGCTTCGCAAAGTGATCGCCATGGCAACCTGTGAAGAGCGTAAGGATCGTATCCCGGAGATCAAAATGCTGCGTACTCTTTTGATGGTGACGGATGATTCCGGGAGGGAGAGGAAACGTGCATGTAGGGCAGCTGATTTTTACTATGTCCGGAAGTTGTACTGCCCATAGTTGTACGTTCCGTGCTCGAACACAATCAAGAAAATTTACAAAAAAGTGCTTGCTGTTTTGGAGAGAAATGAGTATACTGTAACTAAAGGTTCAAAGAAGCGTATGAGGACCGGAAGCAATTAAATTTACATAGCAAAAAGGAGAAGAGTTATGCGTTTTTTTATTGACACTGCAAAAGTAGAAGACATTAAGAAAGCAAATGACATGGGGGTTATTTGCGGAGTAACTACCAATCCCTCCCTGATCGCAAAAGAGGGCAGAGATTTCGTAGAAGTGATCAAAGAGATTGCATCCATCGTGGACGGACCTATCAGCGGTGAGGTAAAGGCTACCACCGTAGATGCAGAGGGTATGATCAAAGAAGGAAGAGAGATTGCAGCGATCCATCCGAATATGGTCGTTAAGATCCCTATGACTGTAGAAGGTTTAAAGGCATGTAAGGTATTAAGCTCTGAGGGAATCAAGACCAATGTGACCCTGATCTTCTCTGCGAACCAGGCTCTGTTGGCTGCCCGCGCAGGTGCTACCTATGTATCTCCTTTCCTGGGCAGACTGGATGATATCAGCACCAGAGGTGTAGATCTGATCCGTGATATCGCTGATATTTTCGCAGTGACCGATCTGGATACCAAGATCATCGCAGCAAGCGTGCGTAATCCCATCCATGTAACCGATTGTGCACTGGCAGGTGCGGATATTGCTACCGTTCCTTACTCCGTTATCGAGCAGATGGTAAAGCATCCTCTGACTGATGCCGGTATCGCCAAGTTCCAGGCAGATTATAAGGCAGTTTTTGGTGAATAGTCTGTCAATGCATAGGCGGGACGACTGCTTGCAGGCAGGAATGCCTATGCATTAGACGGACAAACAGACATGAGCAAGTAGGGCGATAGCCCGGAATGCGAATGTCTGTAGCGGTTCGAGAGTGCGAAGCACGGAGAAGCGCGTGATTCACCAAAGATACTGACACAGTAAGAAGCTGTACAGAGAATATCTCTGTACAGCTTCTTTTGGGTTCTGTCGATTCCGGCAGAGCTTATTTCATCTGCTCTTCCTGCTTCTTGATCATACGACGGACCATCTCACCGCCGATGCTTCCTGCTTCCTTAGAAGTAAGGTCGCCGTTGTAACCCTCTTTCAGGTTAACACCCAGCTCAGATGCTACCTCAGTCTTGAAACGGTCCATTGCAGCCTTTGCTTCGGGAACTTCTACTCTATTGGTTTTACTTGCCATTTCGTTCACCTCCGTTTGGATTTGGGTTTTCTTGTTTCAGATAAGCGCTTTTTGTGATCACTTATCTTGGTATTAGTATGAGCATCGGCTTTTTTTTCATGCTGGTAAGTTTTTCATTTTTATGTTACACTCAAACAGCAACGAAGGATACGGAGACCGGAAAGCGTGACCAACGATCCACTGACCGGAATCCCACAGAAGTGACTGACCTTTGAAGCTACGTCGTAACTGCGGAAGCTGAGAAGAGAAGGTGTTTTTTTGTTGTCAAAATGTAACTATTCAGAACCCCTTCGAATAAGAAGGCTGATACTTCATGCTTGCATGCAAGTAGTAGTTTTCTTATTTGCAAGGTGACTTGAATAGAGTCACTGCCCCGTACATGAGCAAAATTAGCTGCCTTGCAGCAAGAAAGCACGATTTATCGCGCGGTTTTGCGAATGCTGGGGTGGGCTGAATAGTTACATTGTAACTATTTTATGATGCCAGGGTCAAAAGGTCTAAGCCCACATGAGCTTGCTCATAGGTGGGTGAAAGACCTTAGGACCCGCCCCGATATGAGCATAAAAGTGGGATGATAATCCCACGATATGCGAATATTGGGTAGGATTGTGGGAGTGCGTAGCACGGAACAATCCGTAGGCATCAAAGTCGGGGGCTTTTGACCCCGACATCATTTTATGACAGAAAGGCGAAAAAACAATGAAAAAGAAAACAAAAATCACAAAAACTCTGGCACTTGCACTGACTCTTGGACTGTTGTGCAGCGGTCTTGCCGGATGCGGACAGGCACAGAGTGTGGAAACAGTGTCGGAAGATCTGGCAGCGGAGAGCGTACAGCCCACTGAAACGGTGGAGAGTACGGAAACCGTTGCGGAAGGCACAGAAGCCACAGCAGAAAATACGGAGACCGCGGATGGCACGCTGGTACGTGTGGCATCCTTAAAGGGACCGACCTCATTAGGACTTTTATTTTTAATGAATAAAGCAGACAAGGGTGAGACTGCCAATACCTATGAATTCCAGATGGCTACTGGTGCAGATGAGATCCTGCCGCTGATGGTAAAGGGAGATCTGGACATTGCACTGGTACCCGCCAATGTGGCAAGCGTTCTCTATCATAAGACACAGGGCGGTGTGGAAGTCATTGATATCAATACTCTGGGTGTACTTTATATGGTATCCGGAGAAGACGGTCTGACAAACTTTACCGATCTAAAGGGTAAGACCATTTATCTGACTGGAAAAGGAACCACACCGGACTATGTATTGCAGTACCTGCTGACAGCAAATGGTATGTCTGCGGATGACGTGATACTGGAGTATAAATCCGAAGCAACAGAGGTGGCATCTGTACTGGCAGAAGATCCAACAGCCATCGGCCTGTTGCCTCAGCCTTTTGTTACCGCAGCCTGCATGCAGAATGATGCACTGAAGGTGATCTTCGACTTAAACGAAGAGTGGAATAAGGTACAGGGAGAGGACGGCAGCAGCATGGTCACCGGTGTAACAGTGGTTCGCAAGGAATTCCTCGAGGAGAACGAAGAAGCAGTGAAATCCTTTATGGAAGATCATAAGGCAAGTGCGGAAGACATCAATGCAGACCCTGCCACCGGTGCTGCACTGGCAGTGGAAGCCCAGATCGTAGCCAAAGAGCCCATTGCTCAGAAAGCAATTCCGAACTGCAACATTACCTATATTGACAAAGCTGAAATGAAGCAGGCACTTTCCGGATACCTTGACGTACTGTTTCACCAGGATTCCCTGTCCATAGGTGGCGGACTTCCGGAATCCGATTTCTATTATGATGCAGAATAAGGGTAAAATATACGTTAAAAAATTTATAATACTGTTGTTCTGGCTGGGAGTATGGCAGATTCTGGCAATGTGTGTGGACAATTTCCTGCTGGTGGTGACACCTTTGCAGGCATTGCGGGCACTGCTTACTCTGGCCGGGCAGGTGGAGTTCTGGCGGAGTGCCTTTGATTCGCTGTGGCGGATCGCCTTCGGCTTTTTGCTGGGGGCGGTATTGGCACTTCTTCTGGCGGCCATCAGCTACCGTTATCCGCTGGCGGAAGAAGTCCTGCGTCCTTTCATGGTATTCTGCAAGGCAGTACCGGTAGCGGTATTTGCAGTGCTTTTGCTGATCTGGTGGGGTTCTTCCATGCTGGCGGTGGCTATCTGTTTTCTGGTAGTATTTCCGAATATTTACCTGAATACGCTGGAAGGACTAAAGAGCGCGGACAGAGGGCTGTTAGAGATGGCGGAGGTATTCCGCCTTCCCCTTGGTACTCAGTTCTTCTACATTTACCGTCCGGCGTTAAAGCCTTTTTTGCTCAGCGCGTTTCAGCTATCTCTGGGAATGTGCTGGAAGTCCGGAGTGGCGGCGGAAGTGATTGGCACTCCCAGTCATTCCATCGGTGGAGCACTGTATCTGGCGAAGATTTATCTGGATACGGCGGATCTGTTTGCCTGGACAGCGGTGATCGTAGTACTCAGTGTATTTTTTGAAAAAATAATATTCTACGGGATTGAAGTCTTTTTCCGGTGGGAGCCTGCCTGTAAGGATCCCTCCATGCCACAGAAAATCGCTGGTAGAGAACAGCGCACCCTGTGTGTAAGGAATCTTGGAAAAAGTTTTCACAATCAATGGATCTTCCGACATGTGGATCACGAATTTCACAGCGGGGAACCGTATGTACTGGATAACCCTTCCGGCAGTGGCAAGACCACTTTTTTCCGGTGTCTGTGCGGACTGGAGCGGCCGGAGGAGGGAGAAGTGTCGGAAATGGATGCTTTTGCCATGCAATTCCAGGAGGATCGTTTGTGTGAAGACTGTAGTGCCGTGAAGAATCTGGAAATGATCCTGGGAGATGTTTCACAGGCGAGAACGGCATTGACGCAGTTGTTGCCGGAAGAAGCGTTGGATCAGCCCTGCCACGAACTATCGGGAGGCATGAAACGGAGAGTGTCTCTGGTACGGGCCATGGAGGCGGAAGCGCAGTGTGTTCTGCTGGATGAGCCTTTTACCGGACTGGATGAAGAAAACCGCAAAAAGGCCGAAGACTATATCCGGAGGAAGACGAGAGGCCGGATCGTGATGATAGCTACTCATATCAGAACCGGAGAAGAATTTTCGGAAATGACGCAGATGCAGATATAGAAACCACAGGAGGAAGACCGATATGGAAAAAGGTACGGAAAATACAAGAGTGACCCTGATCGGCATTATTGTGGAGGATCCGGAGGCGGCGATAAGGATCAACGGACTTTTACACGAATATGGGGAATATATCATCGGCAGAATGGGGATACCTTATCATGAAAAGCAGATGAACATCATCAGTGTGGTCATGGATGCCCCCCAGGAAAAAGTCAGTGCCCTGTCGGGGAAGCTGGGAATGATCCCCGGAGTCAGCACGAAGTGCCTGTATGCCCCGGATGCGCAAAAAGCCCCAAAATAAAAAGGTTGTCAATTCCTCCAACTTATGCTATAATTGCAAAATGACTGCGACTGGATACAGACCCGCAAGGGTATAAAGGAGGAAATGTTATAATGAGTTTACAGGTTGAAAAGTTAGAGAAAAACATGGCCAAGCTGACCATCGAAGTATCTGCTGAAGAACTGGAGAAGGCAATTGAAGGTGCTTACCAGAAGAATAAGAACAAGATCAGCATTCCCGGTTTCCGTAAGGGCAAAGCTCCCCGTAAGATGATCGAGCAGATGTACGGCAAGTCCGTATTCTATGAGGATGCAGCAAACGCACTGATTCCCGATGCTTACGATAAGGCTCTGGAAGAGTGTGAGGAGCAGATCGTATCTTCTCCGAAGATCGATGTGACCCAGTTAGAGGCCGGCAAGCCTTTCATCTTTACCGCAGAGGTTGCTCTGAAGCCTGAAGTTACTCTTGGCAAATACAAGGGTGTGAAGGTTGACAAGATCGACGTTAAGGTAAGCGATGAGGATATCGACGCTGAGATCAACAGAGAGCGTGAGAGCAATGCCAGAACCATCAGCGTGGAAGACCGTGCTGTTAAGGACGGCGATATGACCGTTATCGATTTCGAAGGTTTTGTAGACGGTGTTGCATTTGAGGGCGGCAAGGGTGAGAACTATCCCCTGACCATCGGTTCCGGTTCCTTCATTCCCGGTTTTGAAGAGGCACTGGTTGGTGCTGAACTGAACAAGGAGACCGAAGTAAACGTAACCTTCCCTGAGGATTATCATGCAACCGATCTGGCAGGCAAGCCTGCAGTATTCAAGTGCACCGTTAAGGAGATCAAGGAGAAGCAGCTTCCTGATCTGGATGACGAGTTCGCAAGCGAGGTATCCGATTTCGATACTATGGCTGAGTATAGAGAAGATGTACAGAAGAAGCTGACTTCCAAGAAGGAAGAGGAAGCTAAGATTGCCAAGGAAGAGGCAGCTCTGGATGCAGTGATCGCAGACGCTCAGATGGAGATCCCCGATGCTATGTTAGAGACCCAGCAGAGACAGCTGTTAGAGAACTTTGCACAGAGAATCCAGGCACAGGGAATCACTCTGGAGCAGTACATGCAGTTCACCGGTCTGACCGCTCAGACCATGATGGAGCAGCTGAAGCCCGAAGCACTGAAGAGAATCCAGTCCCGTCTGGTTCTGGAAGCTGTAGCAGCTGCTGAGAAGATGGAAGCTACCGAGGAAGACTTCGAAGCTGAAGTTAAGAGCATGGCAGAAGCTTACCAGATGGAAGCTGACAAGGTAAAAGAGCTTCTGGGTGAGCAGGGCGCTAAGCAGGTGAAGGAAGATATCTGCGTAAGAAAGGCAGCTGATTTCATCGTAGACAACGCTAAGGAAGCAAAGACTGCAGCCAAGAAGACCACCAAGAAGGAAAAGGCAGCAGAAGAGAAGCCTGAAGAAGCATAATTTATGCTTTAAGATACGATAGGAAGAGAAAGCGGATTCCCACGTCCGCAGGGAGGTGGGGATACGCTTTCTTTTAAATTTTTATTAAATCTTTGGAATCTCGTTGAAAAAGCCTGCTAAGTAGGATACGATAGTAATATTAATCAGAAGTAATGGAGGTTTTAGAATATGAGTTTAGTACCTTACGTCATTGAACAGACCAGCAAAGGTGAGCGGTCTTATGATATTTATTCCAGACTGTTGAAGGACAGAATCATTTTTCTGGGAGAGGAAGTCAATGAGACTTCTGCCAGCATCATTGTAGCACAGCTGCTGTTCCTGGAAGCAGAGGATCCGGATAAGGATATCCATTTGTATATCAACAGCCCGGGCGGAAGCGTTACTGCAGGTATGGCAATTTATGATACCATGAAATATATCAAGTGCGATGTGTCCACCGTATGTATTGGTATGGCAGCCAGCATGGGAGCTTTCCTTTTAGCAGGCGGTGCCAAGGGCAAGCGTTTTGCACTGCCCAATGCAGAAATTATGATTCATCAGCCACTGGGTGGAACACAGGGTCAGGCTACCGAGATTGAGATCGCAGCAAAGCATATTCTTCGTACCAAGGAGAAGTTGAACCGTATGCTGGCTGAGAACACCGGCAAGGATTATGAGACCATCTGCGCAGACACCGAGAGAGATAACTGGAAAAGCGCTGAGGAAGCTTGTGAGTATGGTCTGATCGATAAGGTGATCACCTTCCACGAGGCATAGTGTAAAAAATATGCTTGATAGCATATTTTTTACACAGCTATTTGTGCCGCATACGGCACAAAGTAGCTTTTATCGCAGAGCCAAATCTGAAATTTGGCTCGCGTTTCCTACGACGCAAAAGCGGCGTCTTCGGAAGGAGATAAAATAACAGGAGTATAATAATGGCAGGAAAAAATTCCGGAAATGACATCAGATGTTCATTTTGTAACAAGACCCAGAGTCAGGTCCGCAAGCTGATCGCGGGACCTGCCGGGGTATATATCTGTGATGAGTGCGTAGACATCTGCGCAGACATCCTGGAGGAAGAACTGGAAGATGAAGAAGTGGAAGAGACTGCGAGTCCCGACATTAACCTTCTGAAACCCAAGGAGATCAAGAACTTCCTGGATGAATACGTCATCGGACAGGAGGAGGCCAAAAAAGTCCTCTCCGTTGCGGTGTACAATCATTACAAAAGAGTAACGGCTCCCAAGGATCTGAATGATGTGGAGCTGCAAAAGAGTAATATTATCATGGTAGGCCCTACCGGTTCCGGTAAGACTTACCTGGCCCAGACACTGGCCAAGATCATCAATGTACCGTTTGCCATAGCGGATGCCACCACACTGACCGAAGCGGGTTATGTAGGTGAGGATGTGGAGAACATCCTGTTAAAGCTGATCCAGGCGGCAGATTATGATGTAGAGCGTGCACAGTACGGTATCGTATATATTGACGAGATCGATAAGATCACAAAAAAGAGCGAGAATGTATCCATTACCCGTGATGTATCCGGAGAAGGTGTACAGCAGGCTCTGTTAAAAATCATCGAGGGTACTGTGGCAAGCGTACCTCCCCAGGGAGGCAGAAAGCATCCTCATCAGGAGCTGATTCAGATCGATACCACCAACATTCTGTTTATCTGCGGCGGTGCTTTCGATGGACTGGAGAAGATCGTAGAGTCCAGACTGGATCGTAAGGCCATCGGTTTCAATACGGAGCTGGGCAGAAGAGAGGATAAGGATATCAGCGAACTGCTGCAGGAAGTAACTCCGCATGATCTGGTGAAGTTCGGTCTGATCCCCGAGTTCGTAGGACGTGTTCCTATCTGTGTCTCCTTAAGAGGACTGGACAGAGAAGCACTGATCCGTATTCTTCAAGAGCCGAAGAACGCTCTGGTAAAACAGTACCAGAAGCTGTTCCAGATGGATAACGTAGAATTGAGCTTTGAGCAGGATGCCATCGAGGCTATTGCTGACAAGGCACTGGAACGCAAGACCGGAGCCAGAGGCTTACGCTCCATTATGGAATCCGTAATGATGGATACCATGTATGAGATTCCTTCGGATGACACCATCGAAGAATGTGTTGTCACCAAGGCGGCAGTGGATGGAGAGAGCGAGCCCCTCACCATACATGATGAATCTCTGAAAAAGGCAAAATAATCCGGGCGCTGCCTTGTGGTCACACAGGGCAGCGTTTTGTGCAAAAAAGTACAAACCTAAGATGCGCAAAAGCAGCGCAGAAATGGAGTTTTTATGATCATAAAGAATGTAAGTCTGGAAACGGTCTGTGGTATTACCAGCAAGCTTCCGGAGAATATACATCCCGAAGTGGCATTCGCCGGGAAAAGTAATGTCGGCAAATCCTCTCTGATCAACGGATTGATGAACCGTAAGTCTCTGGCCAGGACCAGTTCCCAGCCGGGCAAGACACAGACCATCAATTATTACAACATTAACGATGAAATCTACTTTGTAGATCTGCCTGGCTACGGCTATGCACAGGCCAATGAGCATGTGAAAGCCCAGTGGGGTAAGATGATCGAAGATTATCTGCATAAATCCAAACAGCTGAAGCTGGTATTTCTGCTGATCGATATCCGGCATGCTCCCTCAGAGAACGACCGGATCATGTATGACTGGATCCGTCGCAATGGCTACGATCCCATCATCATTGCCACCAAGCTGGACAAGATCAACCGCAGTCAGATACAGAAGCAGGTGAAGCTGATCCGCACCACCCTGCAGGCCGGAGCGGATACACAGATTGTACCTTATTCCGCACAGACGAAACAGGGAAGGGAAGAAATCTACGAGATCCTGGACGGTATCTTGGCTGCAGAGGATCCTGCACAGGAATAGACCGTAGGAATAGACCGTAGGAATGGTGAATGAGTGTAGAGACATAATGCGTGAGAGAGTGAGAGTATATGAAGAAATATTGTAAAGCCTTAGTGAATCTGGGTGTGGCATTTATTATATTACTATTGATTGTTTTCCTGGTGCCGAAGCTGTTAGTATTCTTTGCACCGTTTGTAGCAGGCTGGATCATTGCGTTGATCGCCAGTCCCCTGGTGAGGTTTTTTGAGGAAAAGGTAAAGATCAAGCGAAAAGCGGGAAGTGCATTTGTCATCGTGGCGGTCATCGCGCTGGTGATATTGATCCTTTATCTGGTAGGGGCGAAGTTAACCGATGAGATCATGGGATTGATCGGTGCACTGCCGGATATCTGGGACAGTGCGGAGAATGATTTTGCCGATATCGGACAGAACCTGAGTGTTATCTATAACCGTTTTCCCGCGGATGTACAGCAAAGCATCATGGATGTCATCAATCAGATCGGAAGCTATGTGGGAGATCTGCTGGGTAAGATCGGCACCCCTACGATCAATGCTGTGGGCAATTTTGCCAAGCAGGTTCCTTCGATCCTGATCGGATTGATCATGGCACTGCTTTCTTCCTATTTCTTCGTAGCGGAGAGGGATCAGCTGGCAACATGGTTCCGTAAGCACACACCGGCGGAAGTACTGTCCTGGTATTATATGCTGAAGCGCGGACTGGTCAAAGCAGTAGGCGGGTATCTTAAGGCACAGCTTAAGATCGAAGTGTGGATGTATCTGCTATTAGTCATCGGATTTGCCATTCTGCAGGTAGACTATGCGTTGTTGATCGCACTGGGGATCGCATTTCTGGATTTCCTGCCTTTCTTTGGAACCGGAACCGTCATGGTCCCCTGGGCAATTATCAAGATCTTAAGCTCTGATTATAAAATGGCCATAGGGCTTCTGATCATCTGGGGCATCGGACAGCTGGCGCGTCAGCTGATCCAGCCGAAGATCGTGGGAGATTCCATGGGAATGCCTCCTCTGCCGACTCTGTTCCTTCTGTACATAGGATATAAGCTGGGCGGTGTCGTAGGAATGATCGTGGCAGTACCGGTCGGACTGATCGCACTTACCATGTATCAGGAGGGAGCTTTACAGACGACCAAGGATAGTGTGAAGATTCTGACAGCCGGGATCAATCATTTCCGCAGACTGAAACCGGAGGATATGGACGAAGTGCGGCAGATGCAGGAGAGAGACCGGAGGCTGAGCGAGGAACTGGCCAGACAGGCAGCAGAGGAAGAGGCTCAAAAAGAAGCCCAAAAGGAAGCTCGAAAAGAAGCTCAAAAAGAAGCTTCTGCGAAAAAACAGAAAGAAAAGAAATCATGAGAAATATCAGACTACGACTGCAATATGAAGGAACCAGATATCAGGGATGGCAGAAACAGACTTCCACGGATAATACGATCCAGGGGAAAATGGAGACGCTGCTGACCAAAATGTGTGGTGAACCCATAGAGATCTCTGCCAGCGGTAGGACCGATGCGGGGGTGCATGCCCTGGGGCAGGTGGCGAATTTCCACACGGAAGCTACCATGAGTGTGGAGGAGATCCTGGAATATTGTAACCGATATCTGCCGGAGGATATTGCCGTGGTGGAGGTGTCGGAGGCGGCACCCAGATTCCACAGCAGATTAAATGCTACCGGGAAGCGTTACCGTTACCGCATCATCAACAGTCAGATCCCGGATGTATTCTGGAGACGCTATGCGACAGAGGAACCGGAAGAATTAGATTTGGATGCTATGCGAAAGGCTGCGGAGCTATTGCTTGGAGAGCACGATTTCAAGGCATTTACCTCTGCGAAGAAAAGTAAGAAATCCACCGTCCGCCGGATCGACGAGATCCGGATCGAACGGATAGAGAACCGTGTGGAGTTTGTATTTACCGGAAATGGATTTTTGCATCACATGATCCGTATTCTCATGGGAACCCTCCTCGAAGTCGGAAAAGGCATCCGGACGCCGGAGAGTGTGACAGATATACTGAAGTCCGGAGACAGAGCGAAGGCGGGAGCGTTAGTACCGGCCAAAGGACTGGTACTGGAAGAAGTTTTTTACACCTGAAAAATAAAAATACTGCAACTTTTTGCCCTACAATTGCGTCTATGTAGTTGTAGGGTTTCGTTTTGCCATGAAATCGTAAATAAGCTGCGTGAGTGCTTGCACGCAAAGCAGTGTATTTACGATTCCATGAGCGAAGCGTCTTATTCATGAAATAAAAGATGAGCCGCGGTAGCGGCGTCGGCTGCGAAGCAGACGCTTTTATGAATGGATAAGAGCAAAACGAAATGTTTATAGAATTTTAATAATTATGTTGCAGAAAATATGCATTGACAGGATACGATAAACGTGGATAAGGCAGAGGGGCTTTATCCCATACGAAAGGTGTAAGGTGTGGACCATGGAAAAAAGGGTTGCAGTATACAATAATAATACAGGTGTAGTAGAGACAATGAGTTCCCTTCTCGCAGGAGAAGGCTTAAAAATGGTGGCAGTGACGGGGAGAGCACAGTTACAAGAATTACTGCGGGCACAGGAGATCCAGCTTCTGCTGCTGGATGTAGAACTGGATGGCAGAGGCTGGGGAGAAGGCATTGAGATGATCCATGACATCCGTAATATGACTACGATCCCCGTTATTATCATTTCCGCACAGGATGCGGAGACTGCCAAGATCATGGCGCTGAATGCCGGTGCAGATGATTATGTGACGGTGGGGTATAATCCGTTGGAACTGTTAGCCAGAGTGAAATCACAGCTTCGCCGGTATACACAGCTGGTCAATCTGTGTGAAAGTATTGATAGTATTTATCGCGTGGATGGGCTGGAGATCAATGACCGGAACCGTACGGTAACGGTAGACGGTCGTGAAGTGAAGATGACACCCATTGAATATAAGATCTTACGCCTGCTGGTGCAAGAGCGGGGAAAGGTATTATCCATCAGCCAGATCTATGAGTCTATCTGGCATATGCAGGCTATCGGTGCGGACAATACCATTGCGGTGCATATCCGCCACATCCGTGAGAAGATCGAGAGCAATCCCAAGGAACCCAGATACCTGAAAGTGGTATGGGGAACCGGATATAAGGTAGGATGAAAAAGATTGTTAATAAGTGTGTCCTCTGCGTCAGCAGGGGACATTTTTGTCAAAGCTTGATCGGCGAGATGCTTGACAAAGCAATACAAATGCATTATTGTACTAATTAAATAATACAAGCGAAACAAGGATGGAGCATAAGGATGCAGACAGAAGTAATGCAGGAAGGGAAAATACAGGGGAAACGAGGAATCAACAGTGCAGTGCTGAAAAATATCGCGGTAGTGACTATGTTGATCGATCACATCGGGGCGGTGATTATGACCAGGATGCTGATCCGAAACGGGCTGTATGAAGCTATGGTGAATCAGGAGGCCTATACTGCCTGGATGGGGCAGAACGGTGGAATGTACGGCATCTACATGGCAATGCGTATCATCGGCAGACTTGCATTTCCGATTTACTGTTTTTTACTGGTAGAGGGATTCCAAAAGACTCACAATGTGAAAAAGTATCTGGGCAGGATGTTTTTATTTGCACTGATTTCGGAGGTACTCTTTGATCTGGCATTCAGCGGCAAGGCATGGTATCCGGCATATCAGAATGTATTTTTTACATTGTTATTGGGGCTGCTGGTGATCGCGGGACTTCATCTGGTGGAACAGCATTTTGCGGGTACAACGGTTGGAAAAACGATTCTGCGCGTGGGACTGAATGCCGTTATTATTCTGACAGGATGTGTACTGGCATTGGTTCTTAAGACGGATTATGATTTTAAGGGGATTTTGGCAATCACTGTACTTTATCTGTTCCGTAACCGGAAGAAAGCACAGATGTGGGCCGGTGTCATCATTTTTTTATTGATGGACAGCCTGGAGATGTTTGCAGCACTTTCCTTTATTCTGATCTGGTTCTACAACGGAACGAGAGGGCGGCAGAATAAATATTTCTTTTACTTTTTCTATCCTGCGCATCTTCTGCTCTTATGGCTGGTATGTGTGGCAATGGGAATTGCGGGAATTCCTGCAATCTGACGAACAGCAGGATGCTCTGTGGATAGTAAAGTGGAAGACGGGGAAGACAGTGACATGGAGGATATGGCGTATATGGAAGAGAAAAAATGGAAGATAGGGGACAGCGAAGAATTGATCCGGGTACAGGAGATCAGCAAGACATTTCATCTGTCGGCAAAACAGCAGAAACTGGAGCATAGCACGGCGAAGACGAAGACTGCCGTGAATCAAGTGAGCTTTTGCGTAAACAGAGGGGAAGTGTTTGGACTTTTGGGACCCAACGGTGCCGGTAAGACCACAACTCTTCGGATGCTGGCAACGCTGATCCGACCGGACAGCGGGGATGCGGTGTTATCCGGCAGCAGCATTGTGACACAGCCGGAGGAGGTACGGCGTAAGATCGGCTTTCTGACCAGTGAACTGAAGCTGGAGGATTTTTTTACCCCGGATTATCTGTATGACTTTTTCTCTGAATTGTACGGTATTCCGACAGACAGACGGGACGCCAGAAAACGCATGCTGTTTGCACGGTTCGGCATTCAGGAGTTTGCACAGGTGCGCGTCAGGGATCTGTCCACAGGAATGAAGCAGAAGGTATCCCTGGTGATCTCACTGGTGCAGGATCCGGAGATCATAATTTTTGATGAACCCACCAACGGGTTGGATATTCTGACGGCGAAGGTGGTGACGGATTTTCTTTTGGACCTGAAGGAGCAGGGGAAGACCATTATCATATCAACGCACATTTTCAGTCTGGTGGAGAAGATCTGCGACCGGGTGGGAATTATTATTAACGGTCGTATGGCAGCCTGTGAGGACCTGCGGACGCTTTGCGGTGATAAGAGCCTGGAGGATCGCTTTTTTGAAATCTATGAAGCGGTGAACGGGGAGGACGAGAACCATGACAAATAATACGATTACGGTAATGAAAAAAGAACTGGCAAGATTTTTCGGAGACAGAAGGCTGGTAATCACGACACTTTTGCTCCCTGGAATCATGATCTATGTGGTGTACAGTTTTTTGGGAAGCGCCATGATGAAGTCCATACTTCCGGAAGAAGCTTACGTGGCGAAAGCTTATGTGGTGGATATGCCGGAGTCGTTAAGAGAAGAACTGCGGGAGCTTAAGGTAGACTGGCAGCCTGCTGACAGAGAGCAGCTGACACAGATGCGACAGGAGATACAGGACAAACAGGCAGACGGACTGGTAGTATTCCCGGTGGATTTTGATCAGGCAGTGGAAAACTATCAGGTGCAGAGTGGGAAACCGGCGCCCAACGTGGAGATCTATTACAATTCCGCGGAGACGGAATCCACTCATTTTTACAATGAAGTGTCGGACATTTTGGAGGCATATGAGACATCTATATCCAATAAGTTAGACATCAATGCCGGGGATTCCGTGTATTACGATTGTGCCACCAGCAAAGATACTACGGGACAGATGTTTTCGATGATGATGCCCCTGCTGCTTATGATGTTTTTATACAGTGGATGCATGTCCGTGGCACCGGAATCCATCGCCGGGGAGAAGGAGCGTGGTACCATAGCGACCTTGCTTGTAACTCCCATGAAGAGGAGCTCTCTGGCACTTGGCAAAGTATTTTCCTTAAGCATTATTGCACTTCTGGCAGGTTGTTCCAGCTTTATCGGAACCTTTGCGGCACTGCCGAAAATGATGGGCGGGGAACTGACCGGGGTAGATTCCTCGGTGTATACGCCTATGGATTTTGCAATGCTGCTTCTGATCATTTTGTCTACGGTAATGGTGCTGGTATCCATGATCGCACTGGCCTCCGCTTTTGCAAAAAGCGTGAAAGAAGCAGCTACGACAGTCTCACCTTTTACCATCGTGGTGACCTTTATCGGACTGAGCCCCATGCTCAGTCAGGGAAAAGAGATTCCGCTGTACCGGTATCTGATTCCGGTATATAACAGCGTACAGTGCATGAACGGTATTTTTTCTTTTAGCTATCAGCCGGTGGAAATTCTTTTGACCGTGATCGTGAATCTGTGTGTGGCGGGAGTGTTGGTATTCGGACTGACGAGGGCATTCCAGAGCGAGAAAGTGATGTTTGGGTAAGAGCATAGTATTTTATAATTATTGACTATAAAGTGAGAAATGTGTACAATGATAACTATTCGGAGCAACGTAAATTCGAGCAAAAAGAAAGCACCGCAGGGGCAATTTTGCGAATGATGCTCTGAATACAGAAAATGGAGGAAAATAATACATGCAACTGCCTATTTTTGAGAAATACATTGATGAACTGATCGAGAAGAGTACGTTGGATGTTCCCGCATGGAACATTGAGAAGGCGAGAGAAGGAAAAGCTGCCGGCTGGAATTATATTGACGGCTGCATGATCCTGGCACTTTTGGAGATTTACAGCGCTACCGGAGAGAAGAAGTATTACGAATTTGCAGATGCATTTATTGACCACAGAGTACAGGAAGACGGTACGATTACGAAGTATTCCGTGCAAGAATATAATATTGACAATGTCAATGCGGGAAAGACCCTGTTCGCATTGTATGCCTTAAATGGCAAGGAAAAATACCGCAAGGCGATCGACCTGATCTACAGTCAGGTGGAGACGCAGCCCCGTACCGAGGAGGGCAACTTCTGGCACAAGAAGATCTACCCCAATCAGGTATGGCTGGACGGTATGTATATGGGACAGCCCTTTTACATGGAATATGAAACTAAATTCGATGCCAAGAAGCACTATGATGACATTTTCCATCAGTTTGCCAATGTCGTAAAATATATGAGAGACCCCGAGACCGGATTATACTATCACGGTTATGATGCTTCGAAGAAAGCTTTCTGGTGTGACAAGGAGACCGGCCTGTCACAGAATTTCTGGCTGAGAGCACTGGGCTGGTATTCCATGGCATTGTTAGACACCTTGAGCAAATGTGAGCCGGGAGAAGAGTACAAGGCAGAGTATGACAATCTGAAGAAGGTATTCGTGGATCTGATCGATTCCATGTTAAAATTCCAGGATGAGAGCGGTATGTGGTACCAGCTTCCCGCACTGGGCGGCAGGGAGCCGAACTACTTAGAGACCAGCGGAAGTGCGATCATGGCTTACTCTCTGCTGAAGGGCGTGAGACTCGGATTTTTACCGGAGTCTTACAGAGCCTATGGTTTAAAGGCATTCCAGGGTATCTGTGACCGCTATCTGAAGGAGAAGGACGGACATTTAAGTCTCGGCGGTATCTGCCTCGTAGCAGGACTGGGACCGGAGGATAACCGCCGCCGTGACGGCAGCTTCGAATACTATATGTCAGAGCCCATCGTGGAAGACGATGCCAAGGGTGTGGGACCGCTGCTTTTGGCTTACACAGAAATGAGAAGACTGGATGACTAAATGAAGTCAGGCGGAATGATGAAGAACGATAATAGAAATGATAGAAGAGCGTCCAGGACTGCGAATGGGACGGGGAAGACCAAAGTGACGGGAAAAATCAATGCGGCGGGAACCCCTAAAGTGATGGCAGACAAGGAAAAACAGACACCCGTAGGACAGGGACGGGAAAAGACGACCGTGAAAAATAAGAGCGGCATCTGCCCGGTAGCCGACAAGTGCGGTGGCTGTAGCTGGATCAATCAGCCGTATGCAGAACAATTAAAAAAGAAAGAAAAGCAATTAGGGGAGCTACTGGCCCCCTTTTGCAAAATAGAGGGCGTGATTCCCATGGAGCATCCGGAGCATTACCGAAACAAGGTACATGCGGTATTCGGCGAGAACCGGTATCACGATGCCATCTCCGGCATTTATGAACAGAAGAGCCACCGGATCGTTCCCGTGGACAGCTGCCTGATCGAGAATGCCAAGGCGGATGAGATCATTGTCTCTATAAGAGGGCTGCTGAAATCTTTTCATATCCGCCCTTACAATGAGGACACCGGATACGGACTGCTGCGCCATGTCCTGATCCGCACCGGACATGTCACCGGCCAGATTATGGTGGTACTGGTGCTGGCTTCCCCGATCCTGCCCTCCAAGAATAATTTTGTGAAGGCACTGCTGAAGCTTCACCCGGAGATTACTACCGTGGTCATCAATGTTAACAATCGAAATACCAGCATGGTACTTGGCGACAAGGAGCATGTGATCTACGGCAAGGGATATATTGAGGATGAACTGTGCGGAAAGAGGTTCCGTATTTCTCCCAAATCCTTCTATCAGGTGAATCCGGTACAGACCGAGATACTCTATGGGAAAGCTTTGGAGTATGCCGGACTCACCGGCAAAGAGACTGTGGTGGATGCCTACTGCGGAACCGGAACCATCGGTATGATCGCGAGCGATAAGGCCGGCAAGGTCATCGGTGTGGAGTTAAATGCCGATGCTGTACGGGATGCCCGCAACAATGCCAAGGCGAACCAGATCCGCAACATCCAGTTCTACCAGAACGATGCCGGGAAATTCCTGGTGGAGATGGCGGCACAGGGCGCTAAAGTAGATGTCGTCCTGATGGATCCTCCCAGAAGCGGCAGCACCGAAGAATTCATGAGCTCCGTAGTCCAGATTGGTCCCGAACGAATCGTCTACGTCTCCTGCAATCCCGAGACACTGGTCAGGGATTTGAAGTATTTTAAGAAGAAGGGTTACCGCGTGTCGAAGGGCGTGGGCGTGGACATGTTCCCGTTCACCGATTCGTTGGAGGCAGTCACCCTGCTGGTCCGGCAGAAGAAGTAACTGAAAAGTCAGTTTGGTGTAAATAGTATAAAAACATTGAATTCCGTACAAAAAAGTTCCGAAATCAGGAATTTTTGTACGGAATTTCTTTTATTTGCGTACTTGGCGAAAATAAAGCATTTCTATAAGACAAAATCACCTGCTTTTGTATTTTTTTTCGCTAATATTGGTGTTTTAAATACAAGAAAATTCGTAGGGATTGAAATGATATATGAGAAATTTCGCTCTGAGCTTTCTGATGAACAAAGTAATTTCATAGAAAATTATATGGAAATTGTTGACCATGCACATTTTCAGGAGGAACAAAAACAGAATAAAGAAGAAATATCTTTTACTTCTGCAAGCTAAGGATTGTATTTACTTTTACGCTTAAATACAATATAATTTAAGCACAAAAGCAAATATCAAGGATAAGGAGGATAGCTATGGCAACATCAGATATTTTGGAATCGCTAATTGAAAAAGACAATGGATATTTGATTACATCGAAGGCTGTTGAATCAGGTGTATCAAAGCCATCTGTCTCAAAATACGTCAGAGAGCATGATATGGAAAAAGTAGCACATGGCATTTATATCTTAGATAATGTGTGGCCAGATGAGTTGTTTGTACTGCAGCAACGAAATAAGAATATTATTTATTCGGGCGAGACCGCCCTTTATTTGCATGGTCTTAGCGACAGAGAATACAATCATATTTGTTTCACTGTTCCTACCGGGTATAATGCAACACATATCAAAAAGAAAAACAAAGAAGTTCGTTATGCAAACCCAGAGATTCTTGATATGGGAACTTGTGAAATCCCGTCAAGCAGCGGTAATTTGGTTAAAGTATATGACAAGGAGAGATGTATTTGTGATTTGATTAAAGATCGAAAGAAATATGAAATTCAGTTATATCAGACAGCAATCAAGGAATATATGTCCTCGAAGGAAAAGAATCTTTCAAGATTGATTGAATATGCGGTTAAACTTGGAGTAAGGGATGAAGTGATGATGTATGTGGAGGTAATGGTATGATTCATACAGCGAAACAACTTAAAGACAAAGTAAAAAACATGTCCGGCGGAAATAGTGAAGTTGCGCAAGCGTTAATTAGAACATATTTTATGGAAAGGTTCTTAGAAAGAGTTTCTGTTTCTGAATACAGGAATAATTTTATTCTGAAAGGCGGAATGCTTGTCGCTTCTATTGTTGGTGTAGACATGAGAGCTACAATGGATATCGATACCACTGTGAAAGCATTACCTCTTAATGAGAAGAATGCTAGAGCAATCATTGAGAGAATCGGTGAGCTTCAGCTTGAAGATGGGGTAAAATTTAAGATTACATTAGTAAAAGAAATCATGGAAGAATTTAATTATCCTGGCATTAGGATGATGATAGAAGCTAATCTGGAACGAATGAGACAACCTTTTAAGATCGATATTTCTACGGATGATGCAATCACGCCAGGTGCAGTGGAGTATAAATACAAGCTGATGTTTGAAAACAGATCAATTTCAGTTTTGTCGTATAATCTTGAAACTCTTCTTGCAGAAAAGATGCAAACGATTTTGGCAAGAGGACTTGCGAATACCAGAATGAGGGATTTTTATGATGTATATGAGATTATGAATTCAAAGGCTGATCAGATAAGCTTTGATGTTTTGAAAAAGGCATTTGCGGCTACTTGCATGAAGCGTGAAACTTCTTTTGGCGAGGAGGAAGTGAGAGAAACCTTAGACAAGATTAAAGATGATTCTGGACTCGAAGAAATGTGGAATCGTTTTAATCGTGTAAACTATTTTGTTGATGATCTTTCGTGGGGAGAAGTATTGGAAACAATAGTAGATAATATTGAAGAAATTGCAGTCAGTTAATTTCGAGGCAAGCCAGTTTGAAACATCAATCCAATACTATGATTGTGCTGATGGAATTTATCAGAAGCAGCTTCAAATCCGTTTTAAACTGATTGGTAAACTGAATATCGTATTTCATACGTCGAGAGCTGCCTTAAGCGCATCCATACTGGAATAACGCGGAGCAGAAGGATCCTTCATCATTTTTCTGCCTTCCTCAATGGCAACTGCTGTCGTATCATTCGGTACTTCCAGTTTTAATTCAAAAGGAATACCATGCTCACGGATAGCGGTTCTCAGGAATATATTTACAGCAGTTGTCATATTCAGACCAAGTTTATTGAAGATTTCCTCTGCCTGGTCCTTGATTGCCTTGTCTGTACGAATATTTAAATTAGTTGTTGCCATACAGAACACCTCCCATTCAAGTATAGTATGCTCAAATATGCACATGATGTCAACACAATGTCATCATAAAAGAAACATAAACTCTGCTAAAATGCATCGAAATCCTTATGCGTAGCGATCTGTGCATAGCCTTTGGCTTCACATAGACCAGGTTTCTGCCGGAAGGTAGTGTGATAAAAAGCATGCCCCTGCGGCAGTAAAATGTAAGAACGTATCCGGTTGTCGTGTGCTTATATTTCACGGCTTCTGTGACAGCATGATCTACAGCCCACCAGAATTGTACGATGTGTGGGTTTGACTGACGCCAGGCATCTACAAGGGTAGGAATGTCGAGTGAAAGCGTATCTCCGGCTGCATGATATTTGCATCCGATGCAGTCTCCATCGCATTCCCAGAGATGTTTTTTGCTACACATACAACGATGATGGTGCTGCTCTTTATGACGGATGCGGTCGGCCTCCTTATAGAAAGCATCACGCTGTTCCTTTGTGACAGAGATATTCTCTCCTGTAGAGCGAAGATAGATGAATGGTGTACTAAGATTTTTGTGATTTGCCATAAATTTTCCTCCTGTGATTGGTTTTGTTGAGCAATCGCAGGGGCATTTGGCTATCACGAAATTCTTATCTTCCTATCATCACAAAACGTTGCGTGCAATTGAAAAGAAGTGTGGATTGTGATATACTTTATTAAGGTTTATTGGGGTTTGGTCTGATTTGTATACCAGAGAAAATCCTGCATCAAAATAAAAAAGTCCCTGTGATTTGCTCACAAGGACATCCAATAGTTGCTTGAGTTAACGTGTCATAGTTGGCATAGTTAGTAGAGTTGTGATTTTGAAAAAGAGGCACAATCAATGACAAATAGTGAGAATATAAGACTCTGTGGCGGCACGTTTTTCACCTTACTGCTTGAGGATAGAAAGCCACGGGCCGGAGTAAGAGAACATTACGCGGGAGAAAAGGATGGGCTGTCTGAACCAGAAGTATTGATAGGATTATCTAAGGTCTTGGTTCCTGATTTTCAGGAGCCGCTAGAAAGTATGATGACAACCATTAAAGGGAATACGTCGGAATACAAGAGCTGCAAAAACAAAGGAGGCACTTATTTCCCTTTTGGCAATAGCCACTGAAAACCATAGTTATGGGAAAACCGATGAAGCGCATTATGCTCACTATGGAATTATCACCGATATAAAAGTTCAAGATAAAGGAATAAAGATATACTATCAGTTTTTGAATTCGATTCCACAGCAGAAACTAAATGAGCTTTTATTTGAATTAGGCCTGCGGGGGAATTCAAGTTTTCTCTATGTAATACAGCTCGCAGGCAGCAATGAATGGAGGTAGAAAATGAGCAAGGAATACGAAGAAATGAACGTAGAAAAATGGGTAAACCTTGAGGATGTAGCAGTACATTTGAGTCTCAGCCAGGATACCGTCAGGACATGGATAAAAGAAGGAAAGCTGCCTTTTTACAAAGCAGGTAAGAGATATAAGTTTAAAATTTCCGAAGTTGATGAGTGGGTTAGAACAGGGAAAATTACGGAATAAAGGAAAAGAGGTGCGGGAAAATCCACAATAGCCAGATCTCTTCGTGATAATACAGGAATAGAATGGAAAAATGGCAAGTCAGCATCAGACTATGATGTGCTTACATACAATACAGAATTTATTGATGCCAATTTCGCCAACTATGGAAATCTGGCCGGTGTATTTACCGTTTGCGAAACAAATATAGAAGTGCCAAAAAAGATAGAGGCCCTTCAAGCTGATAAGAGTGCGGTTGCGGAAGAGTATAAAAAGAAGTCCGTAGCAGCTGAATCAAAGCAAAACACTTAGACCAACATTTGATGCAGACGGGATTTGATGCAGAGCAGATAAAAGAAGTGTTCAAGATGATTTTTGAGGCAATGCAGCAGGAACAGCATTACAAAATGATGATGAATGTGGAGTCCTGATTATGGGCACGGTAAGAATTAAAATAGATTTAGACAGGGATATCTGATCCCGATGAACGGAGGATACAGCAATGGCTGAAAAGCAGACAATTGACGCAATGTGGGACGACTCCCCTGTTGACGTTTCTACAGAGGTGAATTTTATCTGGTCTACCGCAAACAAGCTGCGCGGCACTTACCAGAGTGACAAATACAAGGATGTCATCATTCCGATGGTTATCATCCGTAGATTTGAGTGTGCATTGGCACCAACAAAACAGAAAGTAGTAGATCAGTTCAAGGCGAATCCGGCATATCCGGCAAAGGCGATGTATCGTGTATCTGGATATCAGTTCTACAACACCAGTGAGTTTGATCTTGCAGAGCTGGTAAATGATGCGGACCATCTTGCAGCGAACTTCAAATCCTATATTCAGGGTTTTTCTGCAAATATTCAGGATATTATTAAGAGCCTGGATTTTGATAAGCAGATTGACAAAATGGACAAGAACAATCGTCTGCTCAGTGTGGTGAAGGCTTTCTCGGAATTGGATTTGAATCCGGTGACAATCGATAATGTAAAGATGGGATACATCTTTGAAGATTTGATCAGAAGATTTTCAGAAAATGCGGAGGCGGGTGATCACTATACCGGTAGAGACATCATCAAGCTGATGGTCAATATTCTGCTGGCAGAAGGCTGTGATGATATCTTTGATGATGGAAAGGTCATCACAGTATTGGATCAGGCGTGTGGAACCGGCGGTATGCTTTCCACCAGCTACAACTTCATCAAGCGCTACAATCCGTCTGCGGATGTGCGCCTGTTTGGACAGGAAATCAATCCGGAATCATATGCGATCTGCTTGGCTGAGATGATGATTAAAGGTCAGAACGCAGAAAACATTTGCTATCAGGACACGATGAAAGCTGACCGATTCAAGGGAACCAAGATGCGTTTCGTCATTGAAAACCCACCATTCGGTACACCATGGGGTGGTAAAGATGCAGCGGAAGGTGTGGAACAGGCAGTTAATGATGAATATACAAAAGGCTTCGACGGTCGCTGGGGTGCGGGTCTTCCTGGCTCTGGCGATATGCAGATGTTGTTCTTGCAGTCTGCTATAGATAAGATGGACGACAATTTTGGCCGTGCTGCGATTATTGAAAATGGTAGTCCACTGTTCTCTGGTGGAACTGCTTCCGGTGAAAGCCAGGTCCGTCGTTGGATGTTGGAAAACGATCTGATTGAGGCAATTATTGCACTACCTACGGATCTTTTCTACAACACAGGTATCGCTACATACATCTGGGTACTTTCTAAGAATAAGAGACGTGAAAGAAAAGGTAAGATTCAGCTGATCGATGCGTCTGGTTTTTATGGAAAATTGAGAAAGGCACTGGGCAATAAGAAAAACGAGATTTCATCGGAAAATCGTACGCAGATCACGAAGCTATATGCAGATTTCGCTGAAAATGAGTATTGCAAGATCTATAGAAATGAGGAATTTATCTACCGCGAGTACACGGTGATGCAGCCTCTTCAGAGAAGTTATGCCATTACAGAAGATAGAATTGAAGCAATGCTGTCAAAAGGCTCTCTTTCTTCCCTTTACGACCAGGCGAAGGTGGATGAGCTGGAGAATATGGAAGAGCTGTCCGGTAAGGATTTAAAGAAGTTGGAAGCTTATCAGAATAACCAGCCACTCTACGAAGCAATTATTGCGGCGCTGCAGGCGGCAATATCAGAGCAGGTTTATGATTCACCAAAAGCATTTATGCCGGTGCTGACAAAGGTCCTTGCAAATGCAACAGCAGATAAGAAGCTGCTTGATAAGATTGCGGATGGTTTGTCTGTCATGGATAAGGATGCTGAAATTCAGAAAGATAAAAAAGGCAATATTCTCTTTGATAAGGAAACCAAAGATACAGAACTGGTGAAATGGGAAGAAAGCATCGACGATTATATGGCGAGAGAAGTACTGCCGCATGTCCCGGATGCTAAGGCATTCTTTGAAGAGGATCTGGGCAAAAAGAAACCAGTCATAAAGACTGGCGCAGAGATTCCGTTTACACGCTACTTCTATAAGTATCAGCAGCCGACACCAAGCGAAGAACTGGAAGCGAAGTTCATGGATCTGGAGCTTTCAGTTTCTGAACGTGTGTCAAAGTTGTTCGAGTAAGGCGGTGATGATATGCGAGAGATGAAGGACAGCGGATTGAAGTGGATTGGTAAAATACCTTCCTCATGGAATGTGATGCCTAACAAGTATCTCATGAAAAAGAAGAAAGTTATTTGCCCGGTATATAAGGGAGAAGATATTCTCTCTTTAACAATGAAGGGAGTTATAGTCCGAGATTTAGATGCAGGCGGAAAGATGCCAACGTCGTTTGATGGCTATCAGCGATTAGAACCAGGAAATTTGTTGATGTGTTTGTTTGATATCGATGTCACACCGCGCTGTATAGGCTTGATAAAGCAGGTGGGATTATCAAGCCCAGCGTATAGTCAGTTTGAGCTCAATGATATGGGGAATGCAGAATATTATTGCTATTACTATACGATGCTTGATAACGATAAAACGTTGTTGCATTTAGCTAAAAATCTTAGGCATTCACTGACAGAAGATCAACTTGGAGCAATTTCAGTGATTGTTCCACCTGTTCAAGAGCAAAAGAAGATTGCTGATTTTCTTGATGCCAAGTGTTCTGAGATTGACGCTCTCTCAGCGGATATTCAAACACAGATTGACATACTAGAGCAATATAAGCGTTCCGTAATTACTGAAGCAGTAACCAGGGGGCTGAATCCAGATGTGGAGATGAAGGATAGCGGAACACCGTGGTGCCCACTAATTCCGATACATTGGAAATATGCAAATCCTAAAGCACTATTCACTCAACGCTTAGATAGAGCTTACCCAGGAGATAAGCAGCTAACAGCAAGCCAAGAATATGGGGTTATTTATCAAGATGAGTATATGGAGCTTACTGGTACAAAAATTGTGACAGTCATGAAGGATTTCAGCATATTAAAGCATGTAGAACCTAACGATTTTGTGATTAGTATGAGGAGCTTTCAGGGAGGACTTGAGTATAGTGAAAGAAGAGGAAGTATTAGTTCCGCCTATGTAATGCTGATTCCAAATAACGAATACGTATATCCACCATTTTATCGCTGGTTTTTTAAGTCAAGCAAATATATAAATGCCATTCAAAGTACTTCTAATCTTGTTCGAGATGGACAAGCAATGCGATATGCTAATTTTGCCCAGGTTCCGCTTTTTATTATTCCACTAGATGAGCAAAAACAGATATCGGAATACCTTGATGAAAAGGTTAGAAAAATTGATGAAATATTGAAAAGTAAGAATAACCAGTTAGAAATACTTGCAGAATACAAAAAATCCCTGATCTATGAATACGTAACAGGAAAGAAGGAGGTGCCATCTATATGATCAGACAAGGTGGATGGTACTGGTATCTTTCCGGTGAAGAGACCAAGCTCGAAAAGCACAAATGCGGCAAGTGGATGTACTTTTTTGAAGATCAGTCATTTGCACAGCGGATATGCGAGAAGGCCATTACGGAGCACGTATGCTATGAGTGCAAGTGTACCGACATGGAAGTGCAGCTTGCTCCGACGGGAGTGATTTGCTTTTACCTGAATGGTGATGATATTGAGAATCATAAGCGTGTGATTCAGTTTATGATGGACAATGAGCTGATTAGGAAAACTAAGACCGGTAGATACTATAACAACAGCTTCAAGTTTGATGACCAGACTCGTGCCGGTGAATATGGGGCGGATTTTGAAGGAAAAATCAAGTTGAATGAGTTTATCGATTTGAAAACCGGCAGATGGATCAGAGAGGAGGCTTAAAGCGAATGGATGATAAAAATATACTTGAGCTTCATGTGGAACAGCAGGATACTGACGGTACTGCAAAAAGAGCCACAGAATATCGCAAGCGCCTGATTCATCAGACATCTATTGTTTCAGAAAAGGAATACCAGAAGTTCTTGTTAGAGCGTTTGGAGAAGGACAATGGTTTTGTGGTTCGTAAGGCTGCAAATTTTGACCGCTATTATGCCGTGGATCGTGAGATGCTCTTAAAATTCTTGAACGATACACAGCCTGATACAATGGATTATCTGCGTAAAATTTACAAAGACGATCTGGAAGAGACGATTGTCAGCTTCATCAATGCGGAGACTACGAAAACACGAGGCAGCCTGATTGAAGTGCTGAAACATGGCATTGAGCTTTCAAATCAGAAGATTGAGCTCATGTATACGAAGCCTGCGACTACCTTTAATCCGGAATTGACGAAGAAATACAGCCAGAATATTTTCTCTGTGATGGAGGAGGTCTGGGCCAGCGACAAGGAAAGAATCGATGTGGTTATTTTCCTGAATGGTCTGGCGATTATGGCTTTTGAGCTGAAATGTAATGCGGCAGGTCAGTCTTATCAGGATGCCATCTATCAGTTCCGTACTGACCGAAATCCAAAGACAAGACTTTTCCGGTTCAAAGCGGGAACTCTTGTGAATTTTGCTATGGATTTAGAAGAAGTATATATGACCACAAAGCTTGATGGTCAGGCTACATTCTTCTTGCCTTTTAATATGGGTAATGGTCACGGCGTCACTGCAGGAGCTGGAAATCCGGCATTTAAAGATAAATACAGTGTGTCCTATATGTGGGAGGATATCCTTACCAAGGATACGATTCTCGATCTGATCAGCAAGTTTATCTTTGTGGAAGTAAAAGAAAAGGTCGATGAAGAAACCGGAAAAGTGAAGCGCTCGGAAAATCTGATTTTTCCACGTTATCACCAGCTGGATGTTATACGTAAGATACTGGCAGATGTGCGTGAGAATGGTACCGCACAGAATTATCTGATTCAGCATAGTGCAGGATCCGGAAAGACCAACTCTATTGCGTGGCTGGCGCACCGGTTAACTTCACTGCATGATGCTAACAACAAGATTATCTTTGACAATGTTGTGATTGTTACAGACCGAGTTGTTGTAGATAGGCAGCTGCAGAAAGCCATCATGGGTATGGAACACAAGGCAGGACTCATCCGTGTGATGGATGATAAGTGTGTGTCCGCGGACCTGGCGATTGCGTTGAATGGCAATACAAAGATTATTGCAACAACGATTCAGAAATTCCCATATATCGTTGATAGTGTAGCTAATTTGAAGAACAAGCGGTTTGCCGTCATCATTGACGAGGCGCATTCTTCGACAGCCGGTAAAGATATGGCTGCCATCACGATGACGCTTGGATCCGGAGAAGATACGGAAGCGGATGTGGAAGATATGATTTCCAGCGAAATCAAGCGGAATGGTAAGCAGGCCAATGTATCAATGTTTGCTTTTACAGCAACACCGAAGCCTACCACTATTCAGCTTTTTGGACATCAGAACACAAAGGGCCAGAAGGAAGCATTTCATGTATATTCCATGAAGCAGGCCATTGAAGAGGGATTTATCCTGGATGTACTGCAGAATTATACGGAGTATTCAACTTTCTATCAGATTAACAAAGAAATTGAGGATGATCCGCGCTGTAAAACCAATGATGCGAAACGCCAGATCGCACGTTTCATAGAATTGCATGATACCAATATTGCGCAGCGTGTGGAAGTGATTGTAGAACATTTCCGCACCACGGTCATGCAGGAATTAGGCGGTCAGGCTAAGGCAATGGTGATTACCGCTTCTCGCCAGAGTGCAGTGAAGTATCGTCAGGCATTTGAAGATTACATTGCGAAGAAAGGATACGAGGGCATTCATGCATTGGTGGCTTTCTCTGGAAAAGTAAAGCTTCCGGATGATGAGCAGGAGTATACGGAAAGCTCTTTGAATGGATTTCCGGAGGATCGTCTTACAAAGGAATTTGATACGGATAAATATCAGGTTCTCCTGGTAGCAAATAAATATCAGACCGGATTTGACCAGCCGAAACTCTGTGCCATGTATGTTCTGAAAAAACTGAAAGGTGTTAATGCGGTACAGACATTATCCCGGTTAAACCGTATCTGTGCACCTTATGATAAAAAGACGTTCGTGCTGGATTTTGTAAATAGCTATGAAGATATCAAGTCTGCTTTCGCACCATATTATACGACGACATTACTGGCCAATTCTGTAACACCGAGTGCGGTATATGATCTGGAAGCTAAGATTGATGCTTATGGCATATTAGATCCTGCGGATATCGAAGCAGCTAACGATATCCTGTATGCCGACAAAGTGAATGGTAAGCAGAAACAGCGATTAACCTTTTTCCTTCAGAAGAGCAAGAAGCTGATTGAACATTATGAATACAATACGCAGCGCCAGTGCGTAGCTGATATGAGAAGTTTTGTCCGCTTCTATGAATTTCTGCTGCAGGTGTCCAGCTTTGAAGATACTGATTTACATAAGAAATATAACTTTGTGTCTTATCTGCTGGCTTATATTAACATCAAACATCCAGGCGGCGGTTTTAATCTGGATGGAAAGATTAAGGCTACTAATTTCGTACAGAAGAAGGGCGAAGAGCATAAGTCGGCTGATCTCGTTGCCGATCCGGTTATGAAGCTTCCAACAGCAGAGCATTTTGGGTTGACAGAAGACAAGGAAAAGAGACTATCTGAGATCATCGATGAAATTAACAGCCGTACCGGTAAGAATTATGACAACGATGTGGTGGTCAAAGCCATGCTGCAGATTCGAGATATTCTGATGAAGTCAGACAAACTGAAGACCAGCGCACGTAATAATACGCAGCAGGATTTTGAGTTTTCCTATTTTGATGATATTGATGACGCTTTGATTGAGGGATTGTCACAGAATCAGGACTTTTTCTCCATGCTTCTCTCCAATGATGAGATGAAGCGGCAGGTTCTTGGTATTTTCTCAGATGAGATATACAAGAGTCTTCGTAATGCAAAATGATAAGGTGGTGATTTGTAATGTTCAATAAAATGCGACTAAAGTCAGCGCTTGTTGAATACAAGAAACGATTTATACAGACACAGTGGCCGGACGAAAAATATAAGTGGGAAGCTGTGAAATGCTTTCAGGTGAACTGGGATGTTAATGCGGATGATTTTGCGGCAATGCTTACAAAGGCATTGTCGCAGACAGGCAATCTGCTGGCTTCAGTAAATAACTTTCCGGCCAAAATGATTATCAAGTTTGCGGAGATAGCACAGGAAGAAGTCAGAGCAATGTTCATCGAGCTCTTTGATGAAGGCAAAGATGTGTATGAACGTATCGACTCCTTCAAGCAGAAATCGAATAGCCTTCTTGAAAGATATGGCAATGGCGCGGCACAGCATTATCAGTATGAGAATGCGATATGCACCTATTTATGGTTGCGTTATCCGGATAAGTATTACATTTATAAACTTACAGAGATCAAGGCAGTTTCCAATGAGCTGGAAAGTGATTATACGTTCAAAAAGGGCGCGTATGCAGATAACATTCGTAATTTCTTTGCTTTTTATAATGAAATCTGTGACGAGTTGAATCAAGATGAAGAACTCAAAAATATGCTTGCATCACAAATAACGGGAACATGCTATCCAGATCCAGAATTAAAAACACTGACAATTGATGTTGGATTCTTTATAAGTCGATACCTGAATAAAGATGAATCTGCACCGACATCAGATGAATGGTGGCCGACAGATTATACTCCTGCATTATCAGTCGATGATTGGGAAGTATTGCTTAATGATGCGGATATATTTACAGACAGTAGCCTTGAAATAATGAAGCGCATTCTTGATTATGGAGGGAAGGCTACCTGTACTCAACTTGCGATAAAATATGGGGAAAGTAAGAATTTCTATAATTCAGGATCATCAGCGTTGGCCAGAAGGATTGTAAATAAAACAAACTGCCCAATAATGTCGCGGGACAACGATGAAAGTAAATGGTGGTCAGTTCTTTATGTTGGCAAGGCTGCCAAGAAGGATGAAGAAGGATCTTATGTTTGGAAGCTTAGAGATGAGCTTGCAGAAGCTCTTGGACGAGTTGATTTGTCTAAGGTGAATTTGTATGCAAATTTAGAGCCTAATTTCTGGAAGATAAGCCATGGTAATGACTGTATTTCTGATGTAGAGGCAGCAGCATTTGAAAAAAGACAAGTAATTGTGGTACATAAGGATACAGCTGCAAAGGGTAAATCAAAAGTATCTCAGGGCGAAGATTTTATGGCTACAATGAAGAAAGGCGATTTCTTCTATTTGTGCCGCGGAAACAGCATACGGCTTTTAGGACGTATTGATTCGGATGAAGTAAATGAAAATCCAGAAAAGCAGGATGGCTGGTATGAGAGAAGCTATACGGTTATTACGGAGTCTCGTGATACAAGTGCCTATTCTGGAAATAAAAAGTGGTGGACGCCAAACGAAAACTCGACTTGCATTGTTGTTCCCAAAAGTGAAACGCAGCTCTTTGAAGACTACATCTTAAAACCATATTTCAACATTACAAAAGAAGAACTTCTGAAGAACGATGCATCAGGGTTGCACTACTGGTTTCTAAATGCAAATCCTAAAATATGGAGTATGTCCAGTATGCCAATTGGTGAGGTTCAGGACTATACCCTTTATAACGATAATGGAAATAAACGAAGGATTTTTCAGAACTTTTTAGATGCTAAGGCTGGCGATATGGTAATTGGTTATGAATCGACACCAGTAAAGCAGATCGTTGCAATTCTGCGCGTTAGTGCGGAGCAAGATGGGCAGAAAATCTATTTTGAGAAAGTAGAAGGCCTTTCCTCTCCTATTGATTTTTCGACGTTGAAAGAATGCTCAGAGCTTGAGAAAATGGAATATTTCTCTATGACACAGGGCAGCTTGTTTAAGCTTACACGCGGAGAATATGATTTTATCATCGACATGATCCGAGAGGAAAATCCGGCTCCTTCAGGGAAAGGCAATACCGAATATACGAAAACAGATTTTTTAAGAGAAGTCTATATGACAGAAGCCAAATACGATAGGCTTGCAGCGGTTCTGAAAAAGAAAAAGAACATTATTCTGCAAGGAGCGCCAGGAGTTGGAAAGACATTTGCAGCAAAAAGATTAGCCTATTCGGTGATGGGCGAAGTAGATGACGATCGTATCGAATTTGTTCAGTTTCATCAGAATTACTCTTACGAAGATTTCATGATGGGCTATAAGCCTGTGGAAAATGGATTTGAGCTAAAATATGGTATTTTCTATCGCTTTTGTCAGAAGGCTGCAAACCATCCAGATAAAGACTATTTCTTCATCATAGATGAGATCAACCGTGGAAACATGAGCAAGATTTTCGGAGAACTGCTGATGCTGATAGAGGCAGACTATCGAGATAAAAAAGCAACGCTGGCTTATAATGGCCTGAGCTTTTCAGTACCTAAGAGATTACATATTATCGGAATGATGAATACCGCAGACCGAAGTCTGGCAATGATTGATTATGCATTAAGACGTAGATTCAGCTTTTTCGATATGGAACCAGGCTTTGATTCGGAAGGATTTATCAATTATCAGAATAGCTTTGCAAATGAAACATTCAACACTCTCATTGAGCGTATTAAGGAACTCAACAAGGAAATAGCTCAGGATAAGGCTCTGGGTAAAGGCTTCTGCATAGGGCATAGCTATTTCTGTAATGCGAATGACTGCGCAGAAGAATGGATGAAGGACGTTGTTGATTTTGATATTTTACCGATGCTCAGTGAATACTGGTTTGACGAAAGTTCAAAGTTACAGCGGTGGGAGAATATCTTGCACGGTGTATTTCAATGACGAAAGATAAGAGCATATTCATCAAAAATATATATTATATGCTGTCCTATGCTTTTCAAACATTGAATCAGGAAAACTATGGTGATGTAGCAGCTGAATCGTTTGATGAGATGTATGATCTATTGGCTGCGATTCTCGCGAAGGGAATTGGAATTCAGCTGAAACAAGGTCTCTACCGGGAGTACATAAACCGTCAGGAGGAGCTTCCGGTAATGCGCGGGAAGATTAACCTGCCGGGAACAATTAAGAATCGACTGGCACGTAAGCAGCTACTGACATGTGATTATGATGAGTTGTCTGAGAATAATCTTCTTAATCAAATAATCAAGACGGCGGTTATGTTGTTACTGCGAAATGCAAAGGTTAAGGCGGAGTACAGGGATGATCTGAAAAAGAAGATGTTATTCTTTTCTAACGTTGATCTAATTGAACCAACCTCCATACGATGGTCATCCATCAGATTTCAGAGAAACAATCAGACCTACCGGATGCTTATAAGCATTTGTCAGCTGATAATTGAGGGTATGCTTATTACAACAGATGCTGGAGAGTATAGGCTTGCATCCTTTGTGGATGAGCAACGTATGTGTAGGCTGTACGAGAAATTTATTCTTGAATATTACAGTAAGCATTTTCCTGAGCTGTCAGTCAGTGCATCTCAGATACCTTGGTCTGTGGACGATGGAATCAGAACGATGCTGCCGGTAATGCAGAGTGATATTCATCTGCAAAAAGATAATACCGTACTGATTATTGATGCGAAATATTATAGTCACACAACTCAAACGCAGTATGAAAAACACACGCTCCATTCGAACAATATGTACCAAATATTCACGTATGTGAAGAATCGCGATTATGAATTTGGAGATGAAGATCACAAGGTTTCCGGAATGCTGCTGTATGCGAAAACGGATGAGGAAATTCAACCGGATAATGTGTATCAAATGCATGGTAACCAGATTTCGGTCAGGACATTAGATTTGAATAAGCCTTTTTCGGATATTGCTAAGCAACTGAATACCATTGCAGAAACACACTTTGATTTGAGTAAGAGTGATTCGAAGGATCCAAGTAAAATATATTGTAATTAAAGTTCGAAGAAATCCTAATAATGGGCATAGAAGCGAATTTAATGCTGATAAAACCAAACTGTTAAGACCATCCTTATATACCAATTTTAGTAACGATGAGAGTATCAGTTTTTGTTATTATTCCGATGAAACAATGGAAAATGATGATGAAACAATATTAAAAATTTTTTCATCACGATAGTAATTGATAGTCTAATTCGGATTGTAGGAGACTAGCTTAAAATGAAAAGTATTAATAAAACAAAAAATGATTCAATAAGTGAACAAGCATCTGTTACGAAAGAAGAAATGATAGAATTTGCATCCAAATATAAAAATATCGAAGCGTTTAAGGATTTTGATGATGAAACAACGTATTGGTTTATTATGCTGTTTATCCTATTGATGTATATTGATTACAATACGCAAAAGTTATGGGAAAGTTTTGCAGAAGAAGTAAAGACAAAAAACAGATTTTTTCCAGAAAGTGAATTGCTAAAAAAGATATCTGATATCGCAGAAAAAGCAACGTGTACTATATCAAAAGGTGATATTTTGTATCGTGCACGAGATTATACCGAACAAGATTTCTTTAAAAATGATATGGTAATAGCTCTTTCTGAGATAATGAAGGATGAGTTTTCTAATTTAGAATTTGATGCTACTGACATTTTTAATGAATCAGCAATGAATATTGCGTCCATTTACCTATGTGGTGATGAGGAAAAGAGGAGAAGAATTACAGAAAAAATAGATAATCTGTTGAATAATAAAAAGGACTTCTATGGTTTTGATAAAAGTAATTCTGATGCTCCGCCGAATGCTTATGCAAAAGAGGGGAGAGCTAATCCAAAAGGAATAAGCTATTTATATACTGCAAAAGATATTAAAACGGCAATATTGGAAATGCGGCCACAGATGCAGAAAATGTATAACATAGCCACTATAGAAATCATCAGAGATGCTAAGATATTTGATTTTACATATTCGCCCGAAAAAATAAAGGAGGATGAGTATTCTATAGTTGCGGACTTACATAGAATTTCTGAAGAGTTTTCTAAGCCTAATTTTGGAGATCAAATAGAGTATGCACCGACACAATTTCTCTGTGAATATATTAAAAGACTTGGTTTTGATGGAATTAAGTTTAAAAGTGCAGTATCAGCAACTGGTACAAATGTGTTGCTTTTTGATGTTGATGCGAAAACAAGAGTTTATGATATTACAGGTTCAAAAGTGTATACTGTTAATACACTAGATATAGATATTAGCCAAGTTATGCCAATGGAAAATGAAGATAAGGAGCAATCACAAATGTTATTTATATGTTACCCCAAATGTTCAACCTGTCAAAAGGCTAAAAAATGGCTGGATGAGCATAATATAAAATATACTGAGCGCCATATTGTAGAGGTGAATCCTACTTATGACGAATTAAAGGAATGGTATGGGAAGAGTGGACTGACCCTTAAGAAGTTCTTTAATACTAGCGGGCTTCTTTATAAAGAAATGCAGCTTAAGGACAAGCTGCCTACAATGAGTGAAGAGGAACAGATTCAGTTACTTGCTACAAATGGAATGTTGGTAAAGCGTCCACTTGTTGTAAATGGAGATACTGTGCTTGTTGGCTTCAAGGAAGCAGAATGGGCTGAAAAATTGAATTGATAATTTTTGAGAATTCGTTTATGTATATGGAGGAAAGGAGCTGAGAATCTCATATGTCAGATTTGTTTGATTTATCGAACTTTGATAAATATAAAGAAGATAACTGCCGAGAAGTGAAAAAGGCAGAAGGTGGATTGCCTATAGCATTATGGGAGTCGTATTCCTCATTTGCCAATTCTAATGGTGGTGTTATTATTCTTGGCGTTGGAGAGCGGCAGGATGGAACTTGGTATACTACTGGACTTAAGAATGCGGATAAACTTAAGAGAAACTTTTGGAATACAATTCATGATACTAAGAAGGTAAGCATTAATTTGCTATCGGATAAAAATGTGGAGTCCTACGAGGTTAATGGCGATACCATTCTGGTTATTTATGTACCAAGAGCTAAACGTGATCAGAAGCCTGTTTATATTAATAACGATTTATTTGGTGGCTGCTATCGTAGAGATTGGGAAGGCGACTATCATTGCTCAAAGGCAGAAATTAAAGGTATGCTCCGTGATGCTGCGGATGAGACAGAGGATATGAAGATTGTAGAACAGTTTGATATTTCTGCAATTGATACAGAGTCCTTGAAGGGATTCAGAAATCATCATAAGAGCTATCGTCCAGAGCACGTATTTAATAATTTACCAGATGATGAGTATTTAGAGAGAATAGGTGCAGCAGGATTTGGTGAGGATGGTAAATTACATCCTACTACAGCTGGGTTGCTTATGTTCGGTGAAGAATATCATATCGTAAGAGAATTTCCAGAGTATTTCCTAGATTATAGAGAGATGCTGGACCCAACAATACGTTGGACAGATCGCTTGCAGTCTAGCTCCGGTGATTGGAGCGGTAATGTATTTGATTTCTTCTTTAGAGTAAATAGCAAAATTGCAAAGGATATTAAGAAGCCTTTTAAGCTTGAAGGTATTACGAGGGTGGATGATACTCCAGTTCATAAGGCAGTTCGGGAGGCTTTAGTTAATTGTTTGGTTAATACAGATTATTTCTTGCCTTGCGGTGTAGTGATTAAGAAGGAAGATGACAAGTTGGTTATCGAGAATCCTGGTAGCATTCGCACTGGTAAAAAGCAGATGCTTCGTGGTGGTATTTCAGATCCTAGAAATAAAACACTAATGAAGATGTTTAATATGATTGGTATTGGTGAAAGAGCCGGTAGTGGTATTCCAGATATTTATCAGGTTTGGGAGAATGAAGGCTGGCCAATGCCTGTGGTGGAAGAAAGTTATAATCCTGACAGGACTCGTTTATCGCTTGAATTTAAGAAACAAGCGAACAAAACAAGCGAACAAAACAAGCGAACAAAACAAGCGAACAAAACAAGCGAACAAAATAAACATAGAAAAACAGAAGAGAATTATCAGTTGATTAGAAAGTATTTGAAGGAAAATGGATTGTCTAAGACAACGGATATCGCACAAGCTATTGGATTAAGCCCTGCCCGTACAAGAGCTATACTGAAAGAAATGTCAGGGCTTGAATATGAAGGCACAACAAATAATAGAAGATATCGCTTAGCTGATGATAATTAGTATAAATCGTGAGAGTTGTTCATAAAACAAAGAAGGTGACCGTTGGGGTGACTGATAGAGTGACCGATACAGAAAGAATAATTTACGGAGGCACTTTATGGGAGTGATTGATATTGCCAGTAGTAAGTCTGTATGGCGTGGTATAAAATGAACAGTAAGAATGTATGAAAAAGGAAGAGAAAAATGGGAAAATCTGAGAAACAGATGGAGAAAGAGCAGGAGCGCAACCAGCGGATCATTGATACGGCATTCCGGCTTTTTGTGGAAAAGAAAATCGAAGCGGTCAGTATGGATGAAGTCGCAAAGGAAGCCGGTGTGGGACGTGCCACATTGTTCCGCTGTTACAACAATAAGACGGAGCTGGCTATTGCGGTCTGCGCATCGAAATGGAAGGCTTATCTGGACAAGCTGGATGAGACGAGGCCAATCTCTTCGATACACGATATTCCGGCCATCGGAAGATTTATTTTTACGCTGGACAGTTATATCGGCATGTATCAGAACCATAAGGATCTGCTGCAGTATAATGACAACTTCAACAATTATATAACACACCAGACGGTGCGGCAGGAGGAACTGGCGAATTTCCACGCATCCCTGAATTCCGTCAACACAAGACTTCATATGATGTATGCGAAGGCAAAAGAGGACAAGACCTTCCGCACGGATATTCCGGAGGAACAGTTCATGCGTGTGACGGTGCATACCATGATGGCAGCGTGTACCCATTACGCAGGTGGTTTTATCTGGGGAGCAACGGACAACAAGGATTATACAGGTGATCTGCTGCTTTTAAAGGAAATGATCCTGAATTATGCCCGGAATGACGCCAATCTCTAATTTTCAGGTATACTGATCCCGACAGCCGGTGGAACAGATGACTGATTGACATTGCAATTTCAGAAAATCTGTGATATAGTAGCCACAATTGAATATGGAGTATTCAGGTGCCGGAGCAGCCACGTAAGTAGCTGGCTCCGGTGAAAAGGGAAGCAGGTGTAAGTCCTGCACGAACTCGTCACCGTAATTAGGGAGCTGAAGCCGATAGATCACTGGGAGACCGGGAAGATGGCGGATGCAATGATCTTCAAGCCGGGAGACCTGCCTGAATGCTGTACAGAAACATTTGTTTCAAAGCCACGAGTAACTGGTTGTACGTGTGGAATGCAGAAGCGACAGAAGCTTTTTGCATTCGTTTCTTATGTGTACAAACCCTTTACCTGATACAGGAAAGGGTTTTTGTTTTTGTTGCGAAAAACATGTTTCTGACTTACATATTTAAGAATACCGGGGCAAGCCCCAAAATCAAAAGAGACAGAAAACCTGTCAGAGGAGGAAACATGAAAAGAAGAATCGTAGCAGTAGTACTGGCAACCGTACTGGGCGCTGTATGCATCACCGGATGCGGAAATACCCAGGAGACCGTAGAGAGCACTGCACAGGTAAGCACTGAGGCTCAGACCACCCAGGCAGCGGAAACAGCAGCTACCGAAAGCACCGAAGATGCAGATCAGGCAGCAGCCGATGAAGTAGCAGCAATGATCGATGCCATCTATGTGCAGGAGAGAACTGAGAATACCGATAAACAGTGTGCAGATGCCAAGGCAGCATGGGATGCACTGACCGACGCACAGAAGGAACTGGTAGAGGGAGAAAATGCAGATCCCGATTATTTCGGCAGAGATACCGGAGATGCTTCCAAGGATGATCCCCGTAATCAGGATGAGATCGGTGAGAACGAGATTCTGGTAGTAAGCTTCGGCACTTCCTTTAACGACAGCCGTGTGGCTGATATCAAGGGTATCGAGGATGCGATCGCAGCAGCCAATCCCGACTGGTCTGTAAGAAGAGCATTTACCGCACAGATTATCATCAACCATATACAGGCAAGAGATGATGAGCATATCGACAACATGGATCAGGCACTGGACCGCGCTGTGGCAAACGGTGTTAAGAACCTGGTAGTACAGCCCACGCATCTGATGCATGGCGCAGAGTATGACGAGCTGATGGAAGCTGTAGAAGCGTATAAGGATCAGTTTGCATCTGTAAAAGTCGCTGAGCCCCTGTTAGGTGAAGTGGGAGACGATGCAACCGTTGTCAATGCAGATAAGAAAGCAGTAGCGGAAGATCTGACTGCAGAAGCAGTGAAGACCGCTGGGTATGACAGCCTGGATGCTGCAAAGGAAGATGGCGTGGCATTCGTATTCATGGGTCACGGAACTTCCCACACCGCAAAGGTGTCTTACAGCCAGATGCAGACCCAGATGAACGACCTCGGTTATGCTAACGTATTCATCGGAACTGTAGAAGGTGAGCCGGAAGAGACCGCCTGCGAAGAAGTCATCAAGGCTGTTGCGGAAGCAGGTTACACCAAAGTGGTTCTTCGTCCCCTGATGGTAGTAGCAGGTGACCATGCCAACAACGATATGGCAGGCGAGGATGAGGATTCCTGGTTAAGCCAGTTCAATGCTTCCGGTAAGTTCGACAGCGTGGATACCCAGATCGCAGGTCTTGGCGGGATCAAGGCTATCCAGGATCTGTATGTGGCACATACCGCAGCAGCAATGGCTGAGAAATAAATAAGAATCAAGATTACAAATAAAATAAGGATTAAAATCAGTAATGAAAGCAAAGACATTAATGAATAAAATCATAATCGTGGGCGGACTGAGTGCCTGTCTGCTGCTTGGCGGCTGTGGAGCAGGTCAGGCAGCGGATGCAACATCTGCAGAAAGCACATTTGCCGCACAGGAAAGTACCGTAACACCGACAGAGAGCACGGAAACGGCGGAAACTGTCAGCACAGAGACTGCGCAGGACAAGGCACAGCTTCCTGATGGTGTCTACACCGCTGAATTTTCCACGGACAGCTCCATGTTCCATGTCAGTGAAGCCTGTGACGGCAAGGGAACCCTGATGGTAAAGGATGGTGTTATGACCATTCACATTTCCTTAGGTTCCAAGAAGATTCTGAATCTCTATCCGGGTCTGGCGGAAGATGCAGCCAAAGATGGTGCAGTGCTGCTTGAACCCACCACGGATACCGTAACTTACAGTGACGGCATGACGGAAGAAGTCTACGGCTTCGATGTTCCTGTACCCGTGATCGGAGAGGAATTCGATCTGGCACTGATCGGTACCAAGGGAAAATGGTACGATCATAAAGTAAAGGTATCTGATCCGGTAGCGGAGGGCACCGCAGACACTTTTGATCTGAGCACTGTAGAAGACGGCAGCTACACCATCGAACTGACCATGGAGGGCGGAAGCGGCAGAGCAAGCATCCAGTCCCCCGCACAGCTTGCGATAGCTGACGGAGCGGCAACGGCGATTCTGGAATGGAGCAGCCCGAACTATGATTATATGTTGGTAAACAGTGAAAAATATCTGCCGGTAAATACGGAGGGCAATTCCGTATTTGAAGTGCCGGTGGAAGCACTGGATGTACCCCTTACCATGATCGGTGATACCGTGGCAATGAGTACACCTCATGAGGTGGAATACACCGTAACTTTCCACTCTGAGACACTTGAGAGTGCAGAGAGCGGCAAGTAATACACATTGGTGCCTGCGGCTCAAATATTGCAGGCTATGAAAGGCATGAAAACTTTGAGGTCAGGAAGAAATAGAAGAAAATGGATCTATGTTCTGCTTCTTATGGGACTGCTGGGGCTTAGTGGCTGCGGCAGTCCTTCTTCTGCTTCTACGGAGACATCGTCGGAAGCACCATCGGAGGTTACCCAGGCAGCAGAGGCCACGCAGGAAGAACAGACAGAATTAGTAAAAACAGGCAGCATGGAGCTGCAATATGCGGAAAATTTCGCTGTGGACTATTACGAAGATGGTTATAAGATGCTGACAACGCTTCCCGACAGTAAACAGTATCTGTTAGTGCCGGAGGGACAGCCGGTGCCAAGGGGACTGGATGAGGACGTCAGTATCTTGCAGGAACCACTTCAAAATATATATCTGGTGGCATCCGGGGTGATGGATATGTTCGCATCCGTGGATGCTGTGGATCAGATCCGGTTCTCCGGACAGAAGCAGGAGAACTGGTACATTCAGACAGCAAAGGATGCCATGGCGGCAGGGGATATGATCTATGCCGGAAAATACAGTAAACCGGATTATGAATTACTGGTGTCTGAAGGCTGTGATCTGGCGATCGAGAACCGGATGATCACGCACTCGCCGGAGGTGGTGGAAATGCTTCAAAGCTTTGATATTCCGGTGATGATCGAATATTCCAGCTATGAACAGCATCCTTTGGGAAAAGTGGAATGGGTCAAATTTTTCGGAGCCCTGACCGGAAAGGAAGCGGAGGCAGAAGAAGCCTTTGCGGAGCAGACAGAGATTCTGGAAAAAGTAGAAAGCGGGGAAAAAACAGGGAAGACCATAGCATTTTTCTATGTGACTTCCAATGGACTGATCCAGGTACGGCAGAGTACGGATTATATTCCGAAGCTGATCGAACTGGCAGGAGGAAGATACATTTTTGAGGATCTTGAGGACAGCGGAAGCGGACGCTCCACACTGAACATGCAGGTCGAAGATTTCTATGCCGGGGGGAAGGATGCAGACATTCTGATCTACAACAGCTCGATCGACGGTGGCGTGACCACGTTGGACGAACTGATCGGCAAATGCAATATTCTAAAAGACTTCAAGGCGGTACAGGAGGGGCAGGTCTATTGCACCACCAACGATATGTACCAGCAGTCCATGGCGATCGGGTATTTATTGCAGGATATGCATACGGTGTTGACGGACGATGATACCGCTAAGTTGCGTTATCTGTTTCTCTTACAGTAAGATGAAGGACCTAGAAACACAGCGTAAGTATAAGAGTCTTAGAATGAGATTAGAATACGATTGGTATACGAATAGGAAAAGAAGGAGAAAAACATGCAGCAGCGCAGGAAAATCAGATATCTCATAGCGTTTGTTCTATTGACGGCAGGCATTCTCGTGCTGTTGCTTTGCAATATAGGGATCGGAACGGTGAAGATCCCATTGACAGAAATACTGACTACGGGAAGAACCAAAGAAGGCATGAATGCGAGGATTCTGTGGGAGATCCGTCTTCCCCGGACACTGGCGGCGGGGATCCTGGGCGGAGCGTTGGCACTTGCCGGGTATCTGTTGCAGACCTTTTTCCACAATCCCATAGCCGGACCCTTCGTGCTGGGAATTTCTTCCGGGGCGAAGATGGTAGTGGCACTGGTGATGGTATTTTTGCTGGGGAATACGGTCCGTGTCAGCTCCGGACTATTGATCCTGGCGGCATTTTTAGGAGCTATGTTGTCCATGGGATTCGTACTTCTCATGGCGAGAAAGGTAGACAGCATGTCCATGCTGGTGGTCAGCGGCGTGATGATCGGTTACATCTGTTCTGCCATTACGGAACTGGTGGTGACTTTTGCGGAGGACGCGGATATCGTGAATCTCCACAACTGGTCGCGAGGAAGCTTTTCCGGAATGACCTGGGACAATGTGAAAGTGATGAGTATCGTGGTGGCAGTGACTTTCCTTATGGTGATCCTGTTAGCAAAGCCGCTGGAAGCCTACCAGTTGGGTGAGACGTATGCACAGAATCTGGGAGTGAACATCCGGACATTGCGGATTCTGCTGGTGGTGTTGTCCAGCGTACTTTCGGCATGCATCGTGGCATTTGCCGGACCCATCTCTTTTGTGGGGATCGCCGTGCCGCAGCTGATCCGGAAATTATTCGGCACCACAAAACCGTTACTCATGATACCGGCATGTTTCTTAGGAGGCAGTGTGTTCTGCCTGTTCTGTGATCTGTTGGCAAGAACCTGGATGGCACCCACAGAGCTTGGTATCAGCACAGTGACGGCAATCTTCGGAGCACCGGTGGTATTGTGGATCATGGTATCCAAAAGCAGACGGGAGCGTGGATAACTTATCTATGAAGACGCAGAAGCCTTATTATATTACAACGGAAAAAATAAGCGTGGGTTACGATGGAAAGCCTCTGATCGAAGAAGTGGAGATCGCACTCAGGAAGGGAGAGATCCTGACGTTACTGGGACCTAACGGTGCCGGAAAATCGACGATCTTAAAAAGTATTGCGAGACAGCTGTCCCTGATCGCGGGAACGGTGCGGTTGGACGGAGAAGATATGAAGTCGCTCACCGGGGCAGAACTGTCAAAAAAAATGGCAGTGGTAATGACAAAACGCCTGCGGGGGGAACTGATGACCTGCGAGGATGTGGTGGCCACCGGAAGATACCCCTACACAGGGCGTTTCGGCGTGCTGCGGGCAGAAGATCATGCAGCGGTGCAAAACGCCATGGAACTGGTGCAGGTGGCAGAGATTGGGGATTCTTTGTTTGACCGGATCA
This sequence comes from Clostridium sp. AM34-9AC, assembly GCF_003480225.1. NCBI lineage: Bacteria > Bacillati > Bacillota > Clostridia > Eubacteriales > Clostridiaceae > Clostridium > Clostridium sp. AM34-9AC. The sequence goes on from NZ_QUIU01000011.1 coordinate 68,985, forward strand.
GTGACGGGCAGAGACAGCGGGTGATGTTGGCAAGAGCCATTTGTCAGGAGCCGGAGATATTGATCCTGGACGAGCCGACTTCTTACCTGGATGTGCGGCATAAACTGGAATTTTTATCAATCCTGCAAAAGCTGTGCAGGGAGAGAGAACTTACGGTGATCCTGTCCTTGCATGAGTTGGAACTGGCGGAGAAGATCTCCGATAGAATCCTGTGTGTGAACGGCAGGGCGGTGGACCGGATCGGAACGCCGGAGGAAGTCATGACAGCCGGCTATATCACCGAACTCTATGGCATCCGGATGGGAAGCTATGATGAGGGCAGCAGTGATATGGAGCTGGCGGCGCCGGAAGGAACACCGCAGGTCTTCGTGATCGCCGGAGCCGGAAGCGGACGGAAAATTTACCGGCGTCTGCAGAGAGCGGGGATCCCCTTTGTCACCGGGATCCTGCATGAAAATGATCTGGATTATCCCGTGGCGAAGGCACTGGCGGCCGAGGTGATCGCAGAGCATCCTTTTGAGCCGGTGGCACAGGAAAAAATACAGGCAGCGAAGAAACAGTTGGAAAAGTGTAACCGCGTTATCTGCTGTCGGGAGAATTTCGGCAGTCTGGAGACTTATCAGAGAGAGCTTTTAGAGTACGCAGAACAGCTGGGGAAGCAGATAGAAAAGTCAGAAAGCCCGGAGCAACAGCGTGGGTGTTAGAAAACAGAGAAACGAAATTCCCGGGATGTCGGTGGCATCTGTGGGATGGAGAAAACGATGGCAAAAGTTATTATGATACAGGGCACCATGTCCGGTGCCGGGAAAAGTCTCCTGGTGGCGGGCCTATGCCGGATCTTCCGGCAGGACGGTTATCGGGTCGCCCCTTTTAAATCACAGAATATGGCACTCAATTCCTATATTACGAAAGAAGGACTGGAAATGGGCAGGGCACAGGTGATGCAGGCGGAAGCGGCAGGGATCGAACCGCTGGTATGCATGAATCCTATTTTATTAAAGCCTACCAGTCATACCGGCTCCCAGGTCATCGTGAACGGGGAGGTACGGGGAAATCTGTCCGCCAGAGACTATTTTGCCCATAAGACAGAACTGATCCCGGATATCAAGGCAGCCTTCCGCAAGCTGGAGACTTATGCGGATATCATTGTCATCGAGGGCGCCGGAAGTCCGGCGGAGATCAATCTGAAACAGAATGACATCGTAAATATGGGAATGGCGGCAATGGTGGATGCACCGGTACTTTTAGTGGGAGACATTGACAGAGGCGGCGTGTTCGCACAGCTTTTGGGAACCCTGATGCTGCTGACCGAAGAGGAACGGGAACGGGTAAAGGGATTGATCATCAACAAATTCCGTGGAGACAGCACGATTTTAGACCCCGGCATTCAGATGTTAACCGAACGGGGGCAGGTGCCGGTGCTGGGAACGGTACCTTATATGGAACTTACGCTGGAAGATGAGGACAGTCTGACGGACCGTTTCGATGCAAAACATGTGGGGAAGATCGATCTGGCTGTGATCCACTATCCCAGAATTTCAAATTTTACGGATTTTGATGTGTTTGAGCAGATGCCGGAGGTCAGTGTCCGGTATGTGACGAATGTAAGAGAGCTGGGAACGCCGGATCTGATATTTCTCCCCGGCAGTAAAAATACCATGGGAGATCTGAAATGGATGCGGCAGAACGGACTGGAGGCAGCGGTAAAACGGGCTGCGGGAAAAGTTCCCATTTTCGGAATCTGCGGAGGCTATCAGATGTTAGGCTGTGAGATCGCGGATCCGGACAGTGTAGAGGAAGGCGGACAGATCCGCGGCATGGAACTGCTTCCGGTACGGACAGTGCTGCAGAAGGAGAAACATCGCTGCCAGACAGATGGAACTCTGGATGCAGTGGAGGGTATTTTCTCCGGACTTACGGGATGCGAGTTCACGGGGTATGAGATCCATATGGGACAGACAGTGTATTGTAACGGGGACGGCAGCAGTGCGAAGGGGACAATGGACAAGGTAGCCAGACCGGCAAATAGTGCAGAAAGCAATCGGAGCGCTTTCTGTGCAGACGATGCCATGAGGAATACAAAAATTACAGAAAATGTAGTCAGTGACTCCACCGGCAGAATCTATGGTTCCTATATTCACGGTCTGTTCGACAAGGGGGAGATCGCCGGTCGTATGATACAGACCCTGGCCCGGGAAAAAGGCATCTCTCTGGAGGACGGCGTCTGGGAGGATTACAGCACTATTAAGGAAAGACAATACGATAAGCTGGCAGATACCCTGCGGGAATATCTGCGTATGGAGGAAATCTATGGAATGCTCAGAGAAGCCCGTATTTCATAACTATACCGTACGGGAATTGGCGCAGATCCGGATCACGCCGCCGGACGAAGCAGTGAGAAAGCTTGTGAAAAAGCATTGGGACACTCTGGCAAAGCCGCTGGACGGCATGGGCAGCTTTGAAACCATCACGGCACAGATCGGAGCCATCTTAGGGACGGAAGCGATCGATATTCGTAAAAAAGGTGTGCTGCTCTTCTGCGCCGATAACGGCATTGTAGAGGAGGGGGTGACCCAGTCCGGGCAGGAGGTTACGCTGGCGGTGGCAAAGTCCATGGCCAGGAAGGGTTCCTCAGTCTGCAGGATGGCACAGAGCATCGGTGCCGAGACCATTCCCGTGGACATCGGGATAAATAGTGAGGAATCCATCCCCGGAGTATGGAACTGCAAAGTGTGCTCCGGAACAAGAAATTTCTTAAAAGAACCGGCTATGACGGAAGAAGAGACCGTCCGTGCCATTGCCACAGGAACCAGACTGGTACGGGAGTGTAAGGAAAAAGGATACGGTATCCTTGCCACCGGGGAAATGGGAATCGGCAACACCACCACCAGCAGTGCAGTGACAGCCGCCCTATTACAGTGTGGGGCAGAGGAAGTCACCGGCAGAGGCGCGGGACTGACAGATCAGGGACTGGCTCGGAAGCAACAGGTGGTGCGCACCGCCCTGGAAACCTATGATCTGTGGCATGCGGATGCCTTCACGGTATTGCAGACAGTCGGAGGGCTGGATATTGCCGGACTGACCGGTATGTGCATCGGCGGAGCTTTGTGGCATGTGCCCATCGTGCTGGATGGCGTGATCAGCATGGCAGCGGCCCTGGTGGCGGAGCGGCTGTTCCCCGGTGTGCGGGAATATCTGATTCCTTCCCATCTCGGGAAAGAACCGGCGGCAGTGAAGCTGGCAGATGCTTTGCAGCTGTCTCCGGTGATCCATGCGGGAATGGCACTGGGAGAAGGAACCGGAGCCGTTATGATGTTCACACTGCTGGATATGGCAATGAGCATTTATGGACAGAGCGCTACCTTCTCAGAAATCAAAGTGGAACAATATAGACGTTAACAGTTCAGCCATGAACATATCCGGGCGCAAAAATCATGCTTGCATGATTTTGTGAGCGAATGGCGTGGGCTGAACATTCAGACGAACGGAGAAGCAACATGATGACACTGATCCTGGGCGGCAGTGGCAGCGGAAAATCCGCTTATGCGGAAGATTATCTGCTGCGGGCTGCCGGTGATAAGAACAAATATTATATCGCCACCATGCAGATCCGGGATGCGGAGATGCAGGCAAAGGTGGACAGGCATCACAGGCTGCGACAGGGGAAAGGCTTCACTACCATCGAACAGCCTACGGAGTTGGAGCAGGCGGTCTTGCAAATGGAACCGGCAGGAGCGGTATTGTTGGAATGTATGTCAAATCTCACCGCCAACGAAATGTTTTCCGGGGAACAGCCTGTGGATCGTCAGACGGTGATCACAAAGATTCTGCAAGGTATGGAAGGATTAAGAAAACAGGCGGATCCGTTCGTCATTGTAACCAATAATGTATTTGAGGATGGAATGATCTACGATGATTCTACGATGGAATACATCGAGGCACTGGGGCGGATCAACGAACGACTTGCCGCGGAGGCGGACGAGGTCGTGGAAGTTATAGCCGGGATCCCACAGCGGATCAAACCCGGCTCACCAGGAGCAAAAGCACAGAACCGGCAGGACAGCCGGGGGATAGAAAGGAAACAGACATGCGAATTATCAAATCGTTTTTCATAGCGTTTTCCATGTATTCCAAGATCCCCATGCCACAGTTTCAGTGGAAGGACGAGGACATGCGGTACGCCCTCTGCTTTTTTCCATGGGTGGGTGCGGTGATCGGTGCTTTGTGGTATCTGTGGAAATGGTTCTGTGACCGGTTCGCGGTGGGAACCCTGTGCTATGCTGTGGTGGGGACGGCAATACCGCTTTTGGTCACCGGGGGCTTTCATGTGGACGGTTTTTTAGATACCTGTGATGCACTGCATTCCTACCAGTCAAGAGACCGGAAACTGGAGATATTGAAGGACTCTCATATCGGGGCATTTGCAGTGATCATGCTTGCACTGTATGGACTGATTTTCCTGGGAGGATTCTCGGAGATCACGACACTGCGCATGCTTACTGTGACGGGAGCCGGATGCTTCCTGTCCAGAGTATTAAGCGGTATCGCAGTGGTGAGTTTCCCTTCGGCAAAGCAGGAGGGGACACTGTATCTGTTTGCGGATAAAGCCCACAAAAGGGTGGTAAAAAGTACTTTGTACGGACAGGGAATCCTTTGCATTTTATTTATGCTGTGGATATCTGTCGTGGCGGGAGGGCTCGCCGTGGCAGCAGCCCTGCTTAGCTTTGCGTATTATTACTATCGCAGCAAAAAAGAGTTCGGCGGCATCACCGGAGATACGGCGGGGTATTTTGTGACGTTTTGCGAAGGATGCGTGGTGGTTGCGGCAGCAATCGCAGAACATATGATGCTGACAGTGTAAAATGTATTGCCGGATAGGGTGGCGCAGAAGCACATTTGAAATGGGAGAGGGAAATGATATTAATTATTGGCGGCTTTGCTCAGGGAAAATTACATTATGTAGAGCAGCATTACGTTCAGCGTGAAGACAGGCAGGAAGTGCCGGTTCTGGATGGAACACTGAGGCTGGCATCGGATAGTAAAATAACATGGGCAACTGAGAGCGCGGTTGAAACAATGCCTGGAAAGCAGACAGAGCAGCCTACAGGGCGGCAGACGGCTGGACCGCAGGTGATCGTCAATCATCTGCACCGATATATCCGGGAGCAGTTGCGACAGGGAACAGATCCGGAGGCAATGATAGCGAATTTCTATAAGGAATATCCGGACTGCATTCTGATCTGTGACGAGATCGGCAACGGCATCGTCCCCATGGAAGCGGAGGAGAGAACTTACAGAGAATGCACCGGCAGAATTCTGGAAGGGTTGGCGGCGCAGGCAGATGAGGTGGTGAGAGTCGTATGCGGAATCGGCCAGAAAATCAAATAGAGATCCGCCTGACCCTGATCCGGCACGGAGCGACTCTTTCCAATAAAGAAGGACGTTATCTTGGAAAAACGGATGAAGCATTGAGCCCGGAAGGAATAGGAATGCTGAAAAAAGCTGTGACGGGAGGAAACTATCCGACTGCTGACCTTCTGTTTTCCGGTCCCATGAAGCGGTGTCTCGAGACAGCACAGATCCTGTATCCAGGGCAGACTCCCATTTTTGTACCGGAGTGGACGGAGATGGATTTCGGTGCATTCGAAGGACACAATTATCAGGAACTTTCCGGGGATCCGGCATATCAGAGATGGATCGACAGCGGCGGTACACTGCCGTTTCCGGAAGGCGAGAGCAGAGAGGAATTCATTCGCAGAAACGTTGCCGGATATGAAAAAATGTTATACTACATGAAAATGATCTTGGAGAGAAGTGCTGCATCTGAGCAGGGTGATTACAATACAGGATCGGAGAAAACGGAGTTGGAAAGAAGCGATGAAATTGGAGCACAGGACGCCGGGATACAAAGCGTATCCGCAGTCGTCCACGGTGGAACCATCATGGCACTGCTCAGTCATTTTCTGGGAGAGCAATATTTTAATTATCAGGTAAAATGCGGACAGGGTTATAGCGGCAGGCTGGTATTCCTGGCAGGCGGAGGAACCCCGGAGTGGAAAGAATTTCGCCCACTGTCGGAATTTACAAAAGGAGAAACATATTGATGAAATATCATATTCTGGCATTCGGAGCGGGATTTTTACTGGATCAGCTCTTTGGAGATCCCTATTTTCTGCCCCATCCCATCCGGGGAATCGGCTGGCTGATAGCGAAGACAGAAAAGACACTGCGAGCAGGCAATCCACAGGGCAATTCGACCGAGAGAGAGGGGGTGGAGCGCAGACAGGGAAACCTTCTGGTGGTGGTCGTTTTACTGTTTACGGGAATGCTGTCGGCACTGATTTTATTCGGTGCTTATGCGATGCATCCGGGACTGGGAGTGGTCATAGAAGCGGTCATGACCTACCAGATTCTGGCGGCGAGGTGTCTTCAGGTGGAGAGCAGCAAGGTGTGGAAACAATTGAACACCGGGAGCCTGGAGGAAGCCAGAAAAGCGGTATCCATGATCGTAGGGAGGGACACGGAACATCTGACAGAGGAAGGCGTGGCAAAGGCGGCCATCGAGACCGTGGCGGAAAATACGTCCGACGGTGTGATTGCCCCCATGCTGTATACTGCACTGGGAGGCCCGGTGTTGGGATTTTTATATAAGGCAGTCAATACCATGGATTCTATGGTAGGATATAAGAATGAGAAGTATCTTCACTTCGGCAGAGCCGCAGCGAAACTGGATGATGTGATGAATTTTCTCCCGGCGAGGATCAGCGCGCTGTTGATGGTCGGGACGGCTTTTATCAGCGGGAAAAGCTATAACGGAAAGCAGGCATGGCGTATCTGGCGCAGAGACAACAGAAAGCATGCCAGCCCCAATTCCGCCCAGACGGAATCCGTGTGCGCAGGAGCGCTGGGAATCCAGCTGGCGGGAGATGCCAGTTATTTTGGCAAGGTCGTGAAAAAGCCCTATATCGGGGATCCAACAAGGGCAGTGGAACCGGAGGATATCCGCAGAACGAACCGATTGATGAACCGGACGGCGTGGATCTGTGAGATTCTGTGTCTGGGGATCCTGATTGCGGTGGCAGTGTGAAAAGCAGAGTTTGGCCGGGTGTGAAAGCTTTTGATGATTTGCAGACGATAGAGGACATGAAAAGTCCTATGGTAACAGGAACCGGAAAGGAAGGAAAATGCAGCAGAACATACATGGCGGTGATATTTACAGCAGACAGATACGGCTGGATTTTTCGGTAAACGGCAATCCTTTAGGGATGCCGGATGCGGCGGTGCAGGCGATTCATGAAGCAGTGCAGCATGTGGGAGAATATCCGGATATTACTGCGGCGGCCCTGACGGAAGCCGTGAGCCGGATGTTATCCGGAGAATGTGGCAGAGAAATCCCAAAGGAGTATCTGCTGTTTGGCAACGGGGCATCAGAACTTTTTCTGGCGGTTGTGCATGCACTTAAGCCCCGGAATATTGTGATTCCCGTGCCATCCTTTTACGGATACGAGTATGTGGCGGAAGCAGCAGGCAGCCATATAAAATATGTATATCTGCCGGAAGAGACCGGATTCCGTCCGGGGCGGGAGCTGTTACAGGAGCTGACAGCGGATACAGATATGCTGTTTGTAGCGAATCCCAACAATCCCACGGGGCAGCTGATGGGCAGAGAATATCTGCAGGAACTGTTAGAGCATTGCAGGCAGCAGGGAATCACCGTAGTAGTGGATGAATGTTTTATAGAGTTCTGCGAGTCCGGCCGGGAACAGCCAAAGTTTCTGCTTGGGGAGATCGGACAGTATGAAAATCTGCTGCTGGCACGGGCCTTTACGAAAAGCTTTGCTATGCCAGGGGTGCGTCTGGGCTATCTGGTATGCAGCAACGCAGAACTTCGGGAGAAAATACGCAGGCAGCTACCGGAATGGAACCTGTCGGTGTTTGCCCAGAGAGCGGGCATCGCCTGCGCAGAGCAGTCAGAGCAATATCTGCAAGACACAGTGGAATATGTGAAAAACGAGAGAGAATATTTGTGGGAAGGACTGGAAAAGCTTGGCATCCGGGTGGTGTCCGGAGAAGTGGATTTCCTGTTGCTGTATACCACACAGCCCATCTATGACAGCCTGCTTGCAAAAGGTATCCTGATTCGGAACTGTGAGAATTTCCGGGGACTGGGTGAGGGCTATTATCGGATCGCGGTGAAGAAACATGAAGAGAATAAAGTGCTGTTACAGGAACTTGCGCAGATTACTGCTGAATGAGCTCGTTTTCTTTGCAAAGCAGTAAATAGGAGCAGCCGGAAGACGGAAAATGAATTTCGGGGGAAGGTAACTTATGGAAAAAAAGAGCATTGAATATGTATTGCCGGAAGAAATCGAGAAGCGAAGCTTTGAAATTATTGCCGCAGAACTGGCAGAGCGGGGCATCACTTTGCCTGCGGAGCAGGATCCTGTCACCCGCAGGGTGATCCATACCAGCGCAGATTTTGATTATGCGGAGACGATGACCTATTCCGAAAACGCGGTGGAGATCGCTAAAAACCTGATAAAAAACGGTGCGGATATTGTGACGGATACCAATATGGCACTGGCCGGGATCAATAAGAAGGTTTTGGCTTCTTTTGGCGGGGAAGCCCACTGCCATATGGCGGATGCGGATGTGGCGGCTATGGCGAAGGAACGGAAGACCACCCGGGCGGCCATCAGCATGGAATTGGCTTCGAAGCTGGAAAAACCAGTGATCTTCGCTGTTGGAAATGCGCCTACAGCGTTGATACAGATCTATGAGCTGATGCAGGAAAGGGACTGGCGCCCGGCATTCGTTATCGGGGTCCCTGTGGGTTTCGTGAATGTGGAAGCTGCCAAGGAGCTGATTATGGAGACGGATGTGCCCTATATCATCAATCGTGGAAGAAAAGGCGGCAGCAACGTGGCAGCGGCCATCTGCAATGCTTTGTTGTATGAATTGCGAAAAGAACAGGAAAACGTTACGCCCGGCGATTGACACGACGGATCATGATATAGTAACAGTGAGGTAGAAGACATGCGGTACGGATTTACCACAGGAAGCTGCGCAGCGGCAGCGGCCAAGGCGGCCGCCTATATGCTGCTGACCGGAAGGGAGAAAACAGAAATCACCATAGAGACACCCAAAGGTATCCCTTACACAGCCCAGATCCGCAACATCTGCCGCGAGGAGCAGGAGGTCAGCTGCGCCGTGGAAAAGGATGGCGGGGATGACCCCGATATTACCACAGGGGCGCTGATCTGTGCGAAGGTTTCTTTTGCGGAAATAACGGATAGGAAAGCCAGAGAAGAACCCGGTAGGAAGAATGGAACCGGACATGCACCTGAACAGGCACAGGTCGTGATCGACGGCGGCATCGGTGTCGGCCGGGTGACGAAGCCGGGACTGGATCAGCCCGTGGGAAATGCAGCTATCAATCACGTCCCCAGAGAAATGATCGAACGGGAAGTATTACAGGTGTGCCAGGTGCTGGATTATCGTGGAATCCTGTCGGTGGAGATCTCTGTGCCGGAAGGTGAAAAGTTGGCAGAGAAGACATTTAATCCAAGGCTTGGCATCGTGGGCGGTATTTCTATTCTGGGCACCAGCGGTGTCGTGGAGCCTATGAGCACACAGGCTATTCTGGATACGATCCGCGTGGAACTGCGGCAGCAGCGGGCACTGGGGAGAGAAGACGTGGTGATCTCTCCCGGCAATTACGGACTGGATTTTTTGAAAAACACCTATCACTATGATCTGGATAAAAGTGTAAAATGCAGTAACTTTATCGGTCTGACGATCGATATGGCGGTGGAAGAGGGATTTAAGCGTCTGCTTCTTGCAGGACATATCGGGAAACTCATCAAGGTGGCGGGCGGTATCATGAATACCCATTCCCGGGAGGGCGACTGCAGGATGGAGCTGTTGACCGCCTTTGCCGTAAAATGCGGCGTAGCGGCAGTGGATGCTGCCAGACTCCTGTCCTGTGTCACAACAGAGGAAGCTGTGCGGATTCTGGACGAGTGCGGCAGGAGACAGGAAGTCATGGATTATGCCATGGAGCGTATTTTATTTTATCTGGAGAAGCGGGCGCAGGGAAAGCTTGCGATCGAATGTATCATGTATGCCAATGATTTCGGAGCATTGGCGAAAAGTAAGGAGGCGGAGGAATGGTTTACTTTGTTGGCGCAGGAAGCGGGGCAGCAGATCTGATCACAGTGCGGGGCATGCACATGCTGCAACAGGCGGATGTCATCATCTATGCGGGATCACTGGTGAACCCGGAGCTGTTACAATATGCCAAAACAGACTGTGAAATCCATAACAGCGCAAAACTGACCCTGGAGGAAGTGCTGCAGATTATGCAGGAGGCACAGGAACAGGGGAAGATGCTGGTGCGTCTGCACACCGGAGAACCAAGCATCTATGGTGCGGTGCGGGAGCAGATGGATGCACTGGATGCATTACATATCCCTTATGAGAGTTGTCCGGGAGTCAGTGCCTGCTTCGGCGCAGCGGCATCGTTAAATGTGGAATATACCCTGCCCGGTGTCTCCCAGACCCTGATCATCACCCGTATGGAAGGACGGACCGGAGTGCCGCAGAAGGAGAGCATCGAAAGTCTGGCAGCCCATCAGGCTTCCATGGCGATCTATTTAAGCACGGGAATGCTGAGGGAACTGAGCCGCAGACTGATGGCGGGCGGTTATGCGGAGAACACCCCCGCAGCCCTGATCTACAAGGCAACCTGGCCGGAGGAAGAGGCTTATATCTGTACGGTGGAGACACTGGCACAGGTAGCGGAAGAACACGGCATCATTAAGACAGCGCTGGTACTGGTGGGGGATGTTATCACCCATGGAAATTATCAGAAGTCGAGGCTGTATGCGGCGGATTTTTCCACAGAATTCCGTCAGGCAAAAAGCAGTGTCCGGCAGACAGAGGAAAACCGGGAGGAGCAGCGTGAAGATTAGTGTGATCAGCTTTACGAAAACAGGACAGAAGATGGCGGAACGGATTCTGAAGAGCATGTGCGGTGGAGACGAGACGATTATTCTATATAGCAAATACTCCCGAAAAGAGACAGTGCAGACAGCGGAAAACAGTGGGGACGTTACAACGCAGACATTCGGGGTGATTCCGAACAAAGACAGTAACGTACCGACAGATAATACCGGGAATACAATAGCGGTACAGGAGAGTGTGTCAGCCTGGGCCGGTGAGCAGATGGCTGCCCATCATGCGCTGGTGTTCGTCGGTGCCTGCGGTATTGCGGTCCGGGCTATTGCCCCCTGGATCACGGACAAGCTGCATGACAGCCCGGTACTGGTCATGGATGAACAGGGGCAGTATGTGATCCCGCTGTTGTCCGGGCATGTGGGCGGAGCCAATGAACTGGCGGTCCGTCTGGCCGGAGAACTGGGAGCCGTCCCTGTGATCACGACAGCCACAGACCTGCATGGCAGCTTTGCGGTGGATTTGTTTGCCAAAAGAAATGATCTGTGGATCCACAACCGGGAGGGGATTGCCCGGGTGTCGGCAAAAATACTGGCAGGCGAGAAAATTACCATGTCCGTACAGACAGGGCATCTGGCAGTGGACGAGACTATTCCGTCAGAGATCAGGCTGTGTGCATATCCTCCGGTGGAAAAGGTGGATGTCCTAATAGCGGACAGCACGGAAGAAATATTTCGAAAAGAGGCAGCAGAACTGTTGTTGAAGCCGAAGAAATATATTCTGGGTGCGGGTTGTAAAAAAGGAACGGACAGTGTGAAGCTGGAAGCCTTTTTAAGAAAAATACTGGAAGAACAGGACATTGCCATAGAACAGGTCGCAGCACTGGCTTCCATTGATGTAAAGAAAGAGGAACGGTGTCTGCTGGAATTCAGCGAAAAGTACAGAATCCCGTTTCAGACCTATCCGGCACAGAAATTACAGACGGTGTACGGAACATTTCATGGCTCCGATTTTGTAAAGTCACAGGTGGGTGTGGACAATGTGTGTGAACGTGCCGCCATGAAGGCGGCGGGGGCAGATGGAAGAATCTGCAGAGCTAAGCAGGCACAGGATGGCATGACCGTGGCAATTGCCGAGAAAGCATGGAAAGTATCGATGTAATCGTAAAGACCAATCGGAAGGACAGTCAGAAAAAACAAAGATTTTTTCATGTAGCTAGGCATCCTTGGGACAATACCTACAAGTGATGGAAGCATGAGAGGATCCGGAGGGCTTGCAAATGATGGAAAGAGGAAAATCAGATGAGTAACAGAATCTATATCATAGGAATGGGTCCCGGCAGGGAAGAAATGATGACCGGAGAAGCCATCGCTGCGCTGGAGCAGGCAGATGTGATTGTGGGTTATACCGTATATGTCAAATTATTGGGAGAACGTTTTGCAGGGAAAAAGCTGCTGACCACTTCCATGCGGCAGGAGACGGAGCGCTGTGAGCTATGCTTCCGGGAGGCGGAAGCAGGAAATCAGGTGGCACTGATCTGCAGCGGCGATGCAGGCATCTACGGTCTGGCATCCCTGATGTACGAGCTGGGGGCAAAGCACCCGGAGACGGAACTGCTTGTGATTCCCGGCATCACGGCGGCCAGCAGCGGTGCGGCGGTACTGGGAGCACCTTTAAATCATGATTTCTGCGTTATCAGCCTGAGTGATCTGATGACTCCATGGGAGAAGATTGAAAAGAGACTGCAGGCGGCAGCAGTGGGAGATTTTGCCATGGCCATCTACAATCCTTCCAGCCATAGACGAAAAGATTATCTGCAGAGAGCCTGTGATATTTTACTGGAAACCATAGAAGGGAAGCGTCCCTGTGGCTATGTGGAAAATATTGGAAGAGAAGGTACCCGGGCGGTGACCTGTACGCTGCGGGAATTAAGGGACCGGGAAGTCAATATGTTCACCACTGTATTTATTGGCAATTCGGAGACGGAGATCCTGGGGGACAAGCTGATTACCAGAAGAGGCTACCAGGCAGAAAAGGGAGAAAAGGCAGAGTGAAAAAGCTTGTAATATTTGCGGGAACCACAGAAGGACGGAGATTGTCGGAGATTCTGGCTGATGCCGGAATCGCACATACGGTATGCGTGGCAACGGAATACGGTGAAATCGTAATGCGGGAACAGACGGAAAGCACAAAAGCGATGCAGACAGCCGGGCAGCCCATTGTAAACCTTCACTGCGGCAGAATGGACCGGGAGCAGATGCAGAAGTTTCTGCATGACGAAGGCTATGAGATTGTAGTGGATGCCACCCACCCTTACGCCAGGGTCGTTACGGAGAATCTGCGGGGAGCTGTGGATACACTGAAATCTTTGGAAAAAGATGCACATTTTCCCATTTACCTGCGTCTGGAACGGAAAATCGACGGGATTACAGAAGCAGATGGCATTGTTACAAATGTCCAATATTTTGAAAACAATGCAGATTGTGCGAAAGCTTTGGAGAATACAGAGGGCAATATTCTGCTGACCACGGGAAGCAAGGAACTGGCGGTGTATTGCGCTTCCGGCAGATTGAAAGACCGCCTGCATGTGCGGATCCTTCCGGGAAGAGAGAGTCTGGAACAGTGCATGGAGCAGGGAATCAAAGGCCGGCAGATCCTGGCATTGCAGGGGCCTTTTTCCACAGAGATGAACGCTGCCATCCTAAGGCAGTACGACATCCGCCATATGGTCACGAAAAACAGCGGCCGGGCCGGAGGCTGCCAGGAGAAGCTGGAAGCAGCGAAAATGCTGGGAATCCCGGTGTATGTGATTGAGCCTGCGCAGAAGACATCGGATGCTGCCGGGAATATTCCGGGGACAGACTCGTATTCGTTTGCAGGAATCTGTGGAAAACTGGGACAACTCTGTGATTGTAAGATTTCGCAGCAGGGAAGTCTGGAAATCTGCCTTGCCGGGATCGGTATGGGCAGCAGAGACTGCATGACAAAAGAAGTGCAGCAGACAATCGAAACTGCGGATATCCTGCTGGGGGCGGAGCGCATGATTGCAGACTATTCTGCCAGAATAGAAAAAAAGCCCTACTATATGGCTGCCCAGATCCTGCCCTATTTGGAAAAATTACAGGAAAGCGAGGAACTGGCACAGCAGGAGACACTTCGGGTAGCGGTTCTGTTTTCCGGAGATACCGGATTCTACAGCGGATGCAGAAAATTGTATGTGAAATTACAGGAAGCGATTGCAGCAGGACAACTGAGAGGCAGTGTGAGGATCCTGCCGGGAATTTCATCGGTGGTTTCTCTGGCGGCCCGGGTGGGAGAAAGCTATGAGGATGCCGCCATTATAAGCATGCACGGCAAGAAGCTGAACCATCTTCCGACAACTGTGGTGAGTCATGAGAAGACTTTCCTGTTGACCTCGGGAAGTGAGGATATCCGTAAGATCGGACGGATGCTTACGGAGACGGGACTGACAGATTGTGAAGTGATCGTGGGATATCAATTGTCCTATCCGGAAGAAAATATACGGATCCTGATGCCGGAGCAGTGTGTGGAGGTCACCGAAGAGGGTCTGTATACCTGCCTGATCCGCAATCCTCATCCACAGCCGGAACTCCTGACCCACGGCAGAGCGGACACCTGTTTCCTACGGGATGCTTCCGGGACGGAGGGAAAACTTCGCAGAACTCCTATGACCAAGGAAGAAGTCCGGGAAGTCAGTGTTTGCAAGCTGCACCTGACAGATGGAGCCGTAGTCTATGATATCGGCAGCGGCACCGGATCCGTGGCGGTGGAAATCGCCGGATTGTCGGAAACGGTGCATGTCTATGCCGTTGAGAGAAAACCGGAGGCGGTGGAACTGCTTCGGAAGAACCGAGAGCATTTCCATATGGACAATATGGAGATCATCGAAGCACTGGCACCGGAGGGACTGGAAGAACTGCCTGTGCCCACCCATGCTTTTATCGGCGGCAGTGGAGGCAGATTAATGGATATTTTACAGACCTTGTATCGGAAAAATCCTCATATGCGCATTGTGATCAATGCCATCAGCATGGAGACGATTGCGGAGCTTCAGGAAGTATTGGAAGCGTTTCCTGTGGAGGACGAGGAAATCCTGCAGATGCAGGTAAACCGGGTGAAGAAGCTGGGAAGCTATCATCTGCCGCAGGCGGAGAATCCGGTGTGGATCTGCTCATTTACGTTCAGGGAGGGAGAAACAGGCTCTATGAACAAAGTGAAGAAAGCGTTGCTGACCGAAGAAGAAAACGGAAACAGGAAAAATGGAGAAGTGCAGAGATGATCGGAGCACAGGAAAAAAAGATACGACGCATCATGATCGCCGCCCCGAAAAGCGGCAGCGGCAAGACTATGATCACGTGTGGATTATTGCAGATTTTTAAGGAAAACGGAGAGGATATCTCTTCCTGTAAATGCGGCCCGGATTATATCGATCCCATGTTCCACAGACAGGTGCTGGGGATTTCTGCCAGAAATCTGGACACTTTTTTCACCGGAGAGGACGGCACGAGAAGCCTGTTTCTGAGAGATCGCAGGGAAGACGAGCTTGTGGTCATGGAAGGTGTTATGGGACTCTATGACGGGCTGGGCGGAATAAGAGAGGAAGGCTCCTCCTATCATCTGGCAAAGGTGACGCAGACCCCCATCATACTGGTGGTGGATGCAAAAGGCATGGGAAAATCGGTGCTTCCTCTGATCACCGGATTTCTGGCTTATGATAAAGAACATCTGATCCGGGGAGTGATCTTCAACCGTATGTCAGCAGTTTACTATGAGATTCTGAAGCCACTGGTGGAAGAGGAACTTGGTATTGCGGTGCTGGGATATTTCCCGGAAAATAAGGACTTACAGATCGCCAGCAGACATCTTGGCCTGTGCCTGCCGGGAGAACTGGAAGATCTGCAGGGAAAGATCCGGGTCACGGCGGCAAAACTAAGGGAGAGCGTAGACATTTCGAAGCTGTTGCAGATTGCAGAAGAGGCGGAACCGCTGGGAGCTGAGAGAATAGAGAGAACCTCCCAAACCAAAAAGAAGGAACGCAGTGAAGAAACGGCAGAAGAGCAAGATCCGGATTCTGTGGAAAACGATAGGGTAAAGTGTCCGAGGATCGCTGTAGCCCGGGATGAAGCCTTTTGCTTTTATTATGAAGAGAATCTGCGCCTGCTGGAACAGACCGGAGCGGAACTGGTGTATTTTTCTCCATTGCATGACAAGGCGTTGCCGGAAAATATCCATGGGATGCTGTTGGGCGGCGGTTATCCGGAATTATATGCCGGACAGCTGAGTGAGAACAATGCCATGCGCAAGGCCATCCGGGCAGCAGTCATAGGTGGCCTCCCCACCGTAGCGGAGTGCGGAGGCTTTTTATACCTGCATACGTCTCTGACAGACAGAGAAGGACATTCCTTCCTTATGGCAGGAGTGCTGCCTGAAAAATGCTTCGATACCGGAAGCCTGGTGCGCTTCGGATATATCGAACTGGAAGAGAACAGTGAATATTTTCTGCCCCGGGGCAGCCGCATCCGGGCACATGAATTTCACTACTATGACAGTGAAGATAACGGCGTAGACTGTACCGCAACTAAACCAACCATCGGAAGAAACTATCCCTGCATCCATGTCGGTGAGAACCACTGGTATGGTTTCCCCCACCTTTATTATCCTTCCTGCCCCGAGTTCGCAGAGCAATTTGTGGAAAAGGCTGCGCAGTACAAAAATCGTTTTAAATAGCAGGATATTTGGCGGTATCTGCAAAAATTGTGCAAGAAAAATAAAAAAACACTTGCATCGTACATCGATGTACGGTGTACAAAGAAATGGGGAAGTATTTCGGATGAAATACGTTGAAAGGACGAAACCGGCTGGCGAGAGTTGGGTTCGTCCTTTTTTGCAGAAAAATTCTCAAAAACAAAAAAATGTGTTATAATCGTAATATCTTTTTAGGTACGGAGGATAAAGTTATGGAAAAATCAAAGGTATATTTTACAGATTTCAGAACCCGTCTGGGAGAGGGACTTCCCAGTAAGTTAAAGCGCCTGATGAAGGCGGCGGGGATTCAGGATATGGATATGGATCACAAGTTTGTTGCCATCAAGATGCACTTCGGTGAGCTGGGCAATCTGGGATATTTACGTCCCAATTATGCCAAGGCGGTAGCAGATGTGGTGAAGGAACTGGGAGGAATTCCTTTCCTGACGGACTGTAATACCCTGTATCCCGGCAGCCGTAAGAATGCCATCGAGCATATGTACTGTGCCTGGGAGAATGGTTTCACACCGTTGACGGTTGGGTGTCCTGTGATCATTGGTGATGGTCTGAAGGGAACGGATGACATTGAGGTGCCGGTAGAGGGCGGCGAATATGTGAAAAATGCTAAGATCGGCCGGGCCATTATGGATGCGGATGTGTTTATTTCCCTGAATCATTTCAAGGGGCATGAAACGGCGGGCTTCGGCGGTGCTATCAAAAATATCGGTATGGGCTGCGGATCCAGAGCCGGCAAAATGGAACAGCACGCTCAGGGCAAACCGGAGATCAATGAGAATTTGTGCCGTGGCTGCAAACGATGCATGAGAGAATGTGCCAATGATGGACTGGTATACGACGAGACTACCCATAAGATGCATATTGATCATAACAAATGCCTGGGCTGTGGACGCTGTATCGGTGCCTGTAACTTCGATGCAATCCATAGCGGTTACGATGCGGCAACAAAGGATTTCAACTGCCGTATGGCAGAGTATGCGAAGGCGGTCGTGGACGGCAGACCGAACTTCCATATTTCTCTGGTGGTGGATGTGTCTCCGAACTGTGACTGCCACCGGGAGAATGATGTACCCATCCTGCCCAATATCGGTATGTTCGCCTCCTTCGATCCTCTGGCGCTGGATCAGGCCTGTGTGGATGCCTGCCTGAAGCAGACACCGCTGCCGAACAGCCAGCTGACGGATGCCATGGCAAAAGAGGGCTTTTGTGATCACCATGATCATTTTGAAAATACCACTCCCAATGCGGAGTACAAGACCTGTCTGGAGCATGCGGAGAAGATTGGCATCGGCAACAGGGCGTACGAACTTATTGTTATGAAGTAATTTCAGAAAGGATGGGCTCATGCGTCCCATGGTAAGCATCATTGTTCCGGTATACAATGCGGAGCAATATTTACGACGCTGTGTTGACAGCATTTTGAATCAGGAATACACGGATTTTGAATTGTTTCTGGTAAACGACGGCAGTACGGATTCCTCCGGTGACATCTGCGAGGAATACGGCAACAAGGACACAAGAGTCATTGTGATCCAGAAGGAAAACACCGGAGTCTCCGACAGCAGAAATCTGGCATTGGATCGTGCACGGGGAAAATATCTGCAATTCTTAGACAGCGACGACTGGATCACGCCGGATGCCACAAGACTGTTCGTGCGGGCGGCGGAAGAGTATGGCTGCGATATGGTCATTTCAGACTTTTACCGCGTGGTGGGAGAGCGTCTGTCCCCCAAGGGAGACATTGAAGAGGAGGGTGTGCTCACCCAGGAGGAGTTCGCGGCACATATGATGGAGAATCCGGCAGACTTTTACTATGGTGTGTTGTGGAACAAACTGTACCGCAGGGATCTGGTGGAGGAGCACAGTCTGCGGATGGATACGAATATCAACTGGTGTGAGGATTTTCTGTTCAATCTGGAATATATCCGTTACGCGAAAGTATTCTATGCCCTGCATGCCCCAATCTATTATTATGTGAAGCGCAAAGGCTCACTTGCCAGTCAGGGAATCAGCATCTCCAAGACGGTAAAGATGAAGTTGAATGTCTTTGAGTATTACAATAACTTTTACAAGCATGTGCTGGAAGAAGAGGACTACGAGAAGAACCGTTTGCAGGTATATCGTTTCTTCATTGATGCGGCAGGAGACGGAACCGTGCCGCCTTCCATCCTGCCCGGATCCAAGAAGCTGGGAGACGAGAGAGTCTTTGTCAACACCGAGATCCTGCAGGCCGAGGGACCGGCGGGGGATGCTTACCGTAAGCGGAAGCTTCTGGAACATTATCTGGAGCCGGTGGCATTAAAAGGAGATCTGAAGGTAGCGGATGTGCGGTTGCTTCTGTGCCTGTGTGAAAAGCACGAGTGGGACAGCAGACGGGAACTGGCGGATTTCGCCGGAATCTCCCGCACGAACCTGACCAGCGGCTTGCAACGCCTGACCATGAAGGGCTTCTTGAAAATAGAGGAAGTGAAGGAACCCAAGCCTTCCAGAAAAAGCAAGGCAGCCGGAGAAGTACAGGGAAAAGCGGAAAAGCCGGAGACAAGGCGCAAAGACCGTAAAACCAAGGTCACAGTGACGATCCTTCCCACTGCGGAAGCGGTCATGAAGGAACTGGCACTGGCACAGCGGGATTATGATGAGGCGAGATTTGCGGGATTTACCGAGGAAGAACTGATAAAATACGCAGATCTGTCGGAGAAAATAAAAGAAAATACAAAGAGGATTCTGGGATAATATTCCTTCGCCCTATAAATATCACTCAATATTCTTACGAATGCGAGCATTCGACGTATATTGGGTGATATTTACATGGATCGGAATATTTTATATTTTGTTAATTGACATCGCCCCTTCCAAAAAGTTATGATAAATAAGTATATAAAAATGTGAGGGAAAGGAAGGTATTTGGATGAAGAAAAACGAAGAGTATATGTTGGAACATGCCGGATTGTGCAGAGCGGCAGATAGATTGGAACCCCAGATGTTCGACGAATACGGCGTACAGAGGGGACTGCGTGACAAGAACGGTAACGGCGTAGTCGCAGGCCTTACCAATATTTCACGGATCGAATCCTTCAAAATGGAAGACGGCAAAAAAGTTCCCTGTGAAGGTAAGCTGTGGTATCGCGGCTATGACTGCATCGAGCTGGTCAACGGCTTCCGGGGTGATCATTTCGGATTCGAGGAAGTGGCTTATTTACTTCTGTTCGGTAAGCTGCCGAACCGTGAGGAACTGAAACATTTTAACGATATTCTTGCGTCCAGCAGAACTCTGCCGACCAACTTCACCAGAGACGTCATTATGAAAGCCCCCAGCAGTGATATTATGAATTCACTGACCAGGAGCGTTCTGACACTGGCTTCCTATGATAAAAACTGCAGCGACACTTCCATTGAAAATGTATTAAGACAGTGCCTGGGACTGATTGCTGTGTTCCCCATGCTGGCAGTCTACGGCTACCATGCATATAATCACTATTCCAACGATGAGAGTATGTACATACACCGTCCCCAGAAGAAGCTTTCCACCGCAGAGAATCTGCTGATGATGCTTCGCCCGGACAAACAATACACCGAACTGGAGGCGAGGGTACTGGACACCGCACTGGTGCTGCATATGGAGCATGGCGGTGGTAACAACTCCACCTTTACCACCAGAGTCGTGACTTCTTCCGGATCCGATACTTATTCTGTCATTGCGGCAGCACTTTCCTCCCTGAAGGGACCCAAACATGGTGGTGCCAATATCAAAGTCGTAGAGATGATGCGGGATATCGAAGCACATGTGTCCGACTGGACAGATGAGGATGCGGTAAGAGCATATCTGAACAAGATTCTGAGCAAAGAAGCCTTCGACGGCAAGGGACTGATCTATGGTATGGGGCATGCAGTCTACTCCCTGTCTGACCCCAGAGCCCAGGTATTCAAGAGCTTCGTGGAAAAACTGGCGGTAGCCAAGGGCAGAGACAAGGATTTCGCCCTGTATTCCATGATCGAGCGGATCGCACCGGAGGTCATTTCCCAGAAATCCCGGATCTACAAGGGTGTCAGCGCCAACGTGGATTTCTACAGCGGTTTCGTATACAGCATGTTGGAGATTCCTCTGGAACTGTATACCCCGATCTTCGCCATTGCCAGAATCGTAGGATGGAGTGCACATCGTATCGAAGAGCTGATCAATATGGATAAGATCATTCGTCCCGCTTACAAGAGCGTAATGCAGGAACTGGAATATGTTCCTTTGGATCAGAGATAAATTATCAAATAATAAAGGACTGCGTATTTTGCGCAGTCCTTTGCTGAATTACTATGGAGAACAGATCGGGGAACCTATGAATAGATCTTGCGGATAATGGATACGATCTCTTCAGCGGATTCTTTGGAATCCTCCAGAATCCAGGTGACATAAATATTGTAGAGGGAACCGGAGAAGGCTCGGAGCGTGTAATAAAAATCCTGCCCCTTGTCTTCGGTATAATAGGTATCCAGAATGTAGCCGTCCAGTGCCTGTAACAGCAGGTGCCCCAGACCGGTCTGCACCAGACAGGCAATGAATTCTTTGTAATGATTGAAATATTCATAACAATGCAGCATATTGCGGGAGTCATTGTAATTGCCCTTGTCCGGCCATGTCGCAACATCCTGACGGTAGGATTCTACCAGATCCTTCAGATAACTGCTGAAGATATCATCCAGAGAATGGTAATTGCGATAATAGGTCATGCGGGAGACACCGGCACGCTCGGTCAGCTCGGTAATTGTAATATTGGACAGGGATTTGGTCTTCAGCAGCTGGATCAGAGCCTGTACCATACAATCTCTGGAAAAAAAGTTGGAATTCTTTGTGGACATGACGGATCACCTTCTTTATGATTTCTACCTAATAATGTAACGATTCAGACCTACATTCGCAAAATCGCCTCTATGAGGCTTCCTTGGAGAACAGGCCGGCCTGTTCTCTGCTCATTGTGGTTACTTCGCTATATAAATCATATCAAATGTTCTTACGAATGCAAGCATTCGACGTACATGTTGACATGATTTGCATGGCTCTGAATAGTTACCATATAATTATATGATGTCGGGGTCAAAAGCCCCCGACTTTGATGCCTACGGATTGTTCCGTGCTACGCACTCCTACAATCCTACCCAATATTCGCATATCGTGGGATTATCATCCCACTTTTATGCTCATATCGGGGCGGGTCCTAAGGTCTTTCACCCACCTATGAGCAAGCTCATGTGGGCTTAGACCTTTTGACCCTGGCATCATTATATAGAACGTAACACAATCCGGCGAAATACGCAAGGAAAGTTCCTTACGGAAAGGAGCGGCATATGGCAGGAACGGTAATAGAATATTTGCAAAAATACGGAGACATTTCTTTTCGGGAAAAACCTCTGAATGATGTGGACAGTCTGGCATTGTGCCAGCTCTCTTATCTGAAATTCGACGGGATGGTCAGCGATGTGCGGCACAATGGCCCTTCCGTGACCCTGCGGGAGATTGCAGAGCGTCCGGACGTGGACAAACTGTTCGGGGATGTCCGTTTTGAGAAGGAGAACCGGGCGCTGTTCGAAGGAATGTTAAGCGGCAGACGTTTCCGGGATATGAAGCTGAACTGCTATATCAATCTGGTGGAAAAGGAATGGGAGACCCAGTTCTCCGCCATCACTTTTATTCTGGATGACGGAACCCTGTTTCTGGCATTCCGGGGAACGGATGAGACTATCGTAGGCTGGAAGGAAGATTTCAACATGGCATTTCTGTCACCGGTGCCGGGGCAGGAGTACAGTGTAAAATATGTAAATATGGTCACCGGATGGCTGCACCAGCCCTTTTATATCGGAGGGCATTCCAAGGGCGGCAATCTGGCAGTCTACAGTGCCATGAAATGCGCCCCTTTTGTGCAGAAACGGATCCAGAAGATCTACAGTCTGGATGGGCCTGGATTCCGGCCGGAAATGCTGAAGGAGTGTCACTATAATGCCATCGAAGGCAAGGTGGTGAAGCTGTTGCCACATTCTTCCATGATCGGTATGATTTTCGAGCGGGATATTCATTACCGCGTGGTGGAGAGCAACAGCCATGGGCTTTTGCAGCACGATCCTTTTTCCTGGCTGGTGGAGGAGGACCATTTCGTGGATGTGGGTGACATTTATGAGAGCCAGAAGATCATGAATGAAGCACTGAACGAATGGATACTGTCCTTAAATGAAGAACAGGTCCGCACCTTCGTGGAAACACTCTATCAGGTCATCTCCGCATCCCAGGCGGATGATCTGATCACGTTTACCGCTGACTGGAAAAAGAGTATGAATGCGGTGGTTACTGCACTGAAGGAAGTGGACGACCAGACCGCGGAGATGCTGCGGGGAATCATCCGCTCCCTGTTCGAAATCGCCAAAGTCAAGGTCAGAGAGGAGCTGGCCCCGGCGAAAAAGCCCGGGCGCAGATTCAGAAATAAGAAGAAAGAAGAGAAAGCAGAGGCTCACCGGCCTGTTCCGGAAGACGCTCCGGATGCCACTGCAGCCCAAGGATCGGCAGCTCGTCATGCTCCAAGGCTTCGGGGCAGCCGTCATCGGGGCAGCGCTGAATGATCTTCAGATGCTGACCTAAGCGGTCGATCCTCTGATGGTGGGCGCTGTTGACGTGCATTTCGACAGGAAAATACTTGAAAAGACGGGAATCTTCCGTCATAATGGACGTATGGAATGCATCACCGGAAGGGATACTGTGCAGGAAATCTTCCGACATATCCTGCAAAATAGTGCCACCGAAGGCAACATTGATGACCTGCATGCCCTTGCAGATCCCGATTACGGGGATCCTGGCGGCAATGGCTGTGTCAAGGGCCTGAAATTGCAGGATGTCCAGTTCGGTGTCAACAGTACGGGAACCTTTGTTTTTTTCTCCGAAGAAAGCCGGAGTGATATCTCCGCCGCCCGGCAGAATCAGGGCATCACAGGAGGTGACTTCCCCGGGGACCAGTGTGGTTACGGTTCTGGCGGGAAGTTTCGAAAAAAACGTCTCATAATTGCCCGTCTGGGATTTGCGTCCCAAAATGACTAATTTTGTCATATGATTTTCTGATACCTCATTTTTTATAGTTAATATATGCCATAACTTTTCATTTTTGCATGGAACAAATTAGCAAAAATGTATCTTACGTTTTTCAATAAATAGGAGTAAAATAGCAACGACCGTGAGGGAGTGAAAGCTCTTTCAAGGATGTTCACGGAAAGGAAGTGGTATTATGGAGGAATTGGCATCAGAACTGCTCAAGGAACTGAATTGTGACACGGCTTTTTCCATTAAGCTTCCGGCAGGTCTACCCCTGATCGGTGGAGTACAGCTGGACATTGCGGAATCGGTCGTTATCACCTGGGTGGTCATGGCAGTCATTCTGATCTTGTCGATTATCCTTACAAGCAACCTCAAAGTACACAATGTCAGCAGACGACAGCTGGTGGCAGAGACGATCGTGACAAAGCTGGAAGGCATTGTTACGGGAATGATTGGAGAAGAAGGCAAACGGTATGTACCGTATCTGGTTAGCGTACTGTTGTATCTGGGCATATCCAATATCATTGGATTGTTCGGTATGAAGCCCCCTACCAAGGATCTGAACGTAACGGCGGCACTGGCCCTGATGAGTATCGTTCTGGTGGAAGCCGCAGGTATCCGCAAAAAAGGTGTGGGCGGATGGATCAAGAGCTTTACCGAACCCATCGCGATCGTAACACCTATCAATATCCTGGAGGTGTTCATCAAGCCCCTGTCCCTGTGTATGCGATTGTTTGGTAACGTTTTGGGAGCATTCGTTATCATGGAGCTGTTGAAGCTTCTGGTTCCGGTAGCATTGCCGGTACCCTTCAGCTTTTACTTTGATATTTTTGATGGATTGATTCAGGCATATGTATTTGTATTCCTGACATCCATGTACATTAAGGAAGCCATTGAGTAACTGGATAACTATTCAGAGCTATTTTGCGAATGCGATTATGAATAGTTATGAAACACTAATTCACACAAAAACGGAGGAAAAGAATTATGATAGCTATTGGAGCAGGTATTGCAGCACTGGCATGTATCGGAGCAGGTATCGGTATTGGTATCGCAACAAGTAAAGCAGCAGAGGCAGTCGCAAGACAGCCGGAAGCAGAGAGCAAGATTACCAAGATCTTACTGTTAGGTGGTGCGCTGGCAGAGGCAACCGCTATTTACGGATTCGTTATCGGTATCCTGATCATTCTGTTCATGGCATAACTATCCGAAGCCGGAAACGTCACAGACAAGCGTCAAATGCCTGTATTTGTAAGCTGTTTTGTGACGATTTACGACGACTAAAACTCCATGAGCAAAAAGAAAGCTCAGAAAGAGCGTTTTGCGAATGGAAGTTTCGGATAGTTATAAGGAAATTAGAAAGCGAAACGTAAGAAAGGATGAAAGCACATGCTGAGATTAGATATTAATATTGTATGGACCATCCTGAATCTGTTGATCATCTTTGCCATTGTGAAGATCTTCCTGATCAAGCCCATCCACAAGATCCTGGATGCAAGACAGGCAGAGATCGATAAGCAATATGCAGATGCAAAAGCTGCACAGGACAGTGCCAATGAACTGAAAGGCCAGTACGAGGCATCCTTAAGCGGTGTTCAGGCAGAAAAAGAAAGCATTCTGAACGAGGCAAGAGGCAAGGCCAGCAACGAATATGACCGCATCGTGGCAGATGCCCAGACAGAAGCGAAAAAGATCATGGACAATGCCAGTAAGAATGCTACACTGGAAGAGCAGAAGCGCATCGAGCAGGCACAGGAACAGATCGCCGGCCTGGTAGTGGAAGCTACTGCAAAACTGGTAGCTGCCAAGCAGAACGCAGATTCAGACAGAGAACTTTACAACCAATTTATAGCAAAGACAGGTGAAAAGATTGATTAGTACAGCTTTAGAATACGCAAAAAGATTGCGTGAACTGAATATCCCCGGAGACATTGTAGGTCAGACAGGCGATATCTTCAAAGCCGTACCGCAGGTGAAGCTGGATTTCGAATCCCCTGCTGTGTCGCTGTCTGCCAAGCATAATGTAATAGAAAAAGTATTCCCCTTACAGATCAGAGATTTTCTGAAAGTCCTGTGTGACAACGGAGACGTCTATCTGTGGGATGATATCTGCACCGCATACAGAGAAGTCTCTCCCGAGAAAAAGGAAGAGTTCGTTGTAACCCTGTCCTATGTGACAGCGCCCACCGATGAGCAGCTGCAGAATATCCGTAATTTTATTCAGAAGAAATACAACAGAGAGGATATGGTCTTTGAGACCAAAGAAGATCCTTCTCTTGGCGGCGGTTTCATCATCCGTGCCGGTAACGAGGTCTATGACTGGAGTACCAATGGACGTATGAAGCAGTTCGCAGACAAGCTTTCCCAGGTAGGAAAGACCGCCAGTGAGCAGGGCATCATTTCCATTCTGAAAGGTGAGATCGAGGATTTCAACTTACAGGCACAGGAAAATGAGATCGGTTCTGTCAGCTGGGTAGGTGACGGTATCGCCAACGTCAATGGTATCGACCATGCAGAGTACGGCGAGATCGTTATCTTTGATTCCGGTGTCAAAGGTATGGTACAGGATGTCCGCAGAGATGAGATCGGATGTATCCTGTTCGGTCATGATACCGAGATCCGCGAAGGCACCAGAGTCGTTCGTACCGGTAAGAGAGCCGGTATTCCTGTAGGTGACGGATTCAAAGGCAGAATCGTGGATGCTCTGGGAGCACCCATTGACGGTGCAGGTCCTATTAAGGAAGAAGGCTATCGTCCCATCGAGCAGCCGGCACCTTCCATCGTGGACAGACAGTCCGTAGGCGTGCCTATGGAGACTGGTATTCTGGCTATCGATTCCATGTTCCCCATCGGTCGTGGACAGCGTGAGCTGATCATCGGTGACCGTCAGACCGGTAAGACTTCCATTGCCATCGATGCAATTTTGAACCAGAAGGGCAAGGATGTGGTATGTATCTATGTGGCTATCGGCCAGAAGGCATCCACCATTGCAAAACTGGTAGGAACCCTGAAAAAGAACGATGCCATGGATTACACCATTATCGTATCCGCAACCGCCAGCGATCCTGCACCTCTGCAGTACATCGCACCTTATTCCGGTACCGCACTGGCTGAGTACTTTATGTATCAGGGCAAGGATGTCCTCATCGTATACGATGATCTGTCCAAGCATGCGGTAGCTTATCGTGCACTGTCCCTGCTGCTGGAACGTTCTCCCGGACGTGAGGCATATCCCGGAGATGTATTCTATCTGCATTCCAGACTGCTGGAGCGTTCCGCAAGACTGAGTGCAGATAAGGGTGGCGGCTCCATCACCGCACTGCCGATCATTGAGACCCAGGCAGGCGATGTATCCGCATACATTCCGACCAACGTTATCTCCATTACCGATGGTCAGATCTTCCTGGAGAGTGATCTGTTTTTCTCCGGCATGAGACCTGCAGTCAATGTCGGTCTGTCCGTATCCCGTGTCGGCGGTGCTGCACAGACCAAGGCAATGAAGAAAGCAGCCGGAAGTATCCGTATCGACCTGGCACAGTTCCGTGAGATGGAAGTGTTCACCCAGTTCGCATCTGATCTGGATAATGCCACAAAGGAACAGTTACAGCACGGACATGTACTGATGGAACTGTTGAAGCAGCCTCTGTGCAGACCTTTGAGCATGGCAGAGCAGGTTATGACCCTGTGTGCAGCCAACGGCAGAGTGATGCTGGATGTGCCTGTAAATCAGGTAAAGGATTTCCAGATGAAGTACTTAGACTACATGAAGGAACAGCACAGCGACATCGTTCGTCAGTTAGAGACCACCAAGGCTCTGGATGACGAGCTGAACAAGCAGATCTGTGATGCTGCAACAGAATTTAAAAAGGAATTTTTACAGAAATAATGTAACTATTCAGAACCCCATTCGCAAAACCGCTCTTTCAGGGCTTTACTTTTGCTTATGTGGTTACTTCGCTCATTGGCTCTGAATAGTTACAAATAACAGGAGGTTAACATGGCAAATACGAGAGAAATACAAAGTCGTATGAAAAGCATTCAGGATACCATGAAGATCACCAATGCCATGTATATGATCTCTTCCACAAAGCTTCGGAAAGCTAAGAAGAATCTGGAAGAGACAGAGCCTTACTTCTATACTCTGCAGACGATGGTCAGCAGAATCGTCCGTCACTTACCGGAGATCGATAATAAATATTTCGATGAACGTAAGGACAAACCGGCTGAGGAGAAGACCACGGGACTGGTAGTAGTCACCGCGGATAAAGGCCTGGCCGGAGCCTACAACCATAACGTACTGAAAATGGCAGAAGAGCAGATGCGGAAAGCCGGGAAGACCGGAAAGTACAAACTGTTCGTTGTCGGTGAACTGGGACGTCAGTATTTCGGACACCGCGGAATCGAGGTGGCGGAGCAGTTCCATTACACCGCGCAGAATCCGACCCTGCATCGTGCCCGTATCATTACGGAGACGATTCTGGAGCAGTTCGAAGAAGAACAGCTGGATGAGGTATATATTATTTATACCAATATGGTAAACAGCGTGACGACGGAACCACATATGATGCGTCTGTTACCTATCATAAAAGAACGTTTTATTACCAAAGACGGACAGGATCTGAGTATGTATCAGGAACCGTTAGTCATGACACCGTCTCCCAAGGCAGTGCTAAACAACATTGTCCCGGATTTCGTCATGGGATATGTCTACGGTGCACTGGTAGAATCGTTCTGCAGTGAGCAGAATGCCAGAATGATGGCCATGGAGGCAGCAAATAAGAATGCTTCCGCCATGATCCATGATCTGTCCATTCAGTACAACCGGGTACGTCAGGCCATGATCACACAGGAGATCACTGAGGTCATTGCTGGTGCCAAGGCTCAGAAAAAGAAGAAAAAGGCAAGAAAGGAGGTCCTGAACAATTGAATAACGTAAAGGAAAAAAATCATGGTAAGATCGTCCAGGTCATGGGACCTGTTGTAGACGTAGAGTTCGAGAACAATGATCTTCCTTTTATCAAGGATGCCCTGGAAGTATACAGTGAAGGCAAGCGTCTGGTCATGGAAGTGGCACAGCATATTGGCAACAATACCGTTCGCTGCATCATGCTGGGTGCCAGTGAAGGACTTTGCAAGGATATGGATGTCATTGCTACCGGAAAAGGAATTCAGGTGCCGGTAGGTAATAAGACACTGGGCAGATTGTTCAACGTATTGGGAGAGACCATCGACGGTGGAGAATCCCTGGAAGGAGAGGAACATTGGGTTATCCACAGAGATCCACCTTCCTTCGAAGAGCAGAGTCCTGTAGTAGAGATGCTGGAGACCGGTATCAAGGTTATCGATCTGCTGGCTCCCTATGCAAAAGGTGGTAAGATTGGTCTGTTCGGCGGTGCCGGTGTAGGTAAGACCGTGCTGATTCAGGAGCTGATTCGTAATATTGCTACCGAGCACGGTGGATATTCTATTTTCACTGGTGTCGGAGAGCGTTCCCGTGAGGGTAACGATCTGTGGAGTGAGATGAAGGAGTCTGGAGTTCTGGAGAAGACTGCGCTAGTCTTCGGTCAGATGAACGAGCCCCCCGGAGCACGTATGCGTGTAGCCGAGACCGGACTGACCATGGCAGAGTACTTCCGTGATGAAGAGCACCAGAACGTGCTGCTGTTCATTGATAACATTTTCCGTTTTGTACAGGCAGGTAGTGAGGTATCCGCATTGTTAGGCCGTATGCCTTCCGCAGTAGGATATCAGCCCACTCTGGCTACCGAAGTCGGTGAATTGCAGGAGCGTATTGCTTCTACGAATAAGGGTAGTGTTACTTCCGTACAGGCTGTCTATGTGCCTGCGGATGACCTGACAGACCCTGCACCCGCAACTACATTCGCCCATCTGGATGCCACCACCGTTCTGTCCCGTAAGATCGTGGAGCAGGGTATTTACCCCGCAGTGGATCCTCTGGAATCCACTTCCCGTATTCTGGAAGAGGATGTGGTAGGTAAGGAGCATTATGAAACCGCACGCCAGGTGCAGGCAATGCTGCAGAAGTACAAGGAACTGCAGGATATCATCGCCATCCTGGGTATGGAGGAGCTGTCCGATGAGGATAAGGTCACCGTATACCGTGCCCGTAAGATTCAGCGTTTCCTGTCCCAGCCCTTCCATGTGGCAGAGAACTTCACCGGTGTACCCGGTAAGTATGTGCCTGTGAAGGAGACCATCCGCGGATTCCGTGCGATCATCGACGGAGAGATGGATGAGTATCCCGAGGCTGCATTCTTCAATGTAGGAACCATTGACGAGGCAGTGGAGAAGGCCAAGAAGCTCATGGCACAGTAAGGAAAGGCGGTGTGCGTATGAACACCTTCAGCTTGAAGGTCATTGCCAGTGATAAAGTATTTTTCGACGGAAAATGCGGCATCATTATCGTACCGGCTCTGGACGGCGAGCAGGCCATCATGTCCCATCATGAGGATATGGTCATTGCCACGAAGGAAGGCGAGGTACGGTTTAAGGAAAAAGAGGATGACGACTGGACCAAGGCCGTAGTCGGTGTGGGCTGTGTCTACATTTCTCATAACCGTGTGATCATGCTGGTGGATACGGCGGAGCGCCCGGAGGATATCGACAGAGTCCGTGCGGAAGCCGCTCTGGAGCGTGCCAAAGAGCAGCTGCGTCAGAAGCAGAGCATTCAGGAGTACCATGTATCCCAGGCATCCATGGCGAGAGCTATGCTGCGCCTGAAGGAAGCCGGAAAATACGAGATCAACTAGAAATCAAGTAAAATATATGTAAAAAGTAACAAAATTAAGCCTGTAATGTTAGCAAATGTGTGCAATTCGGAAATTGTTATTTTTCTGTCATTGCGATAAAATCTCTTAAGTATAAGAGGAGAGTTAAGCAATGGATTATTTACAGAAAAAATCAATACGAAGTGTCGCAGCTGCCATTACAGGCTTTTTGCGTCATTCCGTTCGAAAAATAGGAATTACCAGGGAGAAGCTTCCTTCCTGTATCGCGCTGGCAGTATGTCCGCTGGTGACATTTTATCTGTTTGAAATGTATACCCATAATCCTTTTACGACAATGCATTTCAAAACCCAGCTGTTGAACATGGCGTTCTATGTACTGACCGCACTTCTGTTATTCGGAATCGTGAAATATGTCCGGGCGGCTCTGATGTTGCAGACGGCCTTTTTCATGGTGGTGGGACTGGCGAATTATTATGTGCTGAATTTCCGTTCCGCACCCATCATGCCCTGGGATATTTATTCCATCAGTACAGCAGCCAGTGTGGCGGGCAATTTCAACTATGAATTGTCCACCAGTACGATACTGGTCATTGTGGGATTCCTGATTTTGTTGTTGATCGAGAGCCGTTTTCACATGAAGGCACCGGGAAGAGTGGCAAAGAGAGCGGCACTGATCCTGTTAAGCATTGTCATGATCTATGGTTATACCGGCATGATACAGAGCGAGAGCTTTGTGCAGAGCTTTGGATTATACGACAAGCTGTTTACCCCTACCGTCATGAATAAGAGAGATGGCAATATCGTGGCATTTCTGATGGAAATGGAATATATGGATGTGGAGAAACCCGCAGATTATTCTGCAGATGGCACCGGCAGCAATTATGAGCAGGCCGGGAAAGATTCCGCAGGGCTTGCAGCAGCTGTGGAAGAACCGGAGAGCGTGAAGCGTCCGAATATCATTGTGATCATGGATGAGGCATTTTCGGATCTGGCAGTCCGGGGAGAGTTTACCACCAACGAAGACTATATGCCCTTTATTCACAGCTTACAACAGGGGGCAGAGAATACCAGAACCGGTTACCTGAATGTTTCCGTGCTGGGCGGGAATACTGCCAATACGGAGTTTGAATTCCTTACCGGCAACACTATAGGATTTTTACCGCAGGGCAGCGTGGCTTACCAGCAGTATGTGCAGAAGGAGATGCCTTCTCTGGCTTCCTACCTGAAGGAACTGGATTATCATACTGTGGCGATCCATCCTTATTATGCCAGCGGCTGGGACAGAGACAGAGTCTATCCGCTGCTTGGATTTGATGAGTTCCTGTCACAGGACGATTTCAGGAATCCGAAACGGATCCGTAACTATATCTCCGATGAGAGCAGCTTTGCCAAGATCATTGAACTGTATGAGAACAAGGAAGCGGGAGAGCCTCTGTTTGTATTCAATGTGACCATGCAGAATCACAGCGGTTATGAGGAGGAATTCCACAATTTTACCCCGGATATCACGGTGGACGGTATTGATTCCAAGGTACTGTCCATGTATCTGTCCCTGGTAAAACAGACGGATTCCGCCCTGCAGGGACTGATTGATTATTTCTCTCAGGTCGATGAGGATACCATGATCGTATTCTTCGGGGATCATCAGCCTACGACCTATGTGAGCAATCCGATCTTAAGAAATAATAAAGTGGATCCGGAGACTTTAACAGATGAGGAAAATCTGTTAAAATATAAAGTACCTTATGTGATCTGGAGCAACTTTGACATTGAGGAGCAGACGGACGGAGAGACCAGTGCCAATTATCTGGCAATGGATGTGCTGGAGAACTGTGATCTGCCGTTGCCTGCCCTGCAGAGCAGTCTGACCGGGGTGCGGGAAAAATATCCGGTGATCAGCGCGGCCGGTGTGAGAGAAGCGGACGGCACACTCACGACGGTGAAGGAATGTGGGGAAGCATTGAACGATTACCGGAGTCTGGAGTATTATCTGCTGTTTGATTACGGAAGGTAAGAAAAAAGATCGTGGGAGAAAAATAATATGAACGGCAATAAAACGACAGCAACAAGTAGTGCGGAGCGCAGGATGCAGAGAGGGATCTCTGTGCTTGCGTTCTTTGTGCCTGCATTTATTATGCTGGTTCTTTTTATCATACGGGGCATATATCCTTTTGGTGACCGGAGTTTTCTGTTCTCCGATATGTACCATCAGTATATGCCTTTTTTAAGTGAATTTGTGCACAAGATCAAAGCGGGAGAGGGACTGTTCTATTCCTACAATGTAGGGATCGGATCGAATTTCCTGGCACTGTATGTCTATTATCTGGCAAGTCCTTTTAACTGGCTGGTATTTTTGCTGCCGGAAGGCCTGATCATGGAATTCATGAGTTATCTGGTGATCCTGCGGATCGGCCTTATGGGGCTTACCTTCAGCATCTATCTGCGGAAAGTGTTCGGCAAGGAGGATCCGGCGGCTCTTTTGTTTTCCACTGCGTATGCTCTGTCCGGCTATCTGGCGGCCTACAACTGGAATGTGATGTGGCTGGACTGCCTGATCCTGCTACCCTTGATCCTGTTAGGAGCAGAGCGGCTGGTCAGAGAAGGCAAATGGGTCATGTATACCGTGACTCTGGGACTCTGTATTCTGACCAATTATTACATCTCCATTATGATCTGTATCTTTCTGGTGCTGTATTTTGGAATGTTGTTGATCACGGAATACTATACCATGACGGAAGGGCAGAGCAGGAAAGCACGGATCGTATTCGGCAGGATCGGAAGATTTGCATTTGCCTCCCTGCTGGCCGGAGGTCTGGCGGCGGCACTGTTGATCCCGGAGGTTTGCGCTATTTTGCGGACAGACTTTGGCAATTCCGATTTCCCCAGTACGTTAGAGTCCTATTTTTCCGTGTTTGATATGCTGGCGAGAC
Organism: Clostridium sp. AM34-9AC; assembly: GCF_003480225.1. NCBI lineage: Bacteria > Bacillati > Bacillota > Clostridia > Eubacteriales > Clostridiaceae > Clostridium > Clostridium sp. AM34-9AC. The sequence continues at coordinate 102,470 of NZ_QUIU01000011.1, forward strand.
ACTGCATGTGTGTGACCACGGAGAGAGGGCTGGAACACTGGCCGAACATTTACTGTGGTGTGGCAGTATTTTTACTGGTGCCCATGTATGCACTGAATGAAAAAATATCAGTGAGAAAACGGTTCTGCAATCTGGCATTGGCGGGATTCTTGCTGCTCAGCTTCGGAACCAATGTCCTGGACTTTTTATGGCACGGTCTGAATTATCCGGATTCCCTGCCGGCGAGACAGTCTTTTCTATATATTTTTCTGATCCTTGTCATGTGCTATGATGCTTTCCGGAATGTGGAGGGCACTTCTCCCAGGCAGATCATCTATGGGTATCTGGCGGCGGTGATATTTTTACTTGCCTGTGAGAAATTCGTGGAGAGCGAGGATTTCGACACGGGTATTGAAGTGCTGACGCTGGTGTTCGTTACGATCTATGGTGTGCTTCTGTATCTGTACCGGACGAGAAAAGACGAACTGACGAGGCAGGTGCTGGGGATTCTGGTGCTGGCGTGCGTAGTGGCGGAGCTGAGCATCAATACATTTAATACGAGTCTGGGCACTACCGGACGAAGCGCTTATCTGGGAGACCAGGAGGATTATAAGGCGTTGTACGCCCTGGCGCAGGAACAGGAGGGGGATGACTTCTTCCGTATCGAGAAGTTTACCCGCAAGACGAAAAATGACGGTACTCTTACGGGATATCCTACGGCTTCCGTATTTTCCTCCACCATGAATTCCATCGTCATGGACCTGTATAAAATGCTGGGTATGCGTCACAGCAAGGTTTATTACGGATTTGACGGAGCGACAGCTTTCGTGTCGGCACTCCTGAATGTGGATTATATGTTCGGCGAATCGGATAAATACGAAAACGGTCTGTATGAGATCGTGAATAACAGCGGAGATGTTTATTTATATCATTGTAAATATACGCTGCCTTTTGGCTATGTGGCACCGATGGGTTGGAATGTTACGGACGAGATCGGCACCGGTGTGAGAGTGCAGAATCAGCTGACCGAGGATCTGGGAATCGCAGAGCCCTTACTGGACCGGGCGATCAGTGAGACTAGCGGAGATAATGTATGTATTACGGCGGACAGGGCAGGCTACTATTACGCGAGGATCAATGCCACAGGGACGAAAAAGGTTCAGGTGCTTGGGGGAACGCTGGAGACCCAGGATTACGGGGATCTGAAGGACGGAGCTATCCTGTATCTGGGCTATCTGCAAAAAGGCGAGAGAGTTACCTTGACCAATGGGGATGACACGGACGATACCCCGAAGGTATCGGCGGAAGCTTATGTAATGAATGAAGAAGTGCTGGCACAGGCAGTGGAGATATTGTCAAAAGAACATCTTGAAAATGTAGCGATGGACAGCACCCATATTTCCGGAACCTTAAGTCTGAAAGAAGCCGGCAGACTGATCCTGTCCGTGCCTTATGAGGAGGGCTGGACGGTGCAGATCGACGGAGAAAATGCAGAGCCTGAGCAGTTTGGCAATGCACTCATGGCATTTGATCTGGAAGCGGGAGAACATACGATACAGATGCACTATGTACCGGAAGGACGGAATATCGGTATTTTAGTGAGTGCGGGAAGTGTACTGATCCTGTTGGGATGCGTGTTGTGTCAGAGGTGTGACAGGAAAAGGAAAGACTGTGCGGAGAATGAGCCTTTGCAAAAGGCAGCAGACGAAACGATGGAAGACGGGAATGCGGAAAAAACGCACACAGAGGAAGGTTCTGTGAAGGAAGAGGCAGGAAGGATGTAAGAAGGAGCGAATTATGACGAAGAAGAGTATTTGTGATACCTTGCGGCGTACCTGCCTGATCCTGGCGGGATCCTTTATCATGGCAGTCAATTTGAAAAGCTTTGTCCGGGCCGGGGGATTGATCCCCGGTGGATTCAACGGTCTGACCCGACTGATCCAGGAGATCAGCGTGCTGTTGTGGCACTGGGAGCCTCCTTTTTCGGTGATCAACTTTATCTTAAATGCGGTTCCGGTGGTCATCAGCTTCAAATTCATCGGAAAAAAGTTCACCGGTTATTCCTGTCTGATGATCGTGGTGAGCGGTATTTTGACGGATATGGTGCCCGCCTGGCCGGTAACGGAGGATATTCTGCTGATTGCTATCTTCGGTGGACTGATCAATGCACTGGCCATCAGCCTGTGTCTGTTCGCCAATGCCACCAGCGGCGGTACGGATTTTATCGCGATCTTCCTGTCGGAAAAGTACGGCATTGATTCCTGGAATTATATTTTTGCGGGAAATGTGGTGATCCTAGGGATCGCCGGAGCACTGTTTGGCTGGGACAAGGCGCTGTATTCCATTATTTTTCAGTATACCTCCACGCAGGTACTCCATGTGCTGTACAAGCGCTACCAGAAGCAGACCCTGATCATCGTGACGAAACGGCCGGAGGATGTCTACGAAGCTATTGCGGAGATCACCCATCACGATGCCACCCTGATCAAGGGTGAGGGCTGTTATTCCAAACAGGAATGTGACGTGCTGTATTCCGTGGTGGGACGAGACGAGGTGAACAAAGTTGTGAATACGGTGCGGGAGACGGACCCACAGGCCTTTGTCAACATGATCCGTACGGAGAATCTGGCGGGCCGGTTCTATCAGAGACCGAATGATTAAGAAATGTAAAAAGAAGGGCCTGAGCGTCAGCAGTTTAGCTGACACTCAGGCTTGCGTACTTTTTCGGGGAAACACCCACGGCTTTGGTGAAGGCTTTGAAGAAATTGCTGTAGTCCGTGAAACCGCTGCGTTCGAAGGCTTCCATGACATTGCCGTTTTCGTTCAGAACCGCCTTGGCGATACTGATGCGGCGGGCGGTGATGTATTTATTAATGGTGGTGCCTGTGGCGGATTTGAAAATCCGGCAGATATAGGATTCGCTTAAGTAGAACTGTCCGGCCAGATGTTCCACTGTAATAGGCTGGGAGATGTTCTGGTTGATGTAAGCCAGAATATCGTCCACCTGATGGTTGTAGCGGTAGCTACTGTCCTTGTATTCGGCGGGATCTGTTACGGTTTCCCCGGCCGCCGTCTGCTCTGCACTGCGGATGAACAGCGTGTTGAGCATGACCATCAGCTCCATGAAAGCGGCATATTCCGTGATGTCATGGGCAAAGCCCTCCGCGGAAGTGATTTTGTTGATATAATAGAGGAAACGTTTCTGCTGTTCCTTGTTGAGCGAAAGCTTATGGGAAAAGGGGGCACTGCGGTGAGTGAAGCAAAAGCTCAGATCCGTCTCTTTGGTGGAGATCAGCTTCATGAAATCCGGCGCCACCGACAGAACGATACGTTCGTGGACGGAGTTGTCGATCTGGGTCAGCTTGTGACTTTCGTACTGGTTGATGATAAAGAGATCGCCTGGGGCGATGGTGTAGAAGCAGTTGTCGATCAGAAACTGTTTGCCGCCGCAGATGGAATAGTAGATCTCGTAGCAGTCATGGATGTGCATGTCCATGGCTTTTTCTTCTTTATATAAGTGGGCAATGGCAAAAGTCCCGGAGGTTTTACAGTTTTCTATGGCTGTTTTACAGGAGGTAAGTTCTTCCATTTCTTTCATCCTTTTCGCTTTTTCTTTTATTAAACACCAAAAGTTCAAAATTTGCAATGTTTAGATTAAAATATGAAAAGACTTTGAGAATCTTTTCTAGTATACTTAACTCATACAAAAGAGAAAAGCAGTTACAGCCTTCCAAAATTTTTATAAAAAATAGTAAAAATGTGTTGGAAATGGTTACAATGATATGTTATAATGTAAGTGCTTTCATAAAAAGGTAACATTCAATAGCGGCATGCAGGCCGCCCGTTGAGGAAAGAGAGGCGTAAGGTGGAACTTAGAACAGCAGTATCACCAAGAGATGTGAAGCATTACACCACAGAGCGTCTGAGAGAAGAGTTTCTGATCCAGAATCTGTTCGTACCCGGCGAAATCAAGCTGGTGTACAGCCACATCGACAGAATCATTACAGGAGCAGCAGTTCCTGTAAGCCCTATCACTCTGACCGCCGGAGATGAACTCCGTGCAGAGTATTTCTGTCAGAGAAGAGAACTGGGTGTGATCAATATCGGCGGAGCAGGTATGATTACCGTTGATGGCAAAGTGTACAAGGTAGGTTACAAGGAAGCTATGTACATAGGAATGGGCTCCAAGGAGATCATTTTCGCAAGTGAAGATGAGAAACAGCCCGCTAAATTTTATCTGAATTCCGCTCCCGCACATAAGACTTATCCGACCGTGCTGATCAAGCCGGAAGGTACTCCCGAAGAGGGCGTGGTCATTGTAAAGGATGAGAATAAAGTAGAACTGGGTACTCTGGAGGATGCCAACCACAGAGTAATCTGCAAGTATATCCTTCCCGGACAGGTAGAGAGTTGTCAGCTGGAGATGGGTATGACGAAGTTAGAGCCCGGCAGTGTATGGAACACCATGCCTTGTCATACACATGACAGACGTATGGAAGTATATCTGTATTTCGATATGCCTGAGGATGCCTTTGTTATGCACTATATGGGTGAGCCCGATGAGACCCGCCACATCGTAATGCGTAACGAAGAAGCAGTAATCTCCCCCAGCTGGTCCATCCATTCCGGATGCGGTTCCAGAGCATATACCTTTATCTGGGGTATGGTCGGAGAGAATCAGGACTTCGACGACATGGACGGTGTCGACAACAGAGATCTGAAATAAGATCCTTTGGAACATGTAACTAAAATAACAGTTTTTATAAAGAAAAGGAGAAAAAACAATGTCTGAATTCACTAATTTCTCACTGGAAGGTAAGGTTGCACTGGTTACCGGCGCATCTTACGGTATTGGTTTCGCTATCGCTTCCGCATACGCTGAGTGCGGTGCTACCATCTGCTTCAACGATATCAAGCAGGAGCTGGTAGACAAGGGAATGGCAGCATACGCTGAGAAAGGTATCAAGGCTCACGGCTATGTATGCGACGTTACCAATGAAGAGGCAGTTAACGCTATGGTAGCTCAGATCGAAAAGGAAGTAGGCACCATCGATATCCTGGTGAACAACGCAGGTATCATCAAGAGAATCCCCATGACCGAGATGACCGCAGATCAGTTCCGTCAGGTAATCGACGTAGACCTGAATGCACCTTTCATCGTATCTAAGGCAGTTATCCCCGGCATGATCAAGAAGAATCATGGTAAGATCATCAACATCTGTTCCATGATGTCCGAGCTGGGTCGTGAGACTGTATCTGCATATGCAGCAGCTAAGGGCGGCTTAAAGATGCTGACCAAGAACATCTGCTCCGAGTACGGCCAGTACAACATTCAGTGTAACGGCCTTGGACCCGGTTACATCGAGACTCCTCAGACAGCTCCTCTTCGTGAGATCCAGCCCGATGGCAGCAGACATCCTTTCGACCAGTTCATCTGCGCTAAGACCCCTGCTAACAGATGGTTGAAGCCCGAAGAGCTGACCGGTCCCGCTGTATTCCTTGCTTCTGAGGCATCCAATGCAGTCAACGGACACATCCTCTATGTAGATGGCGGTATCCTTGCTTACATCGGCAAACAGCCCCAGTAGAGCTTGTGCAAAAGGAAAACAAGCGGCCGCATAGCGGACATTTGTTTTCCTTGCACAGCTCACGAGTAAATATCCGGTGAGTTTACGAGCCGGATGCAGAGTGCGAAGCACGAATTTGCGAGTGAGTAGCTATGGAGCTTGTGCATTTACGCAGGATATCAAAAACAGAATAAACAATTCACATCAGGTCAGTCGCAGAAGAATTTCGGCGGCTGACTGTTGTGGCGTTTGGAAAAGGAGTATCTCATGAAGATAGCTTTGATCAATGAAAACAGTCAGGCTGCCAAGAATGAAATGATCTGTGCTACTCTTAAAAAAGTAGTAGAGCCCATGGGTCATGAAGTATTCAACTACGGTATGTGCGGCGCAGAGGATCCCAATTCCCTGACCTACGTACAGAACGGTATTCTGGCAGCAGTTCTTTTGAACTCCGGGGCAGCGGATTTCGTTATCACCGGATGCGGAACCGGCGAAGGTGCCATGCTTGCATGCAATTCCTTCCCCAAGGTTCTGTGTGGACACATTGAGTCCCCTCTGGATGCTTACCTGTTCTCTCAGGTAAACGACGGTAACTGTGTGGCACTTCCTTTTGCTGAGAACTTCGGCTGGGGCGGTGAACTGAATTTACAGTATACTTTTGAAAAGCTGTTCTGTGCTCCCGGCGGCGGTGGATATCCCCCTGAGAGAGTGGTTCCCGAGCAGCGCAACAAGAAGATCCTGGATCAGGTAAAAGAAGTAACTCATACCGATATGGTTACCATCTTGAAGAATCTGGATCGTGAACTGGTAAAGGGTGCTTTATCCGGTGCCAGGTTTAAGGAGTATTTCTTTGCAAACTGCAAGTGCGACAAGATCGCTGAGGCAGTGAAGGAAGTACTGGCATAAAAGTATTGGTTTCATTTTGCAGAAATATTTTCGACAGGATCTCCTGCGAAGATTTTTCACATAACTATTAGTCTATAAGACAGAAAGGTGTTATTTATGAACGCAGTATTAGAGCAAATCAGCAAAATCGGTATCGTACCGGTTGTAAAAATTGACAACGCAGCAGATGCACTTCCTCTGGCAAAGGCACTTTGCGCAGGAGGACTTCCCTGTGCAGAGGTTACTTTCCGTACCAGCGCAGCAGCAGAAGCTATCAAGATCATGACCGACAACTTCCCTAGCATGTGTGTTGGGGCAGGTACCGTTCTGAACGCAGAGCAGGTTGACGCAGCAGTAGCAGCAGGCGCCAAGTTCATCGTAAGCCCCGGCTTAAATCCCAGAACCGTTAAGTATTGTGTAGAGAAGAACATTCCTATCACTCCCGGTACTTCCAGCCCCAGCGACATCGAGCAGGCTATCGAGCTTGGCCTGGATGTAGTTAAGTTCTTCCCCGCTGAGCAGTCCGGCGGTCTGGCTAAGATCAAGGCTATGGCAGCTCCTTATGTAAATATGAAGTTCATGCCTACCGGCGGTGTAAACGCTAAGAACCTGACTTCTTACCTTGACTTCCCCAAGATCATCGCATGCGGTGGTTCCTGGATGGTTCCCGGCGACCTGATCAACGCTGGTGAGTGGGACAAGATCGAGCAGCTGACCAGAGAAGCAGTACAGACCATGTTGGGCTTCGAACTGGCTCACGTTGGTGTCAATGCAGAGAACGAGGAAGAGGCTGTTAAGGCTGCGAACCGTTTCGCATTCATCTTCGGTATGCCCGCTAAGGTTGGCAACAGCTCCGTATTCGCAGGCTCTGCTCTGGAAGTTATGAAGAGTCCTTACCTGGGCAAGAACGGTCACATCGCTGTTAAGACCAACTACATCGAGAGAGCTGTCAACTACCTGAGCACTGTTCTGGGTGTTGAGTTCAACGAAGAGTCCGCGAAGAGAGATGCCAAGGGCAACCTGAAGGCTATCTACCTGAAAGAGGAGATCGGCGGCTTCGCTATTCATCTGGTACAGAAATAAATCATAAGCAAATTTTAAGCCGTACGGTTGCAGCAACTGCATATTTCAGTTGCAGACGCGCTTCCGCTTCGGCTCTCCCGTAGCGGTACATAAGATGCCAAAGTACGGCATCTAAGTACCGACGGTCGTTTAGAGTCTGCAACTAAAACACGCAGTCACTGCAACCTGTGTATTGAAAGAAGCCTATTCTATACGATCGATAGTATAGCGCAAAGTAATAATCAATAATGTTATAGATTGAGAAAGGAATATACCAAAATGGCAAAAGTAATTACCATGGGTGAGATCATGCTGAGACTGTCCACCCCCAACAACGAGAAATTTATCCAGGCAGACGAGTTCGATGTAAACTACGGCGGCGGTGAAGCTAACGTAGCAGTATCTCTGGCTAACTACGGTCATGACGCTGAGTTCGTTACCGCAGTTCCTGACAACGAGATCGGTGAGTGCGCAGTCGCAGCTCTGAGAAAGTACAACGTAGAGACCAAGCACATCGCAAGATGCGGTGAGAGACTGGGTATCTACTACCTGGAGAGCGGTTCTTCCATGAGACCTTCCAAGGTTGTATACGATAGAGCACATTCCTCTATCTCCACCGCAACCGAGGCTGATTTCAACTTCGATGAGATCTTCGAAGGCGCTGACTGGTTCCACTTCACCGGTATTACCCCCGCTGTATCCGACGCTGCTGCAGAGCTGACCGAGAAGGCTCTGATCGCTGCTAAGAAGCATGGCGTAAAGGTATCCGTAGACCTGAACTTCCGTAAGAAGCTGTGGAGCTCCGAGAAGGCTCAGAAGGTTATGACCAACCTGATGAAGTACGTTGATGTATGTATCGGTAACGAAGAAGATGCTGAGCTGGTACTTGGCTTCAAGCCCGGCGATACCGATGTTACCAGCGGTGAGCTGGAGCTGGCTGGTTACAAGTCCATCTTCGAGCAGATGGTTGACAAGTTCAACTTCGAGTACTGCGTATCCTCTCTGCGTGTAAGCCATTCCGCTTCCGATAACGGTTGGTCTGCTTGCATCTACTCCAGAGATACCAAGGAGTTCTATCACTCCAAAGAGTACAGCATCCATCCCATCGTTGACCGTGTAGGCGGCGGCGACTCCTTCGCAGGCGGCGTGATCTGCGGTATGCTGGATGGCAAGAACTTCAAGGATGCTCTTGAGTACGGCGTAGCTGCATCTGCTCTGAAGCACACCATCCCCGGCGACTTCAACCTGGTATCCAGAAAAGAAGTTGAGACCCTGGCTGGCGGCGATGCTTCCGGACGTGTACAGAGATAAGCTTCTGTGAACAGAATAGTGTAAAAATAAATCGAACTCACCTGTGTGGTAACATACAGGTGAGTTTTTTTCTTGCCAAAACAGAAGATATAGGATATACTTTTTCCATAAACATTTCTTATAAAAATCTATTGTCAGCGTAGGCTGGTGTCGTCTATCGATTTTGCAGAGATTCGTGCAGAAATACCAAATAATCAAAGTTACGTGTATATATGGTCTGCAAAAACGTTGAAAGAAGTAACATTTTAAGTAATGTTTGTCTTTTGTCTGCTGTGTTTTGAGATGATGAGGAAAATGTAATTTCAAAAAGTGCACAATGTATTTGATATTTCTAATACTATGTAATAAAATTAAAATGGATTATTAAAAAAGTATAGAGTATTAAGAATAAATAATACATTGCGTTGAATTTAAAACATTAGGAGATGATACATGATGAAGCATTATGAAAAGCTACTTGCAAAGGGTTCTTTTTCGAGAGAACAGCTGATAGAAATTGTAGGAACAGCAACCGCAGCGAATCAGGTAATTTATGAGTACCAGAAAAAAGGGCTGATAGAAAAAGTGAAAAGAGATTTTTATGTGGTAATCAGCATGGAAACGAAACAGCCTGTGTTATCCCGTTATCAGATAGGTTCCAATCTGTTCCCAGATGCTTGTATCACCCATCACAGTGCATTTGAGGTATTTGGGTATGGAAGTCAGGTGTTTTATGAGTGTTATGTTGCAACGGATAAACGATTTCACGATTTTGAGTATGACGGAGTGTTGTACCGCCACATAGAGCGTAAACCAGATATGGAAGTAGTACAGCAGGGAAAAATACGAGTGACATCCATGGAACAGACTGTTGTAGACAGTATACGTGATTTTGAAAAGATAGCAGGAATTGAGGAAGTAATACGGTGCATGATGCTGGTGCCGGGACTGAATGAACAGAAAGTGTTGGAATGTCTGGCAAGAAACAACAATGGTTTTCTGTATCAGAAATGCGGATATTTTTTTGAAGAAATGCAGGAAGAATTCCAATTTTCAGCCCAGTTTTTTGAAACGTGTGAGAATGGTTCCTCTGATGCAAAGCGCTACCTGATGAAGGAATCGCAGGATAATGTATTTCATAAAAGATGGAAGCTTTATGCACCGGTTTCGTTGAAAGGACTGATAGATAAGGGGGTGGATGCTTATGATGCAATGGGATAGATTAACTCTGGGCAGAATGGCAAAAGAACTGGGTTTTCCGAGGGACACGTTGGAAAAGGTATGCCGTCTGGCGGATGTGTTGAGATTCATGGAATCGGATGAGCTTTTGTCAGAAGGAATTGCTTTAAAAGGCGGAACTGCCATTAATCTTGCTATTTTTGATTTGCCAAGACTTTCGGTGGATATTGATTTGGATTATTGCAGAAGTATTGAAAGGGAAAAAATGCTTGTAGACAGGGGGATTATCACAGACAAAATCAGCAAGTATATGATGGCAAACGGATATGTCCTGAGTCCGAAATCAAAGAGTTATCATGCACTGGATTCCTTTGTGTATGAATATATAAATTGCGGAGGGACAAAGGATAATCTTAAGATTGAGATTAACTACATGCTGCGCTGTCATGTGCTTCCTGTGGCACGGAGAGAAGTAAGACTGCCATGGAATGAGGAAAAGCTTACCGTTTTTTCCGTAGCACCATTGGAGATATTTGCTTCTAAAACAGTAGCATTACTTACAAGAACAGCTCCACGAGATTTATATGATATGCATAACATGGTAAAATTTGGGCTATTTGATGAAAGTGAGGAAGCGATGCTTCGTAAATGTGTCGTCTTCTATAGTGCAATCGGGTCAGCGCAGCCACCGGAAAAATTTGCGCTTGATAATATCGGGAACGTGTCATTCCGGCAGATTAAGCGTGATTTGAATTCAGTGCTTCGTAAAGGAGAACGATTTGACCTGGAATTTGTACAAAAGGAAGTAAAAGACTATCTTACATCTGTTCTGGTGCCAACAAAGGAGGAAAAGCTGTTCTGGAAGGCTTTCTCAGAAGGAAATTATTATCCTGACTGGGTATTCGGGGATAGTGATGAGTTTAGAAATATAGCAAAGCATCCAATGGCATTATGGAAGTGCAGGGACAAGGAAGAAGATAAGAAGCCTTTGGATAAAGATCATGAAAAGAGAGTGTAATGATTCTGATGCTTGTGCAAAAAGGGTTATGAAAAGTTTGAGATAGAAAATATATTACTTCATATATGGAATCAAGAAATATCTACTCCCAGCGTGTATACTATATATACAGGTTGGATAAGAAGCATCCTGCTTGTAGAATGTATGGTGGGCTTCATCCATGATACTGTATGTGAGGAGAATGTGAATGAGTACAGAAATTTTAAAGGAGATTTTGGCTTATATAGATGAACATATTTATGAAAAAATCAGTTTGCTGGAATTGGCAGAAATGGCTGGTTATAGTCCATTCTATTTCAGTAAATTATTTTCAGAAATTATGGGTATGCCAATAACCGGATACATTAGGATCAGAAAGCTACAATATGCGCTTGGTTCTTTGCTGGAGGGTAGGAAAGTTCTTGATGTATCACTTATGTATGCATTTGATTCTCACGAAGGATTTACACGTTCATTTACACAATTGTTTGGTTCCACGCCGAGTAAGGTGAAAAAGTATCTTACTTCGTATAAGGTGCCAGAATATTGTGTGCCAAACATAGAAGGAAGGAGAATGCGTATGGGAGCAGACAAGGAAAGCTTAATAGATAATATGCATCAGATTGTTTATGAAGTACTTAAAACGTCGTTTGAAGAGGCCGATGCAGGAGGATTTTGCACGGAAATTAATATTACACTGTATGAGGATGGAAGAATAAAGATAACTGATAATGGAAGAGGAATTCCTCTTTCACAAAATGAAAAGACAAATCAGCAGGTATTGGATAAAATACTTTCAGGCCATCCTATATCGAGTATAGAATATGCACAGATGGGTGATTTTGCCCAAGGTGGCATGCAGGCGATAAATTCATTATGCGAAAATTTGCGGATTAATGTGTATAGAGATAGTAACTGCTATAGTCAGGACTATGTAAGGGGGATTGCCCAACATGACGTGAATTCTTGTAAAATGGAACATTTGTCAGGTACAGAGATAATATTGAAACCAGATAGTCGGATTTTTGGGGATATCAGGTTTTCCACTGATATGATTAAGAAGTGGGTAGAAGAGAATAATGTGACAGGAGCAATTGTTTGTATTAAAGAACAAAGTTATTAATTATGATTTACCGTTTGCTTTATGTTGTTTGCATATTGAAAAATATTTTGATCATATTCATACAGTGCAGGATCAGCCGGTGACAATACATAAAAAGCTTAATAAATTGCTAGTAGAAAATTTGAATGAAGTATTGGCTATGTATAATCGTGGAGTAAGGTTGACTTTTACAGATATTAGAGTAATTAAAACAATTATGGAAAAGGAATTGAACGAGATTTGATACATAATGAGACTGAATAAAATAAAGAGAAAACGTAACAGACTACGGAGGAAAACTTATGAGTAACTTTTTTGATGAAACTATGCAGGGATTGTTGGAAGCAGCGGAAATTGCAAAAGGAAATATTACGTTAACAGAGTGGGAAAATATGTCGGCTCCCACATTTTATGTCGCAGATAATGTGTAGATAAGATTGTTGAAATACGCAGAAAGAAGTTGTATACAATGAAAATCTACGATAGATAGACTGGGGTCTACGAAGGAAAAGTTGTCCTCATAGCGATAAAATTGTAAAATACAGTCATGAAAATCGTATTTTTATAGTTTTACGGGAGGAACAGCAATGGATCAGGAAAAGATTGGGGTATTCATTTCTACATTAAGAAAAGAGCAGGGAATGACGCAACAACAATTGGCGGATGCGATTGGTGTCAGTAACAAAACAATATCCAAGACATGCATGAGAAAGCTGCTCCTAAAGGGTGGCGATTTACAGGTGTTGCAGTTTAATACCGAAGATATGAAAAAGGTCGAAAAGATGGCAAAGAAGTATGGAATACTCTATTCAATACTTCCGGACTGCAACAGGAAAGACGGACTGAGTGAGGTAATCTTTCATACAGAGGCAGTTCCCCGTGTGAATATGATGATACAGAAGCTCAAGTTTGGTAAGATTGCCACATTTGACGATTATCTGAAGAATGGAGATGAAAAGTCCCTCGGAAAGCTGATGGATTTTTTGAAGAAACAGCAGGGAAACGAGAAAAGCCACACGATAGAAGGGGATAAGGTTAATTCAGCCATTGACGGACTGATTGAGAAGGTCGGAATGTTTGCAATGGAAAAGAAAGCTATCAGTGTGGATCAGGTCAAGGAGAATTTCAGTATCAATGGTGAGCAGGCTGAAAGTGTTATCAGACAGCTTGAGACAATCGGTGTGCTTGGCGGCAAGAATGAAGATGGCACCCATACAGTAATGATGGACAAGGATGCATTTATCAATCGTGTCAGAGGTTATCAGGACCTTGCTGAGAGAATGAGGGCAGTTGCAGCATCAAAGAATGCGAACCTGTCAGATGTGACTATCAGCAAGAAGCTGATTATTGAAGAAAATGACCATGCTGTTAAGACCAGAGTTCCTGGCACATGGGGAGAAGAGGTAAGATATGTATGGCTCCGTAAGGAAAACATCATGGAGATTCATGGTGGAAAGACAATGCTTACCTTCCTTGATTCAACCAAGGATTATAAGCTTTACGATGAGCAGAATCGTGTGGTGACAACCCAGAAAGGAACCGAGCTTTATACTCACTACGACAAGGTGGAGTCATCTGTCAGGGAGCGTTACGAGAAAGTGCAGAAGCAGCAGAAAAAGACCACACAGAAGAAAACTGTTACCACAAAGAAAGCGAGGTAGCAGCCTATGCAGACAACAAAGAAAAAGCCGTCACTGATATTCATTCTTGTGGGTGCAGTGTTAGCAGGGTATCTTGGTTATCTGATAAATGGTGCGTGGACGGAAGGGATTGCCTTTAATGAATTTATGGACAGATTTAATGATATATGTGCAGTTCCCTTTGCCAACTATTACAATTCCAATACAGTAAAAGCAGTAGCCATTGCATTAGGTATCTATGCGATGGCTATTGTCATGTATTACACCAGTCAGAGAAACTATATGCCCGGCAAAGAATTTGGTACGGCAAGATTTGAAAATCCGAAGCAGGTCAACAAGATACTTGCAGATAAGGATGAAAATTTCAACCGGATACTCAGCCAGAATGTGAAGATGTCGCTGGATTTCAGGAGACTCAAGCTCAATGGAAATATACTTATCTGTGGTGGTTCCGGAGCAGGAAAGACATTTTATGAAGTAAAGCCGAATCTTATGCAGATGCCGCATAACTGTTCCTTTAGCCATTATTCTTATGGCAGAAAGCAAGAAGGAGCTTGAGAGTGTATGTGAGACTGTGGAGACTATCGGAAAGCGTAACAGCTGCACGATTGATACACACTACTTAAAGCAGAGGGAAGCACTCAACACAGCACTTCCGATTGGTGTAAGACAGGTGGAGACAATGCGTACCCTTCTTACCCAGTCACTTGCGGTGCTTATGCCATTTAATGTGCAGGAATTAAATGACAGCACAGGAAACTATTATGGCATCAACCAGATCAGCAAGAATGTGAATATCGGCAACAGAAAGAAGCTCATCAACGGAAATGGATTCGTATTCGGAGTGCCTGGTTCCGGTAAATCGTTCTTCTGTAAGATGGAAATGGGCAGCGTATTCTTGTCGGGTGATGATGAGATAATCGTCATAGATCCAATGAATGAGTACTTTGATATTGCAGAAACCTATGGCGGAACTGTAGTAAATATGTCTACTTATACGGATAACTATGTAAATCCGCTGGAGATGGATGTATGGAGCCTTGATCCAAATGATTCCAAGGGAATGGTAAGAGAAAAGGGCGAGTTCATGCTTGGTCTTTGTGAGCAGTGTATCGGAGACAGCTTAAATTCAAGACAGAAATCAATCATTGACCGCTGTGTGAGAAAGCTGTATATCGACATTGCAAGAAGCAAAGAGAAGTATATCCCGGTGATGAGTGATTTCTACGATATCCTTATGGCACAGCCGGAGGACGAGGCAAAAGATATTGCATTGTCTTTGGAGCTTTTTGTAAATGGTTCACTTAACATCTTCAATCACCAGACAAATGTGGATGTGGATAACAGATTCACAGTATATGGTATCAGGGACTTAGGTACAGAGCTTAGTCCTATCACAATGCTTGTCATGATGGAGTCTATTCAGAACAGGATTGTTGAGAATGGCAAGAGAGGCAAGGCAACATGGCTCTATATTGATGAGTTCCATGTCCTGCTTAATTCCGAGTATTCTGCAAAATATCTGCAGCAGCTCTGGAAGAAAGTAAGAAAGCAGGGAGGTCTTTGTACCGGTATCACGCAGAATGTCATCGATCTGTTGCAGAATTACACAGCAACCACAATGCTTGCAAACTCAGAGTTTGTGGCACTTTTAAAGCAGGCTAATACGGATAGTTCCAAGATGGCAGAGGTTATCGGAGTATCAGAAGCACAGCTTAGATTCGTAACCAATACTGCATCGGGAATGGGACTTATCAAGTGTGGTTCAGTGGTGATTCCTTTTGATAATCAGATAAGTAAGGATACGGATTTGTACAAGCTGTACAATACCAACATTCACGAGATAATTGAGATGAAAAAGCATGCAAATGAAAAATGTTAATTCTTTATGAAGTCATGAATTTTGGATTGACATATTTTCATATGACAGGTAATATAATATTAAAGACAGGCAACTTGAGTGTCTGCCAAGCGGCAAAGTAAGGTGTTGTGCCAGAGAGCAGTGCCTTATGAGCTTTATAAGGGTTTGACATTTACCACAATCTGGCTAGAGGTTAATCCTCGAAAGAAAATGTTAGAAGGTGGCGTTATCGGCATCATTGAGGATGATGTTGTGATTATACAATAATTTTAGAAAGAGTGATGCTATGAATGTTAATTTTTTTCCTTTTAGTAATTCACTTCAAATTCTAGGTCGTAGACAGAGTTTGGCAAATATTATGTGCAATCAGCAAAGTGTTACTCAAAGTAGGAAAAAAGATTTATTTGTTAGAAATACAATGTATGATACAGGAATTTATACAGCTTCAGCAGGAAAAAGAAATAAAATGATTTCAAACAGTATATTATCTGCTATGAATAATGATATTTCTAAGGTACGAAAACAAGGCGATATATACGAATGCGAAGGAACATTTTTTACAGCGGAGCAGATACCTAAAATCAGTGGAACTTCTTTGAATGAAATTAAAGCGGAAGATAATATCATTGACTTTGGGAAGAATAAGTATTTTAAATATGTCTCCCGTGACGGACAGGAGCATTGTTTATACACAGATAATAAGGGGATAGGCGCTATTGTTTCCGAGATTATGCGTGGCGAGCCTTATGATCCGGTGTTGGAAAGGTATGCGAGCTTTTGGAATTATATGATGACAAAAGACCCTGTATATGTTCAGTTGTCTTATTCAGATGAAGAAATAAGAGGATATATGGAAAATGCAGGGATAAAAAATGGCTTTTTCACAGTAAAAATGGGAGATAGGGAAGCAACACAATTTTATTCTGCCACTAAAACAACAAGTCCAATTCAGTCTAAGGAACGATATGATGCAAGATATAAGAATTTGACTTCGGGTGGTATTTTGCTTGACGAATATGAAGCTGGAGATATTTTTAAGATTGGTAATAAGGAATATGTTTTAAGTGAATCTCATACATTGGACATACCATACGGAGAGGATATTTATAATATAGAGTATCCGAGTAATTATAAGTTTGGTAAAAAAGTTGAAGAATAATAAGGGATTCCCTTGAGGTGGACTAGAAAGTGTGGTTCAGCTCAAGGGAATTTTATATATTCTTATATAAGTAAGAGCATTATACATTAATAGAGTTTTTATTGCGGAAGTTTTCACTTATTTCGTGACATGGACTAAAACAAGTCCCTTTTCACCATGCGTATTGCATAAAATAATGCAAAAAGAACCAAAATGGGTTCATGGGCATGGTGAAAATGGATGGAACAGAAAATAAAGCAAGATGAGATATTTATTGGTAAGAATATCCGGCGTATAAGGAAAGAAAAAGGAATCAGGCAGACGGAAATGGTTGCATTGTTGCAGTTGGAGAATGTAATGATTACAAGAGAAGCTCTGGTAAAGATAGAACGTGGAATCCAGCATATTCGTAAACGTCAAATCCTGCGCCTCCCCTTAAATTTAACG
>NZ_QUIU01000012.1:0-110759 GCF_003480225.1 Clostridium sp. AM34-9AC
CCCTGCCAAGGGCTACGGGGATATTTCGCTAACTTTCCATTTACAGTGTAATATTATCCACCTTTTTCCATTCAAAAAAATCCACCTTTTTGAAAATTTGCTATCTGTTGCCTGATGGAAACTAATGGTAGAATTCAATTATCAAATAAAACAGACGGCCGTCAGTGATAATGATAAATACAAAAAACAATATTTACCTATTGGGAGGACGAGTGTATGAAGCGTAAATTATTATCTACCGTACTTGCGGTAACCATGGCAGTATCCAGGCTGACCTGATGTGGACAGAGCAGAACAAATGAAGCAACAGGAACAGGCGCTGCAACGACAGATGCCAGAACAGAGACCTATCGTGTCCGGATTCCTATAGACAGCTGCGATTTTTCCCTGGCGCATTACGAAGCAGACGGGGAAGAGGCGGATGAGAATTTTGAACACTTTTCTTTTGAAAGAGTGGAAAAATACATTCTGCCACTGCTGGATGTGGCGGAGAAAGCTTACGGCGGGAAGCTGGATATCCTCCTGTCCCCCCCTGGAGTCCGCCGGTCTACATGAAGACCAATGGAGAGCGGAACAACGGCGGCAAATTAAAGCCGGAATACCGGAAGCGCTGGGCAGAGTATATCTGCCGTTACATTGAGGAATACCGCAGCCGCGGGCACCTGTGGCATTTTACACATTTCCTAAAGGCGGGAGCACAGCGGATCGGTGTTACCAGATACACAGATAAGATCGAGGTGACGGCGTTTGAAAAGGACGGGCGGATCACGGTGGTGCTTTTAAACCGGACGGAGGAAGAGATTCCGGTGTATCTGCGGCTGGGAGAGTACTGTGCGGAACTGACATCAAAGGCAAAGTCCATTATGACGGCGGAGATCGAAAAATAAGAAAATCGATATAGGCAATTATGAAAAAGACTGCGGGAACCGGGAGCGGAACCCACTGTTTTTGCGTATACGTCCGGGAGCAGGTTGACAGAACGGTGGAAATCGTAGTATTTTGAAACAGACCACTGTGGATAACGGTGTAGCGATAAAACCGGACAGAAAAAGTAAGTTACGACAGAAGAATGAGGATACAGACATATGAAGATCTATTTGGTACGGCACGGGGAGACGGACTGGAATCAGGCTGGTCTTTTGCAGGGGCAGACGGATATTGCACTCAATGCCCAGGGACTGGAACAGGCACGAGAGGCGGCGGAGCGGTTAAAAGAGGTTCCGTTTGAAATTGCATTTTGTTCACCACTGATCCGGGCGAAGCGCACGGCAGAAACTATCATAGGCGATCGGAAGATCACCCTCACCACAGACGAAAGACTCAGAGAACTGAATTTCGGTCCCTGGGAAGGCGTGGACATCCGGAGCATCAAGGATGCTGCCAGCCAGCCTTTTACTAATCCGGGCAGCTACATTCCCCCCGTGGGAGCAGAGAGTTTTGCACAGCTGTATAAAAGAAGCGGTGAATTCGTAGATCAGGTATTGCTGCCATTAGAAGGTACATATGAGACTGTGCTGGTGGTGGCCCACGGCGGGGTGAACCGCAGTATTCTGAATCCCGTTCTGAATATTCCTGTGGATGATTTCTGGCGTGTGCATATGGGCAACTGCGCAACTGCGATTCTCGACTGTACAGATGGAAAGCTGTCCTTGCTGGAATATACGGATAGCCAAAGCGCTAATACGAAGAGCAGACTGCTGTGAAGAAAGTCCAATATGAAAAAATCCTACATCGGATATATTCGCAGAATGCGGTTTCGCATGGCTCTGAATGGTTATCATGATGGAAAGGTGAGAAGTTAAGAATGCACATAGACAGAGAAGATATGCTGGAACTGACCAGAAGAATGACCGTGTCCCGCAACTGTTTTTCCAGAATTGCAGGAGCCTATATGGACGAAGAAGGGGTTATTGACGGTACTTTTAATACTCATTTTCTGAAGTTGTCCGGAAGCGAAAAAGAGAAAAATCTGAATATTGCCAAGACGGTGCCCTATTCCAATACCAATGTGAATCTGAAAAACTACCGGCTGGATCAGGGAGCCCGGAAACCGGGCAGCATTATGCAGTTATTGGAGGCATTACGGCAGTGCGAACTGAAAAATGATGCATTATTGTACTCCCTCTATGAATATATTGGGGAGAGATACCAGCCGGGATATCCTTATGCCGTTTATCTTTTCTTCGGCAGCTACGATGTACCCACCAAGGGAAAAGACAAAGAGAACCAGTGGGAGTCCGAGGAAGTCTATCAGTTTCTCATCGGCACGATCAGTCCGGTGACCGGAGACTACGAGGCCGGAAAACCGGAGGCGGGATTTTTGTACCCTGCCTTTGCCAACCACAGCACAGACATTGACGGTATCAATATCTATCAGGCGGAGGAAGGGGCACAGTTATTTGCAAAAATACTGGGCGTACAGGCTTGACAGAAAGGCATTTCTTCCCTATAATACGCTCTGGAACAAAATGAATAACCGGTCATAAAACCCGTAAGGGAGTGGATTTTTCAAGATATCGATCTTATTTTCGCCACACAGCAGGAATGTTGTGTGGCGTTTGTTGTATAAGGAGCAGAAAATGAACCAGACTTATATGAAAGAAAAGAAAATATTTCCCCTTGTGATGTCCATGGCACTTCCCATGATGCTGTCCATGGCATTTAATTCCCTCTATAACATTGTAGACAGTTATTTCGTGGCGAAGCTCAGTGAAGATGCCATGACGGCATTGTCTTTAGTCTATCCGGCACAGAACTTGTTGACGGCGGTGGCAGTGGGCTTCGGTGTGGGTGTGAATGCCATGATCTCCTTCTATCTGGGAGCACAGAATCAGGAAAAAGCGGATAAGACGGCAACCCAGGGCATGGTGTTGGGAGTATTGCACGGCGTACTGCTTATGATCTTATTCCTCTGCGGCATGAACTGGTTCTTAGGGATGTTTACGAAGAGCGATACCGTGCGGGCACTGGGCATGGAATATTCCAATGTGGTATTCCTGTTTTCCACCATTGTCACCGGAGGTATCACGTTAGAGAAAATCTTTCAGGCGGTGGGCCGGATGCGTGCCACCATGGTCAGTATGATTGCCGGATTTGTGACGAATATTGTGTTGGATCCGTTGTTGATCTTCGGTATCGGACCGTTTCCCCGGATGGAGATCGCCGGAGCGGCTTTGGCTACCGGAATCGGTCAGGTGATCACGTTATTAGTATATATCATCTATTACGTGTTGGATCCGTTGCCGGTAAAATTGCGCAGAACTTATCTGCGACCGGAAGGAGAGATCTGTGGCAAGACCTACGGCATCGGCATTCCGGCTACGTTGAATATGGCACTGCCGTCTCTGCTGATTTCCGCACTGAACGGTATTCTGGCGGCTTATTCGGGTGCGTATGTGCTGGTACTGGGCGTTTATTACAAGCTGCAGACCTTTATCTATCTGCCCTCCAATGGCATCATTCAGGGCATCCGGCCGCTGATTGGTTACAATTACGGTGCCGGAGAGCGGAATCGTGTGGAGCAGATCTACCGGTTGACGCTGGAACTGACTGCCGGGATCATGGCTATCGGCACGGCATTGTGCTGGCTGATCCCCGGAGGACTGATCGGACTGTTCACCGAGAATCCGGAGACTGTTACCATCGGTATTACAGCACTGCACATCATCAGTCTGGGCTTTATTCTGTCCGCTGTGTCGGTGACCAGCTCCGGCGCATTGGAAGCGCTGGGACAGGGCATGGCTTCCCTGGTGATCTCCGTGATGCGGTATGTGGCGGTGATCATCCCTGCGGCATTTGGGCTGAGCAGCCTGATCGGCGTCACCGGTGTGTGGTGGGCATTTGTCTGCACGGAGAGCGTGACTGCGGTGGTGGCGTATGTGTTGTACCACAGGGTGTGGAAGAGAGCGTAAAGCGGTCGTTCACCCCGCGCCATTCGCAAAATCGCCTCTTCGAGGCTTTCCGCTGCTACGCAGCTGCCTTTTGCTCATGAGATGGCGCTCCCCTCGTCGATTTGCACAGAGCCGGCTCCTTACGCAAGCGTAAAGCCGTCTCCGCACAAATCGACGGGTGAACTGATGTATACACAATATCTTGTATCCTTTAATTGACTTCCCCTACAAAGTATTGTAGAATAGACCGTGATAGGTTTTACGGGCGAAAGCCCATGGGGACACGAAGGTAAGGGGGTACATAAGATGTTTCAGGTAATCAAACGAGATGGTTCCAAAGCGGACTTTACACTGACGAAGATCAATGATGCCATTATGAAGGCTTTTACTGCGACGCAGATGAGCTACAATAATGACATTATTGATCTTCTTGCGTTACGGGTAACTGCGGATTTCCAGAAAAAGGTGGAGAATGACGAGATCCACGTGGAAGACATTCAGGACAGTGTGGAGCGTGTACTGGGACAGGCCGGCTATGAAGAGGTGGCGAAAGCGTATATTCTGTACCGCAAGCAGCGGGAGAAAATGCGTGCCATGAAGTCTACCATTCTGGACTACAAGGATGTGGTCAACAGTTATGTCAAGGTGGAAGACTGGCGTGTGAAAGAGAACTCCACGGTGACCTATTCCGTAGGTGGTCTGATCTTAAGCAACTCGGGTGCGGTGACGGCGAACTACTGGCTGTCTGAAATCTATGATGAAGAGATTGCAGAGGCACATCGGAATGCGGATATCCATATCCATGATCTGTCCATGCTGACCGGCTACTGTGCCGGATGGTCCTTAAAGCAGCTGATCAAGGAAGGACTGGGCGGCATCACCGGCAAGATTACTTCCGCTCCGGCGAGACACTTATCCGTGCTATGCAACCAGATGGTAAATTTCCTGGGGATCATGCAGAACGAATGGGCGGGAGCACAGGCATTTTCTTCCTTTGATACCTATCTTGCCCCATTTGTAAAGGTAGATAATTTAAGCTATCCCGAAGTGAAAAAATGCATCGAAGCATTTATTTACGGTGTCAACACCCCCAGCCGCTGGGGCACACAGGCGCCTTTTTCCAATATCACGCTGGACTGGACGGTGCCCGATGATCTGGCAGAGCTGCCGGCGCTGGTAGGCGGTGTGGAGATGGATTTCAAATATAAGGATTGTAAAAAGGAAATGGACATGGTCAACAAGGCGTTTATCGAGACCATGATCGAGGGCGATTCCAACGGCCGTGGTTTCCAGTATCCGATCCCGACTTATTCCATCACAAAGGATTTTGACTGGTCCGACACCGAGAACAACAGACTGTTATTCGAGATGACCGCAAAATACGGTACACCGTATTTTTCCAATTATATCAATTCTGACATGCAGCCCAGTGATGTCCGCAGTATGTGCTGCCGACTGCGTCTGGATCTGCGGGAACTGCGCAAGAAGACCGGAGGATTCTTCGGTTCCGGCGAGAGCACCGGAAGCGTGGGCGTTGTCACCATCAATATGCCCAGAATCGCCTATCTGTCTGCCAATAAGGACGAGTTTTACGCAAGACTGAACCACATGATGGACATTGCAGCCAGATCCCTGAAGATCAAGCGCGGTGTCATTACGAAGCTGCTGAACGAGGGACTGTATCCCTATACCAAGCGGTATCTGGGAACCTTTGAGAATCATTTTTCCACCATTGGTCTGATCGGTATGAATGAAGTGGGCTTAAATGCCAACTGGCTGAGAGCGGATATGAGCGATCCCAGGACCCAGGAGTTCACCAAGGAAGTACTGAACCATATGAGAGAGCGTCTGTCGGATTATCAGGAGCAGTACGGAGACCTCTACAATCTGGAGGCGACCCCTGCGGAGAGTACCACGTACCGTCTGGCAAAGCACGACAGAAAGCG
This sequence comes from Clostridium sp. AM34-9AC, assembly GCF_003480225.1. Classification (NCBI taxonomy): domain Bacteria; kingdom Bacillati; phylum Bacillota; class Clostridia; order Eubacteriales; family Clostridiaceae; genus Clostridium; species Clostridium sp. AM34-9AC. The sequence goes on from NZ_QUIU01000012.1 coordinate 5,837, forward strand.
CTGGCCCGGCATCAAGACGGCCGGAAAGCCCGGAGATACCCCTTATTATACGAATTCCTCCCATCTGCCGGTGGACTATACCGTGGATATTTTCGATGCACTGGATATTCAGGATGAATTGCAGACCCTGTATACTTCCGGCACAGTGTTCCATGCATTCCTGGGAGAAAAGCTTCCCGACTGGAAGGCAGCGGCTTCTCTGGTACGCACCATAGCTTCCAATTACAAGCTGCCCTATTACACCCTGTCTCCGACTTATTCCATCTGTAAGGAGCATGGTTATCTGGCGGGCGAAGTGAAGGTATGTCCTCACTGTGGGGCGAAGACCGAGGTCTACAGCCGTATCACCGGTTACTATCGTCCGGTACAGAACTGGAATGATGGTAAGCTACAGGAATACGCCAACAGAACAGAGTATGATATTGCACATTCTTCCCTGAAGCGTCCCACCAGAAGCGTGGTGACCTTGTCCAATTTTGCAGAAGAGGTGGATGTAAAAGTGGAGCAGCCGCAGAACATCAAGTATCTGTTCACCACCAAGACCTGTCCTAACTGTAAGCTGGTGAAGGAATATCTGAAAAATGTACCCTACGTGACCATCGATGCGGAGGAGAATATGGAGCTGGCAAGACGTTACGGTGTAATGCAGGCACCGACTCTGGTGGTGGTAAACGGTGACAGCCATAAAAAGTATGTAAATGCTTCAAATATCAAGAAGTACGTTGACCAACTGACATTAGTTGGGGTAGAATAGAAACAGGTCAGGAGGCATCGCCCGAAGGCGGTGCCTTTGCTGTGTAATAATATAAATTCAAAGGCAGATCTATTGCAGAACGGAGGAAATATGATCAACAAACTGATCACTCGAATCAAAGAAACCAACGCACCGATCGTGGTAGGACTGGATCCTATGATGAAATTCGTGCCGGAATATATTAAGAAAGCAGCATTCACTGAATACGGTGAGACACTGGAAGGTGCTGCAGAGGCCATCTGGCAGTACAATAAGGGGATTGTGGATGCTATTTATGATTTAGTACCCGCTGTGAAGCCTCAGGTGGCAATGTATGAGCAGTTCGGTATTCCCGGCATGGTGGCATTTAAGAAGACTGTGGATTATTGTAAGGAAAAAGGCCTGATCGTCATCGGCGATATCAAGCGCGGCGATATCGGATCCACTTCCGAAGCATACGCGGTAGGACATCTGGGCAAAGTACAGGTAGGCAGCAAGAGCTATTACGGTTTTGATGAAGATTTTGTAACCGTGAACCCTTATCTGGGATCCGACGGTGTAAATCCTTTTGTGAAGATCTGTAAGGAAGAGAAAAAAGGTATTTTCGTACTGGTGAAGACTTCCAATCCTAGCAGCGGCGAGTTCCAGGATCAGCTGGTGAACGGCAGACCTCTGTATGAGCTGGTAGGAGAAAAGGTAGCAGCCTGGGGAGCTGACTGTATGGGTGATTCCTACAGCTATGTAGGAGCTGTCGTAGGAGCAACCTATCCTGAGCAGGGAAAGGTACTGCGTAAGGTAATGCCCAAGGCATTTATTCTGGTGCCCGGTTACGGTGCACAGGGCGGTAAGGGCGCAGATCTGGTACATTTTTTCAATGAAGACGGACTGGGTGCCATTATCAACTCTTCCCGTGGCATCATTGCCGCATACCAGCAGGAGAAATACGCACAGTTTGGCGAGCAGAATTATGCAGATGCTTCCCGTGCGGCAGTACTGGATATGCGTGAAGATATCGCACAGGCGCTGGCAGCACGCTAGGCAGAAGACAGCTACTATTCAGAGTCTCATTCGCAAAATCGTCTCTTTGAGACTTTACTTTTGGCTCTGAATAGTGATAAATGTATGGGGTGTCCACAAGCGGACAGATGGGAGAACAGAGGATGAAAGAAAAGTTATATATTACCTTCCACTCGGAGGATGATATCAGACATTTTGTAGATACCTGCAACGAATTCGACGATGCAATCGACATCCGTATTCAGAAGATGGCAATGGATGCAAAGTCACTTTTGGGAATGCTCCTGATGAAGACGGAGGAACCGCTGGAGATCGAATATGCCTGCTATGATGATGAAGACAATTACGAAGAATTCAAGCAGGCCATCCTGGAAAAATACGACGTAAAAGTCGTACAGGCTACGGAAAAGCAGGCAGAAGATAAAATTGTTTGAAAAAATTGAAAAATTCTATTGACATTTTCGCCCGCAGCAGTTACAATACATACTGTTGCAGGCGAAAACCTGTAAATGAAATGTACGTGTAGCTCAGCTGGATAGAGCGTCTGGCTACGGACCAGAAGGTCGTGGGTTCGAATCCTGTCACGTACATCTAAGGCCCCGGAGATGATGTCTCCGGGGTTTTTATTTACGCGAGCAACGAGCCAAAGTCCGTGCTTGCACGAGACCTTGGCGACTGCCGCGATAACTTGAGAAACTCGCAAAGCGTGTTTCTCATAGTTTTGCATTTTAGAAAAGTTTTAGAAATACTTCCCGATCCGTATATTTACGTGGTACTTATGTCATGCTAAAATGATGATGTAAATGGAGGAAGTCGTGAAAGTATGAACAAACAGGAATTTGTGGACCGACTGCGGATGGCGCTGAATGGGCGTGTTTCTCCCGGTCTGGTCATGGATAATGTAAATTATTACCAGGATTATATAAATACAGAGATCCGCAAGGGCAGGACAGAAGAGGAAGTCTTAGAGAGCCTGGGAGATCCCAGACTGATCGCCCGCACAATCATTCAGACCAACGGTGGAGACAACCGTTCCGGATACCGGAACACGGTCTACGGCAACGGAGAGTATCGGGAGGCTGCCGGACAGAATGTCCATCGTAGTTATACAGAGGAAGAGGATGGCTACGGAACACACCAGAGTAAGGTGGGAAATGTTCTGGCGAAGCTTCCGGGCTGGGTGTGGCTGATCCTTGGGATTCTGGTGGTAGTATTGATCTTCGGTGCGGTATTTTCCGTATTGTCTTTTCTGGCACCGGTACTGATTCCGATTGTGGTAGTATTGTTCCTGGTGAAATTATTTCGGGACTGGCTTAACTAGCAACTATATAAATCAGCTATTCATAGTCCCTCAATTCGCAAAATGCCTCTGCGAGGCTTACTTTTTGCTCATTGAGGTTACTTCGTCAAATAAATATAATCGGAGTACCTTACAGATGCGAGCATCTGACGGTTGCTCCGATTATATTTATTGACTCTGAATAGTTCCAACGTAAAGAGCCACCAGGGGGAAGTTGGTGGCTCTCATGAGGGGAGTATAAATAAATAATACATAAGGGTGCAAATAGAATCATGAAGGGGTTTCTATTTACAATTATGATTATAGTACTAATGATATAAAAATGCAAGAAGAAATTTAGGCCTAAAGTACCATATTTTTTGGGCATATTTTTGTGCGAAATAGACATACTACTCCTGTAACTAAAAAGATATTTCCTATCAGGAGGTCACAAATATGTCTAACAATTATGAACAGAACAATCAGAACAATCAGAACAAGTATAACAACTCTTATGACGAGAGCGAGAACAGTAAGAACTCCCAGAATAAGCAGAACAGCCAGAATCAGAATAAGAATAAGAGCAACAACAGGGAGCAGAACAAGAGCTGCTAATCGGGTGCATAATTTTTCAGGGGCTGCCGCAAGGCAGCCCTATTTACATATTTTCAGAATCCATATATAATAACTTTATATGTGCAATAATTGATGACTAAGATCCGGAGGAACGAATGAGACGTTTTGAATTGATTGCTCCCTGCCATTTCGGTATGGAATCAGTATTAAAAAGAGAGATCACAGATCTGGGATATGATATTACAGAAGTGGCGGATGGTCGTGTCACCTTTTTCGGAGATGAGGAGGCTTTGTGCAGAGCAAATATTTTTCTGCGGACGGCAGAAAGAATCCTTATCAAAATCAGAAGTTTTCATGCGGAGACTTTTGAAGAACTGTTTCAGGGCACGAAAAATCTTCCCTGGGAAGAATACATTCCGAAGGACGGCAAATTCTGGGTGGCCAAGGCAGCTAGTGTAAAGTCCAAATTGTTCAGCCCCTCGGATATTCAGTCCATTATGAAAAAAGCAATGGTGGAGCGGCTGAAGGCCCAGTATGAGATCAGCTGGTTCCCTGAAGATGGAGAAAATTTCCCTGTCCGGGTATTCCTGATGAAGGATGAAGTGACCGTGGGACTGGACAGCACCGGAGAGTCCTTACATAAGAGAGGATATCGTAAGCTGACGGCAAAAGCCCCCATTGCGGAGAATCTGGCTGCTGCACTGATCGAACTGACTCCCTGGAATGCGGGCAGGATCCTGGTGGATCCCTTCTGCGGAAGCGGCACCTTCCCTATTGAGGCAGCCATGATGGCAGCCAATATGGCACCCGGCAGGAACCGCAGTTTTACGGCGGAAGAATGGCCCCATATCATAGGGAAAAAGGTGTGGTATGATGCCATGGACGAAGCGGAAGAGATGATCGATCTGTCGGTGGAGACAGATATTCAGGGCTATGATATTGACGAGGATATGGTGAAGATCGCCAGAGAAAATGCACGGATGGCGGGTGTGGACAAGCTGATCCATTTCCAGCGTCGTGGTGTGGAAGATCTTCATCACCCGAAGAAATACGGCTTTATTATCACCAATCCTCCCTATGGAGAGCGTTTGCAGGATAAGAGTCAGATGCCGCAGTTGTACCGTACCATCGGAGAACGATTCCGGGAACTGGATTCCTGGAGTATGTATCTGATCACTGCCTATGAGCAGGCAGAGAAGGATATCGGCAGGAAGGCGGACAAGAACCGCAAGATCTACAACGGAATGATGAAGACTTATTATTATCAGTTTCTGGGACCGAAGCCTCCGAAGAGAAGAGACGTTTAGAAGAAATGAAAAATTTACTGCAGATCAGGGATCAACAACAGAATAGACGCATTACATTGATCCTCTGGCTCCTGCTGGGAAGTATGTCTATGGGCATCATGCTCTGGACGGCAGCGCATAAGACGGTGGTGATCTCTGCGTTAAGTCAGGAACAGGGCGGTCTGGTCACAGAGAATCAGGCGGAACGGTCCCATGAAATGCAGCTGGCCATGGCGGAAGACAGGAAGGCAGAACGGGAGATCTGTATACCATTGGAAACCGGTACGAAAGCGGAAAATGTAGTGGTGGAAAATCATTACATGGAAAGGGAACTCTGGATCTATGTGCAGAACGGCAGAAAATCTTTTTACCGGGAACATCAGCTTACCGGAGATTTCAGCCTGGTGGGAAACGGCATCTGTGAAGCACAGAACGAGGGCGTATTGCTCAGATTGTCCATGAAGGAGATCCTGGAGTATCACAGTACTCTGGAAGAGGGAACTCTGAAGATCGATTTTGTCAATCCCAGAGAATCTTACGACCGGATCGTAGTGCTGGATCCCGTGGGAGGCGGAAGGGACAGAGGCGTTGCCGATTCCGGATGTGAGGAGAAGAACATCGCTCTGGAGGTGGCAAGACAGACGGCACAGCTGTTGGAAGGAAGCATGGTAAAAATATATCTTACCCGTACAGAAGATACAGAGGTCGCACAGGAAGTAAGGCGTAGCTTCGCTGACTGGGTGGATGCAGATCTGTATCTGGAGATCGGACTGTCAGCAGATGATGCACAGGAGAGTACCTACGGCATCCGGGCAGAATACAATGATGAGTATTATCTGCCGGATTTCGGAAATGTACAATGGGCCGACTGCGTGACCAGACAAGTGACGGTGGCTTCCAGCAACCGGGCCATTGGATTGTTCCCGGCGGAGGAAGATGACATTCTGTGGCAGCTTAAGATCCCGGCAGCCAGAATTTCTCTCGGATATGTGACCAACAGCAGCGAGAGACAGCTGCTGGAACAGGAAAGCTATCAAAAAAAGCTGGCGGAAGGTATTGCAGAAGCTATTTCCGAGGTTTATACTAATACGCAATGATGACTATATAAGAACACAAATGCGGCAAGGAGTTAATATGCAGGGAAGAATCGTATTCGCGACCGGCAATGCCGGAAAAATCAAAGAAATCCGCATGATCATGGAGGATACCGGTCTGGAAGTCGTATCCATGAAAGATGCGGGCATTAAAGCAGATATTGAAGAAAACGGTAAGACCTACGAAGAGAATGCACTGATCAAGGCCCGTGCGGTGGCTGCTTTTACGAAAGATATCGTGATGGCGGATGACTCCGGACTGGAGATCGATGCCCTGAATAAGGAACCTGGAATCTATTCTGCCAGATATCTGGGAGAGGATACGCCGTATTCCATAAAAAATGCAAATCTGATCCAGAGACTGGAAGGAGTGCCGGAGGAAAAGCGTACTGCCAGATTCGTCTGTGCCATTGCAGCAGTGCTCCCGGACGGCAGAGAACTTACCACAAGAGCTACCATCGAAGGGCGGATCGGATATGAAGAGAAGGGGACCAACGGATTCGGTTACGATCCTATTTTTTACGTACCGGAATTCGGCAAGACTACGGCGGAGTTGACAGAAGAAGAGAAGAACCAGGTCAGTCACAGAGGTAAGGCATTGGAGCTGATGAAAGAGGAACTGAAGAAATATGAAGATACTGATCGTAAGTGATACCCATAAAAAGAATGAGAATTACTTCAAAGTACTGGAGATGCACCACCCGGACATGGTGATCCACTGCGGAGATGCGGAGGGCAGTGAGTATGCACTTTCTTCTGCGGCAGAATGCCCGGTTTATATCGTTCTGGGCAACAATGACTTTTTCTCGGATCTCCCCAGAGAGATCACACTGGATATCGGATCCTACAAAGTATGGGTGACCCACGGACACAATTATTATGTATCCATGGGAAATGAGACCATCAAAAAAGAGGCCATTGACCGGGGCATTGATATCGTGCTGTACGGACATACCCATCGGCCGGTGATCGATATTGATGATGACATCATTGCCGTGAACCCGGGAAGTCTGTCCTATCCGAGACAGGAGGGACGCCAGCCTTCCTATGCGATCATGGAGATTGACAGAGAGGGAAAGGTGCATTTTACGATTGCTTATCTTCGCCAGTGATGCTTCAAACTTCTCTCTTGACAGATAGAAAATCTCTGGGTTATAATAACATTTGCGTTGCGGAAATCCGCGATAACGCAGCTTCGGGGTGTGGCTCAGCTTGGCTAGAGCACCTGGTTTGGGACCAGGGGGTCGCAGGTTCGAATCCTGTCACCCCGACGTGTAACTTGGATTTTGTATTTATTTTTCAAAAAATTAGTACAAAACTGTTGACAAATGATGTCGGATAAGTTACAATATGCTTCGTCGGTTTGCTGATGTAGCTAACAGACAGATATGTGTTCGTAGCTCAGCTGGATAGAGCAACGGCCTTCTAAGCCGTGGGTCGGGGGTTCGAATCCCTTCGAGCACATTTGAGATAAGGAAGACTTTTGGTCATCACTGTCTCGCATGGTGGGTATAGCGCAGTTGGTTAGCGCGCCAGATTGTGGCTCTGGAGGCCAAGGGTTCGAATCCCTTTATCCACCTTTGTTATGAGTGAAGTGTCGTAATGGCACGCTTGGTGTCATATTTATAGGGCTATCGCCAAGCGGTAAGGCACAGCACTTTGACTGCTGCATTCGCTGGTTCGAATCCAGCTAGCCCTGTTTTATTATGGGGTATTAGCTCAGTCGGTAGAGCACTTGACTTTTAATCAAGTTGTCGGGGGTTCGAATCCCCCATGCCTCACTAGGTGTTGTGATATCCTGATTTGGGGATTCGAACCCCCTGGTCGAGATCTCTCATGCCTCACTAGGTTCTTTTATACAGCATCCTCACATTTTGAAAACCCCTTTCGGGGCTTTTTTTATTCCATTTTATAGAAGAAAGGAAATACTATGCAGACTAAAGAAAACAAGATGGGCGTCATGCCCATAGACAAATTACTGATCTCCATGTCACTGCCCATGATGATCTCCATGCTGGTACAGGCACTGTACAATATTGTGGACAGTATTTTCGTGTCCAGGATCAACGAATATGCCCTGCGTGCTGTATCTCTGGCATTCCCCATCCAGAGTCTGATGATCGCTGTGGCGGTGGGAACAGCGGTAGGTATCAATGCCTTCTTGTCCAGAACCCTGGGAGAAAAGGATTTTGAGAAAGCCAATATCATTGCCAGAAACGGTATTTTTATTGCAATTGCCAGCTATATTGGATTTGCGGTGGTCGGTGCACTGATCAGCAGACCGTTTTTTGCCAGCCAGACGGAAGTACTGGAGGTGCGGGAATACGGTGTGACCTATCTGACTATCTGTTGTGTGGCGGGAATGGGTATTTTTCTGCAGACGACTTTTGAGAGGCTGTTACAGGCTACCGGTAAGACCATGTATACAATGATCACACAGTCAACCGGTGCAATCATCAACATTATTCTGGATCCGATCCTGATTTTCGGGTATTTTGGCATGCCCCGCATGGGGATCGCCGGTGCAGCAGTGGCTACCGTGATCGGACAGATCGTTGCCGCATTCATGGCATTATGGTTTAACCTGAAATTCAATAAGGAACTGGATATTTCCATGAAAGGATTCCGACCCAACGGACATCTGATCGGACAGATCTATAAGGTAGGAGCCCCTTCCATCGTGGTACAGGCTATCGGTTCCCTGATGACCTACGGAATGAATCTGATCCTGGCATCTTTCGGTTCCGCCCAGACGGTGTTCGGCATTTACTTTAAGCTGCAGAGCTTTGTGTTTATGCCTGTTTTTGGACTGAATAACGGCATGGTGCCTATCATTGCTTACAATTATGGCGCAGGACATAAGGACCGCGTTATTAAGACCATTAAACACAGTGTGGCTTACGGTGTGGGTATCATGTGTGTGGGACTCATTGTAATGCACATCTTTCCGGCACAGCTCATGCGTATGTTTGATGCGGAGGAAAGCCTGATCGCCATCGGTATTCCGGCGCTGGAGACCATTTCCCTAAGCTTTGTGTTTGCTGGCTTCTGTATCGTGGTGGGAAGCGTATTCCAGGCACTGGGTAACGGCGTCTACAGTATGATCGTGTCCGTGGCCAGACAGATGTGCGTGCTGCTTCCGGTGGCAAAGCTTTTGTCCTTAAGCGGTGAAGTGACATTGATCTGGTGGGCCTTTCCCATCGCGGAACTGGCCAGCCTGCTCTTAAGTACCTATTTCCTCGTAAGGATCTATAAAAAGATCATATGCCACATTGGAGAACCGGTAACGACAAGAGAGATTACAGAATAAAATAGAAACAGATGCGGCGGGGATGCTTGACAAGCAAAAGGAAGGAAGAGTATAATTATTCAAGGTCCTTTGGCAGAGAGCATTCCCGTTTGTCAAGGTTTTAAGCTAATCGTCAGATATGGCAGTTAGTAAGCGGATATGGCGGAAGTGGCAGACGCGATAGATTTAGGTTCTATTGTCAACAGACGTGCAGGTTCAAGTCCTGTTATCCGCATTGCGTAATTATGGAAGCATAGCTCAGCCGGGATGAGCGTTCGCCTCACACGCGAAAGGTCAGGGGTTCGAGCCCCCTTGCTTCCACTCGAAATAACTATTCAGAGCTCATGACAAGGACTGAATAGTTATTTTTTTAATCAGAGAGCATCGGATAAGTAATGTACGAAAGCACAGAAATATAAAGGAATACAAAAGCTATGAAGAAAAATGTAAGAAAACAGGGAATTCTGCTGCCGATATCCAGTATTCCCTCGGCATATGGTATCGGAACCTTCGGTAAGGAAAGTTACCGTTTTGTGGACTTCCTGGAAAAATCAGGCAACCATCTCTGGCAGATCCTGCCGTTAGGTCCTACCGGCTACGGCGATTCTCCGTACCAGTCCTTTTCCACCTTTGCGGGGAACCCCTACTATATTGACCTGGAGCTTCTGATCGAAGATGGCTATCTGACAAAAGAGATCTGTGACAGCTATGATTTCGGAGACAATGAGCATTATGTGGACTATGAGAAGATTTATCTGTCCCGTTTTAAAGTTCTGAAAATTGCGTTTGACAATGCCAGGGAACAGGGCCTTACAGAGACCGGAGACTATCAGAAATTCCTTACGGAAAATGCGTACTGGCTGGATGACTACGCTCTGTATATGGCGGTGAAAAATGCTTTTGGCGGTGTCTGCTTTATGGAATGGGACGAGGACATCCGTCTCAGAAAAGCAGCGGCACTTCGCAAATACCGTAAGAAGCTGGCGGAAGAAATCGCATTTTATTGCTTCCAACAGTACCTGTTTGCAAAACAGTGGAAAGAACTGAAAGCCTATGCCAATAAGAAAGGCATTGAGATCGTAGGGGATATTCCCATCTATGTGGCATTTGACAGTGCCGATACCTGGGCAAACCCGAAGCTGTTCCAGCTGGATAAGGAAGGCCGGCCCATCGGAGTGGCGGGATGTCCACCCGATTGTTTCTCCGAGACCGGACAGTTATGGGGCAATCCGCTCTACGACTGGAAGTATCATAAGAAGACCGGTTACGAGTGGTGGATGCAGCGGATCGCTTATTGCTATCAGCTGTACGATGTGCTTCGTATCGATCATTTTCGGGGATTTGATGAATACTGGTTCGTTCCTTACGGAGATCCGACGGCGGAGAACGGCCATTGGGAAAAGGGTCCCGGTTACGAACTGTTCGATGTCATGAAGAAGAAACTGGGCAGGAAGAAAGTGATCGCGGAAGATCTGGGATTTCTGACTCCCAGCGTGATCCGTCTGGTGAAGAAGACCGGGTATCCCGGAATGAAGATTCTTCAGTTTGCTTTTGATGCCGGGAGTGACAGTGAATATCTGCCGCACAATTATGACAAGAACTGTGTGGTCTATACCGGAACCCACGATAACGATACTACGGTGGGGTTCTTACAGAATATGCCGGAGAAGGACAAGAAATTTGCAAAGAAATATCTGGGACATAAGAAGGACAGGAAGCTTTGCTTTGAGATCATCCGGGCAGCATTGTCCAGCTGTGCGGATACCGCAATCATTCCCATGCAGGATTATCTGGAGCTGGACAGCAGCGCCAGGATCAACACTCCCTCCACTCTGGGATGCAACTGGAAATGGCGTATGGATAAGGATGCTTTGGATCCGAAGCTTGCGAAAAAGATTTATAAGATGGCAAAATTATACGGAAGACTGTAAAGTGTGCCGTGTAGCGTAAGGCACATTGTAAGAATACGGAAGGGATAGTTTCCTTTCCGTATTTTTTGTGGACAAATCATAAATATTTGCATGCATGAAAATGGGGATAACTATGGCAGGTAGCATTTTTTAGTGCATTTTTGTCAAAACAAGAGGATTTTTTTGTGGTCTTATGGAAAAAGCCACGTTATTATGGTATGGTTATCTATATTGGGCGGAGTCTGCAATCGGATTTCTGCGAGAGAGAGGGGAAACATGAGCCGTACTACTGACAGAGCAGGCCGTAATAAGGGACAATGGATCGTCATTGGGTTTATGGCTTTTGCTATCATAGTCATTTCGATATGCACAGTAATCTTTCGTTCCTATGTGCGGGGATTTCATAAAGTAACAGACAGAGAAAAATATGACCGGTATTATGTGATGATCACAGAAGACCGCAAATCGGATTTCTGGCAGTCCGTATACCGCGGAGCTTTTGAACGCGGACAGGAAGAGAATGTATATGTGGATCTGCTGGGCGAGCATCTGTCTCAGGAGTATACGAGGGCAGAGCTTATGCGGATCGCCATGTCCTCCGGTGTAGACGGTATTTTTGTAGAATCGGATGAAAGCGACGAGATGTCACAGATGATCGACGAAGCAGTAGAACGGGGCATCCCTGTGGTGACGCTGTATGGTGACAATACGCACAGTGCACGCTGCAGCTTTGTCGGTGTAGGAAGCTATAATCTGGGCAGGGAATACGGACGACAGGTATTGAAGCTGGCTTCTGTCAGTGAGAGTACCGCGCCCATGACGGTAGCGGTACTGGTGAATGCCCATGCACTGAACTCGGCACAAAATATTGTCTGCTCCGGGATTCAGGACGCACTGGAACAGGAGAAAATCCGGGGACCGGAGATAGAACTTTCCTTAATTACAGTGGACGATACGAATACTTTTTCCGTGGAGGAATCTATCCGGGATATTTTTATGAATGAAAAACTGCCGGATATCATTATCTGCCTGAACGAACTGAGTACTACCTGTGTCTACCAGGCGGTAGTGGATTACAACTGCGTGGGCGAGGTCGCAATTTTAGGGTATTATGATACTGATACGATACTCAAAGCAATCGAGCGAAATGTAGTCAATGCAACGATCTCGATAGACACGGAGCAGATGGGAGCTTTCTGCGTGGATGCTTTGCAGGAGTACTATCGTTTTGGCTATACCAGCCAGTATTTTACGGCGGATGTCACAATTATTGATCAGAATAACGTGGGTGAATATTTACAAGCGCAGGAAGCGACAGAGTGAGGTACGCATGAGGAAAAAATTTCGACAGCTGTCTCTTCAGGCGAAGATGAGCAGCATTTTTGTATTGGCGAATCTGGTAGTATTTGCAGTGACGGTGATATTGCTTCTGGGAATCAACAGCATGTCTTCGGAGATCGATAAGGTCTATCAGGGGAATCTGCGGCTGAACGAAGTATCTGATGCATTGATGGCGGTGCAGGACAGTATGACGGATTATCTGAATTCCAAGACCAGTGATTCCCTGGAGGAATTTTACCGGAATGAACAGACATATTCCCAACTGGTGCAGGATATGAGCGATGAGGTGACGGGAGCCACCTTTCAGAGAATGGAACGCAGTATCCGGCATATGTCGGAAGAATACCTGGACCTCGTAAGTCAGACGATTGAGGCAAAGCGTGGGAGAAATGTAGAGAAATACCGCGTCCGGTACGAGAATGCGACACAGATGTATGAATATATCAATACCTATATTTACAGTCTGAACAACGAACAGTTCCGCAGCAACTCCGAGAACTACAGCCGTCTGTCGGCTGCTTTCCGTAATTTCGAAATGGTCAGTGTGATTGCATTATCCATCGTCATTGTGGTCAGCGTATCTATAGTAGTAAAGCTTACCGGGGAGATCATCAGTCCGTTAAAGGATCTGGCGGTAACCGCTGACGAAGTAGCAGGCGGAAACTTTGATACCGAACTGTTACAAGTACAGTCGGAGGATGAGATCGGCGTGGTAACGGGAGCATTTAACCAGATGCTGATCAGTATCAGACAGTATCTGGAAAGCCTGCGCGAGAGCATGGAAATCCGGCGTTCCTTAATGGAAAAAGAGCTTTTGATGGAAGCACACTTAAAGGATGCACAGCTAAAGTATCTGCAGGCGCAGATCAATCCCCACTTCTTATTCAATACGTTAAATGCGGGAGCACAGCTGGCCATGATGGAAGGCGCCGACCGGACCTATGAATATGTACAGAATGTGGCGGAATTTTTCCGCTATAATGTAAAAAAGAGTAATGATATCGTGACGGTCAGAGAAGAGCTGGAACTGGTGGATCATTACATTTATATTCTGAATGTCCGCTTTTCTGGGGATATCCATTATGGGAAAGAAATTGAGGAGGATCTGCTGGACAGCTGCATGCCAAGCATGATCTTACAGCCGATCGTGGAAAATTCCGTAAATCACGGCATCAGAGAGATGAACGGAGAGGGAAAGATCCGGCTGAAGGTATACCATGTGGATGGAGATACGCTGGGGATCAGTATCCGGGATAACGGCATCGGAATGGACCGGGATACGATAGAAAAAGTACTTGGCGGCAATTATCACGAAGAGCAGTCAGGCGGCGGTTCCAATGGTATTGCAATGGGGAACATTATCGCAAGATTAAAACTTTTCACGCAAAACGAAGATGTAATGACGATTTTAAGTGACGGGAAAAATCAAGGAACGGAAGTAATCCTGTATCTTCCGATAAAAGAGAGGGAAAAGACGGATGTATAAGATCATGCTGGCGGATGACGAAGGAATCGTGATCGATTCCCTGAAATTCATCATCGAAAAAGAATTCAAGGATACCTGTGAGGTGCAGTATGCCAAGACCGGCAGAAGTGTGATTGAACTGGCAGAGAGCTTCCGCCCGGACGTTGCGGTCATGGATATCCAGATGCCGGGAATCAACGGCATCGATGCTATGAAAGAGATCCGGAGAAGCAATAATCATACAGTGTTTATCGTAATGTCAGCTTATGACAAATTTGATTATGCGAAAGAAGCTATCAAACTTGGAGTCATGGAGTACATTACCAAGCCGATGGAGAAGACCCGGATCATTGCAGCATTGCAGAAGGCAATGGAGCGAATCGATGCAGAGCGCCTGAAACGCAAAAATGAGTTGTTGATCAAGGAAAAACTGGAGACAGTCGTACCGATTATTGAAAGCGGTCTGATCCACAATATCTTATTACAGGAGCATTTCCGCGAGGATATTGAGAATTACCGGTCAATTTTAGGAATCACGCTGCAATATGCCTACATGATTGCTGTGATATGCGGAGATGAACAGCAGGGAAACCACATGACAAATGCGGTGGGAAGCAGTGTCAGAATGCAGAAGCATTATCAGGAGGTCAGGGACTGTCTGAAAGAAAATTTTGACTGTATTGTGGGTACCGTCATGGCAAACAAACTGGCAGTGCTGGTGCCTTATGAGAAAGATGTGATGGACTATAATGAGCGTATCGAACTCATTGAAAAAGCCAGAGAACTCACCAGATATCTGCGCAAGAGAACGGATATCAGCTTCCGCATCGGCATCGGAGAACCGAAAGATTTTCTGATGGCTTCGGAATCTTATACGGAGGCGCTGAATGCACTGGTGGCGACCACCGGCAGTGTGGCACATGTGGATGACCTGCCGATCAAATGCGAATACGGTGGAAATTATCCGGTGAAGCTGGAGAAAAAACTTTTTGCGGAAGTCGAGGACGGTGACATTGACAATGCTTCCGCATCGGCATCGGCATTTTTTGACTGGATGGTGGAGAGCGGTTCCGATCTGATGAATATGAGGCTTAAGGTGCTGGAATTTGTCCTGTGGTCAGAGCACATTGCCTATGAAAAAGGCGGTATGATCTATCAGCTCAATTCCCGTGCGGAGTATCTGCCGCAGGTGATGCAAATGGCGGAACCAGCGGCCATGAAAACATGGTTCCTGGAAAAAGTGAAGGAAGCCTGCCGGAACGTTCTGAATAAAAGGGAAGAAAAGACGGGCAGTATTATCGAAACAGCAAAGAATTATATTAAGAATAACTATCACAAAGATATTTCCCTGGATGATGTATCCAGAGAGGTAAATATCAGCCCGTATTATTTCAGTAAACTATTCAAAGAAACTACCGGGGAAAACTTTATCGAGTACCTGACCAATTTAAGGATGGACAAGGCAAAGGAACTGCTGCAGACGACGGAGTGCTCCATGAAGGAGATCTGTGTCAAAACCGGATATTCGGATCCCAACTATTTCAGCCGCAGTTTTAAGAAAAATGTGGGTGTGACGCCGACAGAGTATAAGGAAAACCGGGGAAAGGGACAGGAACAAGGCAGTGTATAAGAAAAAGAGACGGATATGTGTTGCGTGGCTTCTGGGGATGATGTTATTGCTTTGTGCCTGCGGAAATCTGGAAACCGGAAAAGATCAGGGAGAAGTCGCGGAAAATGATAAAATTCAGATCGGCATGAGCTTTGATTCTTTTGTCATTGAAAGATGGCAGAGGGATCGTGACATTTTCGTCTCAACGGCAAAGGAGTTGGGAGCGGAAGTGAATGTCCAGAATGCGAACGGTGATCTGGAGCAGCAGAAAAAGCAGATCAATTACTTCATCGATAAAGGAATGGACGTGATCGTTGTGATATGCATTGACTCCAAAGGATTAACAGAGGAAGTGCAGAGGGCGAAAGATGCCGGCATTAAGATCATTGCTTATGACAGACTGCTGCAGAATACAGATATTGACCTGTATATCTCATTTGACAACGAAAGAGTAGGTACCATGATGGGAGAGGCACTGGTGGAAAACGGTCTGGCCGGCGGAAATGTGCTGATGCTGGGAGGCTCTGCCGTGGACAGCAACGTTGCTATGGTGGAAAAGGGCTTTCGCAAGGTCATGGAGGACAATCAGGTGACGATCTTAGATTCTATGCATGCGGATGGCTGGAAAGCAGAACTGGCGGGGACGTATATCTATGATCATATGGATATTGTCTCGGAGGCGGATGCCATTATGTGCGGCAATGATGATCTTGCAAGCAAAGTGGTACATGCCCTGAAAGAAAAGAGACTGGCAGGAGATATTATGGTAGTGGGGCAGGATGCCGACCTGGAAGCGTGCCAGCGCATTGTCGAGGGGACACAGGTCATGACGGTCTACAAACCGGTGGAAAAAATGTCGCAGAAGGCAGCGGAGTGTGCGGTACTTCTGGCAAAGGGAGAGCCGTTGCCGGAAGGAGATACGGTAACCATAGAGAATGGAAAATATGAAGTTCCGTACATTGGTCTGGAACCGATCAGTGTGGATAAAAACAATATGAATGATGTGATCATCGGAAGCGGATTTCACTTAAAAGAGGATGTCTATCTGAACATTCCCTCGGAAATGCCCAAATAATATTGGATTTACTTTGAAAATGGGGAAAAGAGATAGATTCTAAAAACACAATAGGAAAAATTTGGTGACAAGGCTGTGCTGGCAGACAAGATATTGCTAGCACAGCCTTGATTTTGTCAGGAGAGAGGATGGAAAAGTGCAGAAGGTCATAAAATCATGCTATAGGATTTGTGATATTCTCTATTTAGCAACAAAAACAAACCAAACAAGGGAGGTTACTTTTTATGAGGAAGAAATTATTAAGCACACTTCTGGCAACAGCCATGGCTGTTACAATGCTTGCAGGATGTGGATCCAATGGGGGACAGCAGGCAACCACACCGGCAACGGACAATAAGACAGAAACATCTGCAGAAGCAAAGACAGATGCTTCCACTACTACCACAACAGGTGGCGGTAAGATTGGTGTAGCAATGCCGACCAAGGATCTGCAGAGATGGAACCAGGATGGTACCAACATGGAAGCCCAGCTGAAGGAAGCCGGCTACGAAGTTGATCTGCAGTACGCATCCAACGATATTCCCACACAGGTATCCCAGATCGAGAATATGATCAACTCCGGATGCCAGATGTTAGTTATCGCATCTATCGATGGTGATTCCCTCGGAACTGTTCTGGAGCAGGCTAAGGAAAAAGACATTCCTGTTATTGCTTATGACCGTCTGATCATGAACTCCGATGCAGTTACCTATTATGCAACCTTTGATAACTACATGGTAGGTACCAAACAGGGCGAATACATCAGAGACCAGCTGGATCTGGATAACGCAGCAGGACCTTTCAATATTGAGTTAGTAACCGGTGACCCCGGCGACAACAATGCAAGATTCTTCTTCGGTGGTGCGATGGATGTTCTGCAGCCCTACATTGATGCAGGCAAGCTGGTAGTAAAATCCGGACAGACCGATTTCGAAACCGTTGCAACCGCTAACTGGTCTACTGAGACCGCTCAGTCCAGAATGGATGCTATCATTTCCGCAAACTATGCAGACGGAACCAAGCTGGATGCAGTGCTGTGCTCCAACGACTCTACCGCACTTGGTGTTACCAACTCTCTGGAAGCTAACTATACCGGCGAGTGGCCCATCATTACCGGTCAGGACTGCGATAAGCCCAACGTTAAGAACATGATCTCCGGTAAGCAGTCCATGTCCATCTTCAAGGATACCCGTACTCTGGCATCCAAGGTTGTAGAGATGGTAGACGCTGTTATGAAGGGCGGCGAGGCACCTGTCAACGATACCACAACTTACGACAATGGTACCGGCGTTATTCCTTCCTATCTGTGTGAGCCCGTATTCGCTGATGCAAGCAACTACAAAGAACTGCTCATCGATTCAGGTTACTATACAGAGGCAGATTTACAGTAATTTATAATAACACGGATCTGTAAGGATCCTTACGGCAGGCGGGCGTTTCCCGCCTGCTGTATTCATGGGTAAAGCAAGAATAAGATTTTAAATGTTTGATTAGATAATGTGGAAACAAGACTTGGGAGGGATACCATTGGCAAAGATATTACTGGAAATGAAAAATATAACCAAAACATTCCCCGGTGTAAAAGCACTTGACAATGTAAACCTGCAGGTGGAAGAAGGAGAGATCCATGCCCTTGTAGGCGAGAACGGCGCAGGAAAGTCCACACTTATGAATGTACTGAGCGGTATTTATCCGTACGGATCTTATGAAGGCGATATCATCTATAATGGTGAGATCTGCAAATTCGACAAGATCAAGGACAGTGAGGAAAAAGGTATCGTTATTATTCATCAGGAACTTGCGCTGATCCCCTATATGACCATCGGGGAGAATATGTTCCTTGGCAATGAACGGGGACATAAGTACAAAATCAACTGGAATGAAACCAATGCCAGGGCGGCGGAACTGTTAAAGACCGTAGGCCTGAAGGAAGGCCCCCAGACATTGATAAAAGATATCGGTGTAGGTAAGCAGCAGCTGGTAGAGATTGCAAAGGCGTTGGCAAAGAACGCTAAATTGCTGATTCTGGATGAGCCTACAGCATCTTTAAACGAGACAGATTCCAAAGCACTGTTAGATTTGATGCTGGAACTCAAGAAAAAGGGAATGACATCCATCATCATCTCTCATAAGCTGAATGAGATTTCTTATGTGGCAGATAAGATCACAGTCATTCGTGACGGATCTACCATCGAAACGCTTGTGAAGGGAAAAGATGATATTACCGAGAGCCGGATCATCAAAGGAATGGTAGGAAGAGAGATCGCTGACCGATTCCCGAAGAGAGAGCCGAAGATCGGAGAGGTCCTGATGGAAGTAAAAGACTGGACGGTACATCATCCGCTGTACTCAGACCGTAAGGTAGTGGATAACGTTAACCTCAATGTCAGAAAAGGCGAAGTAGTAGGTATCTCTGGACTGATGGGTGCGGGCCGTACGGAACTGGCAATGAGCCTGTTCGGAAAAAGCTATGGCTCCAATATCAGCGGCGAACTGTATATCAACGGCAAAAAAGTACAGCTGAATACTGTACAGGAAGCCATCAAAAATCATCTGGCATATGTGACGGAGGATCGAAAGGGCAACGGACTGATTCTGAGCAACCCGATCAAGATTAATACAACTCTGGCAAATCTGGATGCCATCAGCAGACATACTGTTATTGATAAAGACAAAGAGTACAATGTGGCGGTAGACTACAAGAACAAACTGAATACGAAATGTCCAACTGTGGAGCAGAATGTAGGAAACTTAAGCGGCGGTAATCAACAGAAGGTACTTTTGGCAAAATGGATGTTCACAGATCCGGATATCCTGATCCTGGATGAGCCGACGAGAGGTATTGATGTTGGTGCAAAATACGAAATCTACTGCATCATTAACCAACTGGTGGCAGAAGGAAAATCGGTTCTCATGATCTCCTCGGAGCTGCCTGAGATCCTTGGCATGTGTGACCGGATCTATGTAATGAACGAAGGAAAAATAGTAGGAGAACTGGCGGGCAGTGAGGCAACACAGGAGCTTATCATGTCCAAGATATTATCAGCCGGTAAGAAAGGAGCATTGGCATGAATAAAACAAAGGGCCTCGATTTTATAAAAAGATATACCATGATCCTCGTACTGATCGTGGTTACGGCATTTTTTGCATGGAGAACCGGAGGAGCAATCCTGCTTCCCATGAATGTCAGCAGTCTGATCTCGCAGAACGCATATGTGTTTATTCTGGCAACCGGTATGCTGTTATGTATCCTGACCGGCGGTAACATCGATCTGTCCGTTGGATCTGTTGTATGTTTCGTCGGTGCCATCGGAGCGGTACTCATGGTCAACATGAAAATGAACATGTGGCTGGCTATTCTGATCATGTTTGCTATCGGTACACTGATCGGTGCTTTCCAGGGTTTCTGGATCGCTTATGTGAGAATCCCGCCTTTCATCGTGACATTGGCCGGCATGCTGGCTTTTCGAGGATTAAGCAACGTAGTCCTGCAGGGTATGACCGTATCCATTAAGGACTGCACTACATTCGTAAATCTGTTCGGTGGCGGTGCTGACTGTTATATTCCCGATTTCTTCGGTAATGGTCCCATCAATCTGACCTGTGTATTTGCCGGTGTGATCGCTGCAGTGATCTTTGCAGTGTTACAGCTGAAGAATAGAGCCGACAAGGTGAAAAAAGGATACGAAGCTCCCAGCATGGGTTCCACGATCGGCAAAATCGTAGTGATCGCTGCAGTGATCCTGGCATTCAGCTATCGTCTGGCACAGCACAAAGGTATTCCCAGCGTATTGATCTGGGTACTGATTGTTATCATGGTATATGGTTACATCACTTCCAACACTACTGTGGGACGTTATTTCTACGCAGTGGGCGGTAATGAGAAGGCCACCAAATTATCCGGTATCAATACCAACAAGGTTTATTTCCTGGCTTATATGAACATGGGATTCCTGGCAGCGTTAGCTGGTATGGTAACCATTGCACGTATGACTTCCGCACAGCCGACATACGGACAGAACTATGAAATGGATGCCATCGGTTCCTGCTTCATCGGCGGTGCTTCCGCATACGGCGGAACCGGAACTGTACCCGGAGTTATCGTAGGTGCTGTACTGATGGGTGTTATTAACCTGGGTATGTCTCTGATGGGTGTCGATCAGAATATGCAGAAGGTAGTCAAGGGTCTGGTACTTCTGGCAGCAGTTATCTTCGATGTTGTATCCAAACGTGGTGGAAAATTAATTGCCAAGAATTAATTTCTACATATCTAATCAAAAGGGCCCGGTGCATATGCGCTGCAGGCCCTTTTGATGGTATTGGGCGGAGGAGAAGAGCATGAATAAGGGAAAAGAACGGAAGAAGCGGGAAGGAAAGCAGAAAAAAGGAGTCGGGATCGGAGTCAAGATCGTGACGCTTTTACTGCTGCTGGCAGTTGCTGCACTCAGCTGTATGGGAGTGCTGGTGCAGACACTGCAATCGGTCATTGTAACCAACGATGAAATCGTGGCCGGTCAGGTGGCTGAACAGGAGAAAATCTCGGAGCTTTCCAGACAGTTTACTTACATTAACGGGCAGGTGCTGACCCATGTCATGACCACCAACAGTGTGACAATGGATAATTTGTCGGATAAGATCCTGCAGGAGATCACTGATATGGAACAACAGATGACGGAGTTCGAAGGACTGCTGTCTGAGGGGGATGCCCGGAGAGAGGCGTTTGACAGTGCTTCTGCGGAACTGGCAAAATACAAAAAGACCGTGGAGAGTCTGCTGGTCACCAGTGCAGAGAATAAGACGCAGGCCTATGTGTCCGCCACATCGAATCTGCCGATGTTCAATGAACATATTGAAAGTTATATGAATCAGATGCTGGAGATCACCGGAGAGCAGATGGCACAGGCACAGGGACAGATGGAGCAGCGTGCGGCCAGAGTGCCCATGATTGTGGCGGTGGCAAGTCTGGTACTGCTTGCAGTAGTCGTGGTGATCATGCTGGGATTGCGGATCTGGGTCATCGGTCCGGTGAAATATGCTACGAGGCAGGTGGATGAACTGGTGGAGGGCATTCGCAATAACAGAGGTGACATCACCAGACGGATCCGGGTGAAATCGGGGGATGAAGTCGGCAGATTATCCATGGCCATCAATGATCTGGTGGCGCAGATGCAGACCATCATAAGGGCGATTACCGAGAGCTGCGGACATATGGAGGAAAAACAGACCGGTATTATCTCCAATGTGGAAAAGGTAAATGCCACCGCGGAGGACACCACCAAGAAGCTGGGAGTGATGGCTGGTGGCATGCAGTCTGTCACGGAGGCTATCGTAGGGGTGCAACAGGATACCGGGGTGCTGGATACCACGGTGGAGAACATGCTGGAGGTGGCACAGGATGGACGCAATTATGCGGCGGATATCAAGGATAGGGCCGGAAAAATGAAGGCAACGGCGGTGGCGAGTAAGCAGGAGGCAACCCGGGTGATGAAGGAGATCGACACGGCAATGACGGAGTCCATCGCCAACAGCAGGCAGATCCACAAGATCACGGAACTGACGGAAGAAATCCTGGGAATTGCTGGAACAACGAATCTGCTGGCACTGAATGCGTCTATCGAGGCTGCCAGAGCAGGAGAAGCAGGCCGGGGATTCGCAGTCGTGGCGGAGGAGATCCGCAAGCTCGCAGACAGCTCCAGAGAGTCAGCCAATAATATCCAGGAGATAAGTAACCGGGTAGTGGAAAGCGTGGAAGAACTTTCCGAAAATGCTACAAAACTTTTGGATTTTATGAATACCAGAGTCATGAGAGATTACGATGCTCTGGAGGATACGGGCACAAATTATCATGAGGCTGCGGATCATGTGGATGAGATGATGAATGAATTCCGACAGAAGATCGATGAACTGTTGTCGGTACTGCAGAATGTCAATAGTGCTAACTCACAGATGGAAGCAACCGTGGAGGACAGTACGGAAAAGCTGGCGGTGGTAAAGAACAACAACCGGGGATTACAGCAGGAGATGAAGGATATTTCCTATGCGGTGGATGATCTGACCGGTGCAGTGGGACAGTTGAAAGAAAGTATCCGCTGTTTTACAGTGGTATAGACAGAAAAAATAAAATGCACGGGATTCCCGATGGGGAATTACCGTGCATTTTGAATGACTGCAGTTACATTTTAGGAATTTTCCGGAGCGTGATGCAGCTCCAGAGCCAGATAGGAATTGTGGTATTCCTTGCAGTAGGTGACATCTTTGTCAAACCATGCGGGAGGGACGAAAGCCTCTGCTGCTTCTTTACTTCCAAACTCCACTTCTGCCATGATCAGAGGGGCGAAGGGGGCATCAAAAACATCCAGCTCGATGGTCAGGGAATAATCTGCCGGAGGAGTGGGAAAGCCTTCTTTGAATCCGGGATGCTCCAGAGGGATCAGATAGCGTCTTTTGGAGATTACGCTGCCATCGGCTTTTTCCCGTAAATGATAATAAGATGCCTCGTTCAGCGGAAGATTGCTCTCATCTCTGGCCATCATGCCGCTGCCTTTGTAAGTGAGATAATATTCATCATCCTGTTTTCTGGCTCTGACCACAGGATTATAATTCAGATATACCTGCTCGATATGATGAGAAGGATAGCTTTCCAGATTGTCGGGTAAGGATTTCAGGGTAAACTTTCGCTCGATTTCCATAGTATTAATGCCTCGCTTCTGTAATTAAGACTTAAAAACACTTCTTTAGTATAACATGATTTTCCTTGAAAATACAGTGAAATCTGCAAATATCTGCCCATGGGAATTGAATTACGCTTCCAAATTGTGTATACTAATCATAACTGTGCAAAGTCAGAGTATATGACTTGCAAATGAGACAGAAAACAAAACGGAAAGCGAGGGAAAACCATGAGTAAGATAGCGATTTTTCTGGCAAATGGGTTTGAGGAAATAGAAGGTCTGACGGTAGTGGATATCTGCCGCAGATGTGGACTGACCATTGATATGGTGTCCATTACGGAAGAAAAACAGGTGATGGGATCACATAAGATTCCGGTGACTGCGGATATGACATTGTCCCAGGTGAATTTTGAGGAATATGATTGTCTGGTATTGCCCGGTGGCGGACAGGGAACGAAGAATCTGGAGGCCTGTGAGCCCCTGATGCAGCAGATCGATGCTTTTTATGCATCGGGAAAATACATTGCGGCAATCTGTGCGGCTCCCAGTATCTTCGGACACAGAGGAATCCTGAAGGGAAAGAGAGCATGCGCCTATCCCTGCTTCGAGGATCATCTGGAAGGTGCGGCTGTGACTGCAGGCCCCGTGGAAGTGGACGGTAACGTGATCACTTCCCGCGGAATGGGGACTTCCATCCCCTTCGGACTGGCGATCGCCGGTGTATTCTGTGGACAGGATAAGGCAGATGCCTGCGCCCACGCTATTGTATTTCAGCCGTAAGCAGCTGAAGAGAAAGACGAGGACAAAGAATGAAAAAAGCATTAATTACAGGAATTACCGGACAGGACGGCTCTTATCTGGCAGAGTTCCTGCTGGAAAAAGGATATGAAGTGCATGGACTGATCCGCAGATCTTCCATCAGCAATACCGGTCGTATCGACCATCTGATCCGGGAGGATAAGATCGTTCTCCACGGTGGAGATATGACGGATTCTACCAGTCTGGTACGTATCATCGGAGAAGTCAGACCGGATGAGATCTACAATCTGGGAGCGCAGAGCCATGTACAGGTAAGCTTTGAGGCACCGGAATATGCCGGAGATGTAGATGCACTGGGCGTGCTGCGGATTCTGGAGGCTGTGCGTATGGTGGGACTGGCCGAGACCTGCCGTATTTATCAGGCATCCACATCCGAACTCTATGGCCGAGTGGAAGAAGTGCCTCAGAATGAGAACACCCCGTTCCATCCCTACAGCCCCTATGCGGTGGCAAAACAGTACGGCTTCTGGATCGTGAAGGAATACAGAGAAGCGTATAATATGTTCGCAGTCAACGGCATTCTGTTCAACCATGAATCCGAGCGCCGGGGAGAGACTTTCGTTACCCGTAAGATCACACTGGCAGCCGGCAGAATCGCCTGCGGTATCCAGGATAAACTCTATCTGGGCAATCTGGATTCCAAGAGAGACTGGGGCTATGCGAAGGACTATGTGGAATGCATGTGGCTGATGCTGCAGCATGACAAGCCGGAGGACTTCGTTATTGCCACCGGTGTACAGCATACCGTAAGAGAATTTACCACACTGGCATTCCATTATGTGGGAATCGAACTGGAATGGCAGGGCAGCGGTATCCATGAAAAAGGAATCAACAAGGCCAACGGCAAGGTGGTGGTGGAGGTCAGCGAGGCCTTTTACCGTCCCACGGATGTGGTCAATCTGTGGGGAGATCCGACGAAGGCCCGCACGGTGCTGGGATGGAATCCCCAGAGAACCAGCTACGAGGAACTGTGCCGTCTGATGGCAGAGCACGATCTGAAGCTGGCAAAGGCTGAAGCGGTAGTGTTGGAGGAAACCGCGGAATAACAGGAGAAATAAAGAGAGGAAGTACTGTAATATCATGGAAAAAGACGCAAAAATATATGTAGCCGGCCACAAGGGTATGGTAGGAAGTGCTATTTGTAGAGCACTCCAGAGAAACGGATATACCAATATCATCACCCGCAGCCATAAGGAACTGGATCTGTGCAGACAGGTTGCCGTGGAGGAATTTTTTTCCAGGGAGAAGCCGGACTATGTGTTCCTGGCCGCAGCCAAGGTGGGCGGCATCATGGCCAACAGTGAGGCACTGGCGGATTTCATGTATGAAAATATGATCTTGGAGATGAATGTGATCCATGCGGCATGGCAGAACAACTGCAAGAAGCTGATGTTTTTGGGCAGCAGCTGTATCTATCCCCGTATGGCACCGCAGCCTATGAAGGAGAGCTGCCTGTTGACTTCTGAGCTGGAGAAAACCAATGAGGCATATGCACTGGCGAAGATCTCCGGACTGAAATACTGCGAGTTCCTGAACAGACAGTACGGAACCGATTATATCAGTGTCATGCCCACGAATCTGTACGGGCCCAACGACAATTATCATCCCACCCACAGCCATGTGCTTCCGGCGCTGATCCGCCGCTTCCATGAGGCAAAAGTATCCGGCGCAAAGGAAGTAGTCTGCTGGGGAACAGGAACCCCACTGCGGGAATTTCTCTATGTGGATGATCTGGCAGATGCCTGCGTGTATCTGATGAATACCTACAGCGGCGATGAGACAGTGAATCTGGGAACCGGCAAGGAACTGACCATCCGGGAACTGACGGAACTGGTAGCGAAGGTAGTAGGTTATACTGGGGAGATCAAATGGGATCCCAGCAAGCCGGATGGAACTCCCAGAAAGCTTCTGGATGTCAGCAAACTGGAAAGCCTGGGCTACCATTATACGACGGAGCTGGAAGAAGGTATCCGTCTGACTTATGAGGATTTCCTCAATAATCCCATGCGTGCGGAACGCTAATGGTTCCGGGCACGAACAGCGCAGGCAGACAGACGGCCCGGGAAAGGATGAAGTGAACAGAATGAATGATTTTCGGAAGACAGCACAGGAGATGCTGGAATTTATAAGAATAAGTCCTACCTGTTTTCATGCAGTGGCCAATATCGGAAGGATGCTGGAGGCAGCAGGCTTTCAGCAGTTACAGGAAAAGGAAGAATGGAAACTGGAAAAGGGCGGACGGTATTATACGGAGCGCAATGATTCTTCCGTTATTGCGTTTGCGATTCCGGAAAAGGAGGTCAGCATCAGGGGCTTTCATATGGCAGCAGCCCACAGTGATTCCCCCTGCTTTAAGATCAAAGAGAAGCCGGAATTGACCGTGGAGGAACATTATCTGCGGTTAAATACTGAAAAATACGGCGGCATGATCCTGTCCACCTGGTTGGACAGACCACTCTCCGTCGCTGGCAGACTGGTTGTGAAGAACGGGAACGGTATCGAGGGCAGACTGGTGAATATCGACAGAGATCTCTGCGTGATCCCCAATGTGGCCATCCATATGAACCGGGAAATGAACAAGGGTGTGGAGTACAATCCCCAGGTGGATCTGCTGCCTTTGCTTGCGGACGTATCATTTGACGAATATGATGCACATACTACATACGATGCACAGACCGCATCGGAGAATGCGGAGGAACAGCCGGAAGCAGTAGAGAAGCCCACACTGGCAGCGCTGGCAGCAGAAGCGGCAGGCGTGGATGCTGAGACGATTCTCGGAGAAGACCTGTTCCTGTACACCAGACAGGAAGGAAAAATGATAGGAGCAAAGGGAGAATTCGTGTTGTCTCCCAGACTGGATGATCTGCAGAGCGCTTTTGCCCTGACAAAAGCTTTTACGGAGAGTACACCTGCAGAATATATCAATCTCTGTGCAGTATTTGATAATGAAGAAGTAGGAAGCGGTACCAGACAGGGCGCCGATTCCACTTTTCTGGAAGATACTTTACAGCGGATCACAGAGGGACTGCAGGAGGGGCACAGCACCTATCTGCGCTGGGTGGCAGACAGCTTCCTGATCTCTGCGGACAATGCCCATGCGGTACATCCCAACCATCCGGAAAAAGCAGACCCTGCCAACCGCCCGTATCTAAACGGCGGAATCGTCATTAAATATCATGGTAGCCAGAAATACACCACTGACGGTATTTCGGCAGCGAAGATGAAGGATTACTGCGAACGGGCGAAGGTACCTTACCAGACTTATGCCAACCGTTCCGACATTGCGGGAGGTTCCACTCTCGGCAATATTTCCACCGCACATGTATCAGTGTCCAGCGTGGATATCGGACTGCCTCAGCTGGCCATGCATTCCGCTGTGGAGACAGCAGGTATGAAGGATACGGAATATGCGGTCCGGGCGCTGAAGGAATTCTGGGGCGAATGATTTTGGCAGCGGGAATTCTTAAAAAAGTATAAAAAGCGTGGAAGCACTTGAAAGTTCTGCACGAAAAGTGCATATTTAGGATGCAGGAAAAGATACAAAAAAGATACGAAAGAAGGCTGAAGTTATGTTTGAAATGAAACCGG
Source organism: Clostridium sp. AM34-9AC (assembly GCF_003480225.1). NCBI lineage: Bacteria > Bacillati > Bacillota > Clostridia > Eubacteriales > Clostridiaceae > Clostridium > Clostridium sp. AM34-9AC. Next base: position 33,568 of record NZ_QUIU01000012.1, read on the forward strand.
AATACTATATTGGAATTGACATGATCGATCAGGAGCATAAACAGTTGTTTGACTATGCCGGTGAAGCATACGAACTGCTGCAAGAGGAATTTACTCCGGATAAGTACGATCACATTGACGCAATTTTACAGAAGCTGCGCGACTATACCGCAAAGCATTTTGCGGATGAAGAAGCGTATATGGAATCCATCCAGTACAAAAAGATTTTTACCCAGAAGATTCAGCATCAGGAATTTATCAACAAACTGGATGAATTTATTGATCAGCATGAGAAAGATGAAGAAAATCAGGATGAGCAGATCATGGATATTCTGAATTACCTGACAGACTGGCTGATTAACCATATCCTTCATGTGGATGGACAGATTCCGAAAGAGGCGTAAGACCTGACTTTTCCGGAATGATTTCCCACATGGGACATAAGATGTAAGAAGCGGAAGTAATGGGGAGTGCCCATGGACCAGAAACTGGAAAACATCCTGAATCTTGCATTGGAGACCCCGGAGGAAGAACGGGAACAGACGGAAAGTCTGAATGTCGGTTACAGTGCGGAGAGCCGCAGCTGGGAGCTGATCGTAAAATATCATGGCAGTCTGGACGGACTGCGGGAACAGAATATTGTGGTGGAAGAGCTGATTGCCGGATATGCGATCCTTACGGTACCGGAGACACTGGTAGATACCGTATCGGAGACTCCGGAGATCGAGTATGTGGAGAAGCCTAAGCGGTTTTACTATCAGCAGACAGATCCGGACGGCGCATCCTGCTTTCCACCGGTGACAAGAAGAACGCCTTTTCTGAATGGAAGGGGCGTTCTTTTGGCTGTATTGGATTCCGGGATCACCTGGGATCTGGAGGTGTTCCGCAAGGCAGATGGCAGTACGAGGATACGGTATCTATGGGATCAGACGATACCATGGGATCAGACAATTCCGGGAAAGCAGGCCGCATCACGGGAGCAGGAGACGCTGCGGAATCCGACATTGCCACAGAATCAGATAGCGCCGGAGGAAACGGGCGATACGGGATATGGGAGGACACCGGATGGATTTCCCATCGGGACTGAATATACGGAGGAGGAAATCAACCGGACACTGAACAGCAGTGTACTGGAACGGTACGGCCTGATCCCCAGCAGGGATCTGACCGGCCACGGAACGGCAGTGGCAGGGATTGCCGCCGGGAGAAGTGCGGACGGTCTCTATACCGGGGCAGCCCCGGAGGCGGAACTGATCATCGTGAAACTGGGACTTCCCAGGGAGGAAGGTTTTCCCCGGACCACGGAGATTATGCGAGGCGTTACTTATGCGCTGCGGAAAGCCAGACAGTTAAATATGCCTCTTGTCATCAATTTGAGCTTCGGCAACAGCTACGGTTCCCACGATGGAAGTTCTCTGTTGGAGAGGTTCCTGGACAATGCTTCGGAGATCGGCAGGACGGTGATATGCGTGGGCAGCGGCAACGAAGGAGCCGCCAGAGGACATTTTGCCGGCAATATAACAAGGGACGGCCGCGTGGAACTGGCTGTGGGCAATTATGAGAGAAACCTGAATATACAGCTATGGAAAAATTACAGCGATGTGTTCCGGATAAGACTGCAGGCCCCGGGAGGTGAGGAAGCAGAATTGTCCACAAATATCCAGGGAGGAAAATACACGCTGGAATTGGAACAGACTAGAATACTGGTTTATCTGGGAGAGCCTCTGCCCTATGCGGTGGCACAGGAAATCTATCTGGACATGATCCCGGCAGAGGGAAGCTACATCAATGCAGGGATCTGGACAATCCGGCTGGAACCGGTAGTGACTGTGACAGGACAATATTATCTGTATCTCCCAGCGGGAAGCGGAATCGGGGAGAGTACCGGATTCTACCGTGCCACACCCCAGGTGACACTGACCATTCCGTCTACCGCAGCCAAGGTGATCACCGTGGGAGCCTATGACCAGGTCTATGATACCTATGCCGATTTCTCCGGCAGAGGCTATGCGGATAGCACAAGAACCATTGGTGTGGCTGCTGCGGGACTGACCAAGCCGGATCTTGTGGCTCCCGGTGTGAATATCCAGGCTCCGGATGTCTACGGCAGTTTTACTCCCGTGACCGGCACCTCCTTCGCAGCGCCCATTGTTAGTGGTGCGGCAGCGCTTTTGATGGAATGGGGGATCGTGCAGGGGAATGATCCCTTCCTCTACGGAGAAAAGGTCAAAGCCTGTCTCAGAAAAGGCGCAAGACCCCTGCGGGGAGAGATAGAATACCCCAATGACCGGGTGGGGTATGGGAAACTGTGCGTGGCGGATAGCTTTCCTGAAAATTAGCACAATTAGAAAAAATGGAAACAGTTCCGGAACTGGATCCCTGTAAAATAGCTTAAATAACTTCAGAAAAACCTGCCCTTTTGTAACTATTGTATAGAAATAAAAAGGGAATTTGTGTAAAAAGGTGCATTGAAAGCCACATCTTAAGATGCTACTATAAACATGAACAATCGTTTGCGCATAAAATGGCAATAAAAAGATATGAAAAAAACAGATTGCGCAAAGGATGGGGAGAATAGTGTGTCTGCAATCCGAGGATTGCAGGTCACGGAAAGGCGTGACTTGATATGAACAATCATTCAGAGAATGACAAGGCGATGACGATTCATGATGTAGCGAGAGAACTGGGGGTGTCTGCCAGCACGGTTTCCAGGGCAATCTCAGGGAAAGGCCGTATTGGGGCCGCTACCAGAGACCGGATTCTCGACTACATAGAAGAACATGGCTTTTATCCCAATGCGGCAGCACAGAGCCTGGCACAGTCCAGGACCAATAATATCGCAATTATCCTGCCGGAGGTCAATACCCTGGTGGATATCCCCTTTTTCCATACCTGTATGTACGGTGTGGAAGAGGTGGCACAGGCCAATGACTACGATATTATCGTGGTGACGACGAATGGAAACGATACCAGACCGCTGGAGCGGCTGATCAAAAACCGGAAAGTGGACGGAATGATCCTTACCAGGACCTATGAGAACGATAAATATGTAAAATTCCTGAAACAGAAGCAGATTCCTTTCGTTGCAGTGGGAAAAATCCCTGACGATGATGTGGTACAGGTGGACCACGACAATGTGGGAGCCTGCAGAGAACTGGTGACGGTACTGTTTGCCAAGGGCATACAGAATATTGCATATCTGGGCAGTGATATGGATCAGATGGTCAACCGTTGCAGATATCAGGGCTATGAGGAAGCTTACCGCAAAGGCAAACGCAAGCTGAATCCGGATCTGGTCTACACGGACTTGAGCAGCAAGGCTATGGTGGAAAAGGCCGTGGAAGAGCTGAAAAAGAGCGGTGTGGAGTGTATTTTGTGCCAGGATGACTACATCTGCGATGAGGTGGTAAGAAAGCTTTCTCACATGGGTGTGCGGATCCCGGATCAGATGAAAGTGGCATCCTGCCATTACAGTCGTATCCTGGAGAACTATCCCGTTACAGTGACTTCCCTGAAATTCAATATCACAGAGCTAGGCAGGAGATCCTGTCAGGTGCTGCTGGACATGATTCACGGGAAAACGGTTCCGGACAAGACACTTCTGGACTATGAGATCATCTTGAAAGAGTCTACGAAGGGCTGAGTTTGATGCGGAAAGCCATGACTTAGAAAAACGTTTTCCTAAATTTTTCCCCAAAAATGAAGAGAAAAACTACTTTTTACAAAAAACAGGTATGCAGAAAACCCTGTAAAATCAATGGTTTCAAAGCACATTTGTGCAAAATATACAATTTTAGATCTCAATATCAGTCATTATTATAAATTGACAACATAAGGAAATGTTGCTAAACTATTATTGTAGACAAGCGGTTGCGCAATACGCACAAACTTGCAAAACAAAACAGGAGGATAACAAAATGAAAAAGTTAGTCGCTTTAGCAATGTCACTGACTATGGCATTCTCTCTGGTAGCTTGTGGAAACTCTGATGCTTCTGCAAATGCCGGAACAGATACCACAGCAACTTCTGCAGCAGCAACCACCACCGAGGCTGCACAGCAGACCGCTCCCGCTGAGAAGCAGGACGTTACCCTGAGAATCTGGGGTGCTGAGGAAGATCAGACCATGTTACAGGGCATGATCGATTCCTTCAAGGAGCATTATGCAGATTATGCAAACTTCGATATCCAGCTTGGTACCGAATCCGAGTCCACAGCTAAGGATACTGTTTTAGCCGATATTGAGGCTGCTGCTGATGTGTATGCTTTCGCATCTGATCAGCTGATCGATCTGGTAAATGCAGGTGCCCTGCAGTCCGTTGATGAAATGGATGCAGCTCTGGAAGCTTATGCAGGCAAGAGCGTAGCTGATGTTAAGAGCGCAAATGCTCCCGGTTCTGTAGATGCAGCAACCAAGGACGGCACACTGTATGCATTCCCTATGAGTGCTGATAACGGTTATTTCTTATATTACAATTCCACTTTAGTAACTCCCGAAGATGCACAGAGCTGGGATACCTTACTTGCAGCAGCTGATAAGGCTGGCAAGAAGGTTGGTATGACTCTTGCTTCCGGTTGGTATAACGCTTCCTTCTTCTATGGTGCAGGCTTCACTACCGCACTGAATGATGACGGCAGCACTGCTATGGACTGGAACGGCACCAGCGCTGATGGCGTTACCGGTGTACAGGTGGTACAGGCTATGCTGAACATCACCGGCAACAGCGCATTCCTTCCGATCGCTGATGGTGACGTATCTAACCAGATCGCTTCCGGTGATCTGTGTGCAGTAGTTTCCGGTACCTGGGATGCAACCGCAGCTCAGACCGCTTTTGGTGATGGCTACGCAGCTACCAAGCTTCCTACCTATACCTGTGGCGACAAGCAGATCCAGCAGGGCTCTGTAGCAGGCTTCAAACTGGTAGGTGTTAACAAGTATTCTGCAAATGCAGGATGGGCAACTCTGCTGGCTGACTGGATCACCAACGAAGACAACCAGGCAGTACGTTTCGCAGAGAGAGAGATCGGACCTTCCAATATCAACGTAGCAGGTTCCGAGGAAGTTTCTTCCAATACCGCTATCGCAGCTCTGGCTGAGCAGTCCGCTTATGGTGTAGTTCAGATCGTCGGTGGCAAGTACTGGGATCCTACCGCTACCTTCGGTGAGAAAGTAGCTCAGGGTCAGCTGAAGGCTGATGATGAAGCTGGTATCCAGGCAGCACTGGATGAGCTGGTAGAAGGTGTTTCCGTACCCGCTGAATAAGTTTGGGAAGATGATCTGTTCCGGTTCTGTTACAAATGAATGATGAAAACGTTCTGGTGCAGAACGAATACAGAGAATAGAAAGGCGTCCTGAAGCTATGAACAATAATACGTAGTGGAGGGATGCCTTTTTTACAGGAAACGTTTCCGGTAAGTGGGTTCGACTCCTGCCTGCCGGGTTATGTAACTAGTCAGATGAACGCGGGAAGGTGTTCCGAATAGTTACTAAATTGTTTATTTTAATATTAAGAAAGGAGAGGGCAGAGAATGAAGAAGAAAAAGAGCGGAATCGGCGGATTCTTCAAGGAGTTCGGTGAGGCAGTCGTAAAAGGAGATCTGTTCGTAAAATTATCCCTGGTCTGGATGGGAGCAGGATATATCCGCAGAAAACAAATTATCAAAGGTATTTTAATGACTCTGCTCGAAGTGGCAGTCATTGTATTTACCTTTGGCTTTGCCACAGAGTATGTACGTGATTTTGGAACTTTGGGAACTGTTCAGCAGGAGACGGTTTTCAACATTGCAACCATGCAGAATGAATTCAACGATTATGACAACTCGTTTATGATCTTGTTGTTCTCCGTAGTTTCATTTGTTATCTGGTTTACATTTCTGGTGATCTGGCTTAAGAATGAAGTGACTGTTTACCGGCTTCAGAAAAAAGCACAGGCAGGAGAACATATCAATACGTTTGTAGAGGATCTGCAGCAGTTCAAGAATGATAAATTCTATATCACACTGCTGGCACTTCCCGTCATGGGGGTCGTTATTTTCACGATCGTTCCTCTGTTGATCCTGATCGCTGTCGCATTTACAAACTATGATCAGGGACATATGCCTCCTTCCGCTTTGTTTACCTGGGTGGGATTTACCAATTTCAAGAATCTGTTCTCCAACGGTGGAATGACCATTACCTTCGGTTATGCTTTCCGTAAGATTTTGATCTGGACACTGGTATGGGCACTGTTCGCAACCTTTACCACTTACCTTGGCGGTATCCTGTTGTCCTTGCTGATCAATAATAAGAGAACGAAGCTGCCGAAGCTGTGGAGAACGCTGTTCATTGTAACGATCGCAGTTCCCCAGTTCGTTTCCTTGCTTCTGGTACGTAACTTCTTCGCTAACAACGGTATCATGAACACAATCTGTGCCAATGCGGGAATTACCCAGTGGCTGAGAGATATCGGCGCGATCAGCACCAGTTATATTCCGTTTTTGTCCGCTCCCGGATGGGCACACGTAATGATCATCCTGATCAATATCTGGATCGGTATTCCTTACCAGATGCTGATCGCTACCGGTGTGCTGATGAATATTCCTTCTGACCAGCTGGAGAGTGCGAAGATTGACGGAGCTACTCCTCTGCAGAGCTTTATTCATATCACCATGCCGTATATGCTGTTCGTCACCGGACCTTCTCTGGTAACGGATTTTGTCAAGAATATTAATAACTTTAACGTAATCTATCTGTTGACCCAGGGTGTATATACCACCACCAATCAGGCCATGGCGAACTCCCAGGCGAAGGAAGTGGACCTGCTGATCACCTGGCTGTTCAATCTGACACAGAGTTATTACAATTACAAGATGGCATCCGCCATCGGTATTATCGTGTTTATCCTTTGTGCGGTATTTACCCTCATTGCCTTCAGCAGATTCCTGAAGGGTGACAGAGAGGAGGCGTTCCGTTAATGAAGAGATTTATTAAGACTTTATTACATAACCTGTTACTGGCGTTTTTGGCATTTGTCTGGCTGGTGCCCATCGTATGGCTGGTGGTCACCTCCTTCAGTGCATACACCGGCATGAATACCAGCACCTTTTTCCCGAAGGAATGGAGCCTGGTCAATTATAAGAACCTGTTGTTTTCCGCAGACAGTGTGGCACAGTTCCCGAACTGGTTCAAGAACACCTTCATCATTGCATGTGTGGTATGTGTGATCTCCACTGCTTTTGTACTGATGGTGGCCTATGCGACCTCCTGCATGCGTTTCCCGGCACGTAAGCCGCTGATGAACGCCGCAGTTATTGTGAATCTGTTCCCCGGTGTATTGTCCATGATCGCAGTATATTTCATTCTGAAGACTCTGAACCTGACCAATACGCACCTCGGACTGATCCTGGTATATTCTGCCGGTTCCGGTCTGGGTTACCTGATCGCAAAGGGCTTCTTCGATACGATCCCGAATTCCCTGCGCGAGGCCGCTTATCTGGATGGAGCCAGTGAGGCTACGATCTTCTGGAAGGTTGTTATCCCCATGAGCCGTCCCATCATTGTATATACAGTTATCAGCTCCTTCCTGTCCCCCTGGATGGATTTCGTATATGCTAAGCTGATGTTGAATTCCGGTATTTCTTCCCAGTGGACTGTTGCTATCGGTCTGTACAATATGCTGGATAAGAGTCTGATCAACACTTACTTTGGTCAGTTCTGTGCAGGCGGTGTACTGGTATCCATTCCCATCTCTGTATTGTTCGTCATCATGCAGAAGTTCTATGTGGAAGGTATTACCGGTGGTGCCGTGAAGGGTTAAACTGCTTCGGCGGTTTAACCTGGGAGAATCCATGGAATGGATTCTTTAGGATAAACGTATGACATGGAGACAAAGAGTTAAATTTATGGATAAATTTATCAAAGGTATGGATGTATCGAGTCTGCCGGAGGAGACAGCTCTCGGTGCAAAGTTTTATGACGAAGGCAAAGAGGGGGACGCACTGGAGATCCTGAAAAAATACGGTGCCAACTCTCTGCGCATCCGTCTCTGGAATGATCCTTACAGTGAGGACGGCAAGCCTTACGGAGCCGGTACCAGTGACTTTACAAAACTGGTGGCACTGGCTTCCGCAGGCAAAAAGCTGGGTTACAGCTATCTGCTGGATCTGCATTACAGTGATTTCTGGGCAGATCCCGGCAAACAGTTCCCACCCAAGGAGTGGGCATACGCAGATGCGGATGCACTGGAGAAGCATGTGTATGACTACACAAAGGATGTGCTTTTGAAATTAAAGCGTCTCGATCTGCTTCCGGAGATGGTACAGGTGGGGAATGAGATCACCAATGGTCTGATGTGGCCCCACGGAAAATGGGACAACGTTGACAATATTGCAAGATTCATCAGTGCTGGCATCCGTGCGGTGAGAGAAGTATCACCGGACAGCAGAGTGATGCTTCATCTGGACTGCGGCGGCAACAATGCCCGCTGCAGAGAATGGTTTGATGCCTATGTACAGAGAGGAGAGGACTTCGATGTCATCGGATTGTCTTACTATCCCTTCTGGCACGGAACGATTGATGACCTGACCAACAATATGAATGACCTTTCCCAGAGATATCAGAAGGACGTCATCGTGGCGGAAGTATCCATGGGATTTACCATGGAAGACTATGCCGACAGAGAAAAGATGTCCTCTGAAGAACGCAAGGGCATGGCAACCAAGCCTCACCTTGCGGAAGCGGTGGAATATCCCATGACACCGGAAGGACAGGCAGATTTCATGCAGAAGGTCATGGAGCGTATCGCACAGGTTCCGAACGGCAGAGGAAAAGGTTTCTACTACTGGGAGCCGGCATGGATCCCGGTGCCGGGCTGCGGCTGGGCGAATGAGGAATCTCTGAAATACATTCAGGATCCCGGTCCCGGCGGAAACGAATGGGCCAATCAGGCGCTGTTTGACTATGACGGCAATGCGTTACCGGCGCTTGCAACGATCCGTGATTTTTAGACCGGCAAATAACGGAATGCCGGGAATGTCAAAATACGGATATTTTCACAGCTTTAGAAGATAATTTCCACAGAACGCATGTCGTAAGCAGTTCCGGGAGATTAGATATAAAATGCCTAATGGCGAGATGGAGGAAAAGATGGATAAGTTTATTGTGAATATCATTCACCGTCCGGAGATGGTTCCCGAGTATGCGGAAAAAGTAACCGGACACGGCAAAGAAGAGGATCTGGGCAGAAAAGCGCTGCTGACAGAGTCTCTGGATATTTTCAAGTTTCAGCAGGAAACTGCACACAAAAACGGTCTGAAAACAACCATTCAGATGACCTACGCTTCCCTGTTCAACGACGAAGCGGTAGCACTGGCAAAGGCTGACCACGAGAAGTACGGTGATGAGATCGCACTGTCTCTGTTGGGACTGCCTTGCACAGAGTTCCGTGAGAAGTACAAGACCAAGGATTTCTGTATCTGGATGTTCTCCATGGAAGACAAGAAGTCTATCGTGGATGACGTATTCGGCAAGTTCCATGAGAAGTTCGGATTCTATCCCGAATCCACCGGATCTTACTACATGGATGCAGATCTGACCAATTATATCAAAGCAACCTATCCTACCGTAAAATGTGCGGTAGCAACCTGTTGGGAAGAAGGTCCCAAGGCATACCATACCTGTAACAACTCCTGGTATACCTTCATGGATGGCGGTCCCTGGGCTCCATGGATTCCTTCCAAGCAGAACACCCATGCACCTGCAGCCAATGAGGCAGAGGACAGCGGTATCGTAGCGATTCCCCATCTGTCCAGAGATCTGCTGGCATGCTATGACGGCAATGGCTCCAACTTCGGAACCCATCCTCAGAACGTATTGCGTGGTATGATCTATGACACCAAGACCTGGGAGTATCCTTATCTGTACAACCTGATCGATCAGTATCGTTCCCTGGAGAAGTACAACAACGGATACGCATACAACATGATGTTCGTAGGACCCGGCTGGCTGAACAAAATGGGCCGTTGGGAGCAGCCTTACGAACTGTTGAAGAAGAGTTATGAAGACGGTATGAAGTATTACGGCGACCTGAAGAAGGAAGGCAAGCTTACCGATATGACCATGGCGGAGTTCGCTGATTACTATCGTCAGAAGAAGACCTACACCGAGCCTGAGTGTGCTCTGTGGAGAGATATTTTGTACGGTTCCGACAAGCAGTTGTTCTGGTACTGTGATCCCTTCATGCGTGCCTGCGTAAATATGGATCAGGGCGGTGCTATCGTAGACCTGCGCCCTTACGCTGCAAAGCTGGAGTGGCCGGTAGGTATCGGCACCAAGCATGTGACCGATGCTTCCTATCCTTTCCTGATCCAGGAGAAGTACCGTGCAGGTTACTTCACACATTATGCAGGAGAAGGTACCGTTAGAAGTGCCAAGTTAAAACACAACGGTGAAGAAGTGGATCTGTGCCTGTGCCGTACCAAGGCTCATTTCTCTCAGGAAGGCAGCACCAGAATCCTGACATTGGATCCCGTAGATATCGAGTTCTATGATCTGACCGTAAAATTACAGACCATCGTTTCCTTCGAGGAAGGCAGCTCAGCAATCAAGATCGAGCGTAAGATCCTGGAGATGAGCGATCCGAACGCAGAAGTAGAACTGAACGAGTACATCGTAGCATGCTATGGTACCACTGAGTACTCTGAGGACATGCTGGGTATCACCCTGAGCACCAAAAAGGGTGACGAGGTAGAGACTCTGGATTACGAGTACAAGTGCCGTGAGATGGAGAAGGCAGAGGCTGACGAAGTAAGAGCTGTCATTCCTCAGATCGAGACCGCAGTATCCATGAGCACCAATGCAGAAGGCGCTGTCGGATATGTGAAGGAAGGATATGCATTCTCCCCGATGTTTACACTGGGTTACAATTCCAAAATCAAGGATAAGGAGGTCGTTGCAACATGGCTCAAGCTGGAAAAGGCAAATTAAACTACAGATGTCCCTCTTGCTTCATGAGAGATATCGATATGGATATGTTCTACGATAAGGATAAGAAGGAATACTACTGCCTGCGTTGTCAGTACAGGGGATCCGAGGAAGATGTCCTCAAGAAAAATGAAATGGCAAGATTCCGTTATGGCGCTATGTATGAGCGTTACACCAAATTCGATTTTGATTGAGAAAACGGATAAAGCGATTGCATAAGAGCATTGAAAAAAGGGGCTGTATTACAGCTCCTTTTTCATATATTCATATATGAAAAGAAATGAAAAATACCTTTTGTAAAATCAATCTGTACAATGGGAGAATGTGTTACATGCCTTATGATAAAGCAGAGCAAGAACAGAATTCCAATCGCAAAAGCCCCATGATCGATCCATTTGTCCGATAAGTGAAGAAGCCGGAATTTCCAAAGAGGAAAAATAATAAAAATTCCCAATACTACAGGCCAGAGAGGATGATAATAAAAGGCTGTTGTAAGATCACCGCTTAATAGGCATAAAAATGCTCTGGTCATTCCACAGAAAGGGCATGGAATGCCAAAAAAGAATAGTAAAGGGCATTGATATCCTGAGAACCACAGGAAAAGCAGGAGTAGTGCAATAATAGAAATAAGAAATATAGTTTGTTTTATGTTTTTATTCATGATCAGCAACCTATAAAAAGAAAAAAGCTTTTGTCGTCTCCGGCAAAAGCTTTTTTTATCCTGTGATTATGCTGTATATTTACCGTCTACGAATACAACTTCTTCGGAACCGGCATAAGCAGCACCGTATGCCTTGGTAAGAGCAATGATCCAGTCGACCAGGCTCCATACTCCGCAGCCACCGGCAGTGAGAAGCTTCAAAATTCCGAGACCAACCTGACCTCTGACGAATCTATCAACACCCAACTCACCAAGTAAAAAGCAGAAAACCCAGGCAAATACATGCTTGTTAACACGCTTTTCCATTAGAAAGCCCCTCCTTTGTATTAGATGATATCATCATTATGATCCGTTAGTGAGAAAAAATCAATCAATAAACGAAAAAAACATAAAATTATGTGCTTTAAGGGTCTATAAATAGTTATTAGAGGAACGTTTTAAAATAAAGCGCACATTGTATCCGGATTCGTCACAGATCCCGCGGACGATCTCTTCCGCAGCATCCTTGACATTGTCGTTGATGCAGATGATACAGGCATCTTTTTTGCGGCTGAAGAAGGAAGCCTTCGGCCAGCGGATATAATAAGAAATCCGGTTTTTCAGCAATGCTCTCTCGATGAGCTGCTTGCAATCGGGATCGGATACTTCGCACAATTCAATCTCATTATTAACTTTCAGAGTGGTATATAGCGGCTGCATGATGTCACCTCCAATAGTATTACAAGGCGATTATAGCACAGATTCTTTGAAATGCGCAAGTAGCGCTTATACTTGACGCGGTATCCGGAAGAAGGTACAATAATACACACGGAATATGGAAACCGAAACAGCCCGGACGGGAAGGACAGACAGATCCAAAGTACGGGCGGTAGGAAGAGAAAGGAGATCATACGATGGATATTATAGAGAAGATCGGTGATACCATCACCGAAAAGGGAAAAGTAGCGGCAGACAAAGCAAAAGAACTGGCAGCCATTGCTAATCTGAAGAGCCAGATCTCTACCTGCGAGGAAGTCATGAAGAAGAACTATCTGGAGATCGGCAAGATCTATTTTGAACAGTACAGCGATATGCCGGAGCCTCCTTTTGAGAAGCAGTGCGAGACCATTAAGAACAGCCAGAGAGCCATTGCAGATTTACAGGAAAAGATCGAACAGCTGAAAACAAAATAAAACGAAATGACGAAAATAAAAACAGGGTTGACAGCAATCCTGTTTTTATTTATAATACAGACATAACAATGTTATGTGAACGAGTGAACATATGATAGAATAAACTCTTCCATAGAAAACATACCTGACTGCTTGCAGGCAGGGGATGCTTTCTATGAGAGGAGTATTATTCCCCAAGGAGATCGCAATGCCCTTAAAACAGGAAACGCAAAATGAGAATAAAGAAACCAGGCAGCACCTTCTGGAATGTGCCAAAAGGGAGTTCCTGGAAAAAGGATATATGAAAGCTTCCCTGCGGAATATCTGTAAAGAGGCCGGAGTGACCACAGGGGCGCTGTATTTTTTCTTCAAGGATAAGGAAGATCTGTTGGCAGCACTGGTGGAAGAGCCGTTGCGGCAGCTGTATGCAATAATGGAAGAACATTATGCCACAGAGATGCACAACGAGGATCAGGTGGCACAGCTGGATATTGCGGATGACGGGGATCTGGAAGCATCCAGACAGATCATCCGGCAGATGTATGCGAACCGGGAGGCCTTTCTGCTGCTCCTGACGAAATCTCAGGGGTCCCGATTTGAAAATTGTCTGGATGAGGTCGTGGATATCTCGGAGCAGCAGTACCGCAGATTATGCGATATGGTGACGAATGCCACCGGAAGACCGCGGGTCGATGATTACATGACACACTGGATGGCCCACATTATGGTAGATACTTTTGTACACCTGTTTCTGCATGAGACAGAAGAGAGAGTGGCATTGAAGCATGTGGATGCCTTGACGATGTATCTGGTGCGCGGATGGATGGGCATAATGACAGAAAGCTAAAATACAATGCACCCCAAGGAAGTTTGGACTTTGCAGGGGTGCTGTTTCAGAACATTAACATAACAGTGTTATGTTAATGAAAATCATTATCATTAGTGATGAGGAGGCAGGATATGTATCTGGAAGTGAAGGATCTGAAGAAGAGCTATGGAGAAGGCGGCGGTTATGTACAGGTATTAAAGGGAATCAACGCAGGAGTGGAACAAGGTGAAATGTGTGTCATCCAGGGCACCAGCGGTTCCGGAAAATCCACGCTGCTCAACTGCATCGGAGGACTGGATACCGTGGATTCCGGTTCCATCGTAGTGGATGGACAGGAGGTGGCGGGGCTTAACAGTAAAGCACTTTCCAATTACCGTCGGGAGAAGCTGGGTTTTATTTTCCAGTTTTATAATCTGGTGCCGAATCTTACGGTGAAGGAAAATATCCAGGTCTGCCAGTATCTGACGAAGAATCCTTTGAATATGGAGGAACTGCTGCAGGTACTGGGACTGACGGAACATCAGAACAAGTTCCCGGCACAACTTTCCGGCGGACAACAGCAACGCTGTGCCATCGCCAGAGCCTTGATCAAGAATCCGAGCCTTCTGTTATGCGATGAGCCTACGGGTGCGCTGGATTCCAGGACTTCCCGGGACATCCTGATACTGCTGGAGGATATCAACAGACAGTATGGCACTACGATGCTTATTGTTACGCATAATAATTCCATTAAAAACATGGTACATCAGGTCATTATGATCAAGGACGGACAGATCAGCAAGAACTACCGGAACGAGAAACGTGTTCCTGCGGCAGAACTGGAGGATTTGTAGGATGCAGAGGATATTAAGCAAACGAGTACTTCGGGATATCCGGGAAAACCTGCTTCGGTATCTGGCACTGTTTTTCCTGGTGGCACTGGTCATGTATATGGTGGTGGCTATTGTGGGAGCTGCCGAGACTATTATGCAGGGGACGAAGGAGAGCGGACGTGTCCATCACAGAGAGGACGGACAGTTTGGTGTTTTTGTTCCGCTGACCGAAAAAGAGACCGCACAGATCACGGAAAAAGGTGTGACACTGCAGAGGGATTTTTCCCTGGATTTTCATCTGGGACAGTCCACGTTTCGTGTCTATCAGGCAAGAGAATCGGTAGATCTGTTCGTTCCAGCAGAAGGGGAGGAAATTCCGGCACAGGGAGAGATCCTGTTGGAACAGCATTATGCGGAAAAACATGAGCTGCAATTAGGAGATATCTTTATCGTTGGGGGAAAAGAGTTCACCGTTACCGGAATCGGCAGCACGCCGGATTACGATGCTGCTTTTGAGAAAACGTCAGATACCACTGTAGACAGCAATCTGTTTGGCTTCGGATTTGTCACGGCAGAGGATTATGAAGCTCTGAAAGCAGGCGGACAGAATTTCCGGACGGAGGATTACACTTACACCTATCTGCTGAATGATACCATGACGGATCAGGAACTGAAGGAACTGTTACAATCCTTCGAACTGGACCGCAGTAAGGTGACGGATACTTATTTTCTGGAAATGCTGGCAGATGCGGAAGAGACGAAGAACGATATTCAGGATGGTATCCAGGAACTTCTGGATGGCGTGGATGAGCTGGTGGACGGTGTGGATGAACTGGCGGATCATAATACAGAACTGACGGATGCGGCGGATGAGTTGTTTGATGCTATGCTGGAACAGGTGAATGACAGCCTGAAGGATGCCGGAGTGGAAGTGACACTGACTTCAGGAAATTATGAACAACAGCTGAATGCCATGATCGCTAATCCTCATGCCTACACCGCATCCCTGCGGCAGAACCTGCAGGACGCGAAAAAGTCTCTGGAAGATCTGCAGGAGTTTCGGGATGGTGTGAAATCCTACACGGACGGAGTTAATGCAGCTTCTGCCGGCGGCGGAGCACTGGTGGGCGGTATGAGTCAGATCACGGAAAACAGTGCTGCGTTGAATCAGGGAGCTGATGCTATTTTTAATGCCATTTTGGGCATGGTGAATGAACAGCTCCAGGCAGAGTTGGAACCTTATGCGGCATACGGGATCAGCTTTCCGGGACTGACGGCTGGCGGTTACGGAGAGCAGCTGGATCAGCTGGCAACTGTCTTTACACAGATGGGGGCATCCCAGGCAGCGGGGCAGCTGTCTGCAGTGAAAAGTCAGCTGGACACCGTGGCACAGTTTCGGGATGGGGTGAAAGCCTATACCGCCGGTGTCGGAGAAGCAGCCGGAGGATCCCAGAAGCTGTTCCAGGGACTGAGCGTGCTTTATACCGCCAGTGAGCCTCTGGTAGACGGCACAGATGCCGTGGTGGATGCACTGATGGATATGGTGGAGGCACAGCTGGAAGAAAGTGATATTCAGGTAGAACTGACTGCCGACAATTATAAGGAAGAGCTGGACCGGCTGATGGCAGAGGGCAGCAGTGTGGATGCCAGGCTGCGGGATTCCTTGAAGGACGCGAAGGATACTTTGGCGGATCTGGAGGATTTCCGGGGAGGAATCATCGATTATACGGATGCCGTGGATGAGATTGCGGATGGCAGCAGGGAACTGCGGGACGGTGTGCAGGAACTGCAGGATGAAGCCAATGATATGATCGATGAGTATTTTACTTTCGATATCGACAATCTGACACAGTTTCTGGTGGCAGGGGATAATCCCAGAATCGATGCCGCCAGCGGGGATGTGATCATCAATAAATATGCCGGTATGGTATCCGGTATTATCCTGATGGTCATGTTCACTTACGTGATCTCCGTATTTGTGGTACATAATATTGAAAAAGAGAGCAGCGTCATCGGTGCGCTGTACGCTTTGGGTGTGACGCGAGGGCAGCTTTTGTTCCATTATCTGCTCAATCCCATGATGATTTCCTTCTTAGGAGGTGCGGTCGGCTGTGTCCTGGGCTTTTCGAAGTATGGTACCGGCTGGCAGATGCAGGACAGTATCGTGTATTTTTCCCTGCCACCCATGGAAATCGTGACTCCGGCCTATCTGCTGGTCTACAGTCTGGTCATGCCGCCGGTGACGGCCGCATTGGTAAACTGTCTGGTGATCAGCAAGAAGTTGAAGCGCACGGCACTGTCTCTGCTTCGAAATGAACAGACCGCAGGCAGGGCCGGGAAGATACAAGATGTAAATCTGGGAAATATGAAGTTCCTTCACAGATTCCAGGTCCGTCAGCTCCTTCGGGAGATGCGTTCTGCCGTGGCGGTGGTGATCGGTATGTTTATCTGCCTGCTGGTACTTTTGATCTCTGCAGACTGCTATGTTCTGTGTAAGAACTTTGGAGACGCCTGCCTGGATGAGACGACCTATGCTTATATGTATACTTACAAATATCCCACGGAGGATGTGCCGGAGGATGGTACTCCGGCTTATGTGGAGAGTCTGAAAAAAGAGGCTTACGGTTATAATCTGGATGTGACGGTACTGGGAATCGATAAGGATAATCCATATTTTCCGGTGGAGACCAGCAATAAGAAAAATGAGATCGTGATCTCCAGCGCCGCAGCACAGAAATTTGGCGTGAAGGTCGGTGACAAACTGGTGCTTTCCGATGAAGTGAACGAGAGAGATTATGCGTTTACTGTCAAAGATATCGTTCATTTTGCCTCCGGTGTTTATGTATTTTTAGACCGGGATGCCATGCAGGAACTGTTCGATCAGGAAGACGACTATTATAATGTAGTATTCGCCGATCATGCACTGGACATCGACAACGGCAGACTGTATTCTACGGTATCCAGAGAAAACGTGGAGGAAAGCTCTCAGATATTTACGGATATGATGGGACCTATGGTCAGCATGCTGGCGGCCATCTCCGCACTGATCTTCATGATCGTCATGTATCTGATGATGAAGGTCATGATCGACCGTTCTGCATTCTCCATTTCCCTGATGAAAGTATTCGGCTACCGAAAGGGAGAGATCCGCAGACTGTATCTGGACGGGAACTTCTATATTATAATGTTGGGAGCATTGTGGGGAGTACCGTTGGCAAAATGGTCCATGGATCTGATCTTCCCGTATTTTATTTCCAATGTAGCCATCGGAATGGATTTGCAGTTCCCGCCGCAGTTGTACGGCATGATCTACGGAGGCATCCTGATCTGCTATCTGGTGATCAACTTCCTGCTGGTGGGCAGACTGAACAAGCTGGTGCCTGCGGAAGTATTGAAGAATAGAGAGTAAATAAGTAAGTAAATATAGGTAACAGTTCAGCCATGAACATATCTGAACTGTTACCTAACTTTTTGTATAAATGCATACTAACCCTATTGACAAACTAGGAAATATAAGGTAATATCATCTAAAACATAGAAAACATATAGACTTACTAGGATATAAAAGACGAGGAGGATGACACCGTGGCAGCAACCTTTGATACGACAGAACAGAGAATCCTTAAGATCATAGATGACAACCGGGAGACCATCGTAGAGTTCGCAAGAGATATTTACGATCATGCAGAGCTGGGCTACAAGGAATTCCGCACTTCGAAAAAGTTCGTGGATTTTATGAAGAGCTTACAGCTGCCGGTACAGACAGATCTGGCCATCACCGGAGCAAAAGCCTATTTAAAAAAAGAAAAGGCCGGAAATGCATCCCTGGCATTGATCGGAGAACTGGATGCCCTGAGGATTCCGCAGCATGCACATGCAAATCAGGAGACACAGGCAGCTCACTGCTGTGGACATCACGCACAACTGGCAGGAGTCATCGGAGCGGCGCTGGCACTTACGGATGCAGAGGTGGCACAGAAGCTGGATGGACAGGTGATCTTCTTCGCCACACCGGCGGAAGAGTACGGTGAGATCGAATTCAAGAATCAGCTGATCGCTGATGGCAGGATCGCTTACGGTGGTGGAAAATGTGAACTGATCCGCATCGGTGCTTTCGATGATGTGGATGTGGCACTGGCGCATCATATTTCCTTAGAGGGAATCCGGCTGGGAAGTAACAGTGGCAATGGTTTTGTATCCAAGGTGATCCGTATCAAAGGAAAAGCAGCCCATGCGGCGGGATGTCCGGAAAAAGGTGTCAACGCCTTATCGGCAGCAAGCCTGGGGTTACAGGCACTGGCACTGAACCGTGAGACCTTCCGGGATGAGGATTGCGTGAGGGTTCATCCGATCCTGACCAAGGGCGGAGATCTGGTCAATGTAGTTCCCAACGAAGCGGTGCTGGAGACACTGGTAAGAGGCAAGACCCTGGAAGCTTTCGCAGATGCATCCGTCAAGACAGATCGTTCCTTCAAGGCAGGAGCACTTGCCATGGGAGCAGGGTATCGTATCGAGACTATGCCGGGCTATCTTCCTTCTCTCTGGCAGCCGGCACCGGAAGAGATGGCCGATGCTGTGAAAGCACTGGCAGGAGAAAAAACGGTATACGAGGTCAGACCGGAGGAACACAGCGGAGGATCCACAGATGTGGGAGATGTACAGCATCTGCTTCCTGTGATCACTTTCAATACCGGTGGTGCCGTCGGTGGTTTACATCAGGTGGATTTCGATATTGTGGATGAGGAAGAAGCTTATGTGTTGACCGCAAAAATATTTGCCCTGAGTGCTTACCGAATGTTGAAGGACGGCGCGGAAGTGACGAAGCGGACCAAACAGGAATATCATCCGAGATTCGCAGATAAGCAGGAATACATAGCCTTTATGGACAGCTTTAATAAGGTGGAGGAAGCGGACATTGAGTAAAGCAGATTATAAAATAGAAGGAACGGTTCCCAGAGAACTGTTGGTAAGTGAAGTGAGAAAGGCCGCAAGACAGTTCGCCATGCAGTTCTTCCATTTCAGTAAAGTATTATATGACCAGTTCGGACTGGAGAAGACCAAAGATATCGTGAGACAGACCGTATTCGAACTGGCAGTGGACCGGTCGGATCAGCTGCGGGAAAAGGCACTGGCGCAAGGCCTGAAGGCAGATTCCGTAGAAGACTTTATGAGTGTTATCGACCTTCCCTTCACCGGATGGATCCCGGAATGGGGAGAAGATCACTGTCCCTATGCGGAAGTGTGGAGAACTTATTTTGACAAATATCCCTGGTTCCGAGAGATCGCACCGTTTTACTGTGACGTGATCGACACTACTACCATTGAGAATTTTTCCAAATGTCTCTCCCACAGGATCACACAGAATGTCATCCTGGAAGGTACCTGTTGTAAGAGAGAGTACTTTGAAAGCGATAAGGTGAAGCGAGGAGAATACACTTATGGAAAAAAAGAAGAAAACTAAGAATAAGAAACGTTTTACCTGGGTGAATCTGGCACAGCTGCTCACCGTGGCGGCACTGCTTCTGTGGATGCAATGGGCAGTAGATTCCGGCAGGGTGCTTACGATCTTCGTGGCGTCCCCGACTTCCATCGTGGAAGAGGGCATTAAGATCATTACAGACGGAACCTTATGGCCTCACTTATTGCTGACGATCCAGGAGACACTGGCAGGTTACCTGTCCGCAGTGGTAGTCGGTATTGCGGTAGGTCTGTTGTGGACATTGTTTCCGGTATCGGAGAAGTACATGAATGTATTCTGTTCGGCAATCATGGCAGTTCCGAAAGTAGCAATCCTGCCGCTGTTGATCCTGTGGTTTGGCATCGGCTTTCAGTCCAAGGCGCTTCTGGTATTTTTGTTCTCGGTATTTACAATTCTGTATAACACAGTGACCGGAGCCAAGGAGTGTAAAAAGGAATACCTGAAGGTGGCAAGGGTCTTTCGGGCCAACCGTTTCCAGACCGTATTTCTGGTCATCATTCCGGCGGCACTGCCGTCGATCTTCAACGGATTGAAGCTGGCAGCGGCAACGGCACTGACCGGTGTATTGTTCTCGGAAATGCAGTCGGCGAGAGCGGGACTCGGCTATCTGCTGACAGAATCCCAGAACCTGTTGAACACCCCGAGGATGTTCTTCCTGATCATCCTGATCACCTTATTATCTGTAGGCGCAGTGAAACTGATCGATGCCATCGAATATGCTATCAGCTATCGATGGAGACATGTATAAGCAAATAAATTTTTTCAATAGACGAGGAGGAAAATGTTATGAAAAAGAAAGTATTCAGCGTATTACTGACTGTGGCACTGGCAATCGGAGTACTGGCAGGCTGCGGCAGCAGTGCAGCAACCGGCAACAATGCAGCAACCGGAGCCGCACAGAATGAGGGAAGCCAGACAGCAAGTGCAACTACCGCAGGAGAGGAATCCGGAGACGCCATCGTGATCCGTTCCTGCTTCGCTACCGGAATGACCGGTGCGGTGAACCGTTTTGCCATTGAAAAGGGTCTGTATAAAGAGCTTGGCATTGAGTTCGAAAACGTAGAGGCCAGCGCCGATACCAACTCCACAGTAATGTCCCTGATCACCAGAGGAGAGATCGATGTGGCAGACGGAGATCCCAGTTCTTATATCCCCGGTATCTACAACGGTGTGCCTGCCAAGCTGGTAGGAAATATGTGGAGATACTCCGGATGCTACTGGCTGGTGGCAAACAATGATATACAGGATTTCTCCGATCTGGAAGGCAAAAAAGTCGGTACCGCAGGAGCTTCCGGCGGAATGAGACTTTCCGTATTGAAGATGTTGGAGAAGAACGGTGTCAGCACGGATAACGTGGATCTGATCGCCAACGGCGTATACCAGACCGCTTATGCATCCCTGACTTCCGGCGAAGTGGACGCTACGATCATTCACAACCCGTATGCGGCACTGGCTGAGGCAGACGGCACCGGACATATCCTGGGAAGAGCCTGGGACTACATCCCCGACTACTACACCGGAACCATTATTGCCAGCAACAGTTTTATCGAGAATGAGCCGGAGAAGCTGCAGCGCTTCCTGACCGCTTATTATCAGGTACATGAAGAAGTTAAGAATGACTATTTCGACGAATTTGTTGCATGGGCAGCAAAAGAGATGAATACTTCCGAAGAGGTTATGAGAAAGGCCATCGAGTCGGAAATCGATGTATGGCTGGATTATCCGGTAATCCCCGAAGATCGTCTGGCTACCACCTTTGAATATCTGAAGGAGTACGGCTGGGTAGATGAAAATGTCAGCTACGAAGGAACCTACACCAACGAATTCGCGCAGGTAGCTGCAGATACCCTGGGAATGACCGACCCGGAAGCAAAATAATTGAGAATGCTCTGAAAATAAGAGACACAGGAAACGGAGGTAATGGAAATGCCCGCAATATCCATTAAAAATATCAACAAAACCTATATCGATCAGGATGGAAACGAAGTACAGGCACTGCATGACATCAATCTTGATGTGGCAGAAGGTGAATTCGTCTGCATCGTAGGTCCCAGCGGATGCGGTAAGAGTACCCTGTTAGAGATCGTGGCGGGCCTGCTGGATGCTACAAGCGGCGAAGTATTGCTGGATGGACAGCCGGTACACGGTACCAGCAGAGATATTGGCGTGGTATTCCAGGATGCCTCCCTGTTTCCCTGGAGAACCGTACGGAAAAATGTGGCATTCGGACTGGAGATCGCCGGAGTACCCAGGGAAGAGAGAGAAGAACGGTTAAAGCGTTATATCTCCATGGTCAGCCTGAACGGTTTTGAGAACAAATATCCGGCACAGCTGTCCGGCGGTATGCGGCAGAGAGCCGGCATCGCCAGAACCCTTGCCATGAATCCCAAGGTCATCCTCATGGATGAGCCCTTCAGTGCCGTGGATCATCTGACCAAATGCACTCTGCAGGAGGAACTGATCAATATCAGACAGGCAGAGAACAAGACGGTATTGTTCGTCACCCATGATATCAACGAAGCGGTATTTCTGGCAGACAGAGTCGTGCTGTTAAGCCCAAGACCCAGTACGATCCAGAGGATCTACGAGATTCCGCTGGAGCAGAAGAGAGGACGCAGTGATCCTCTGCTGTTAAAGATCGCAGCGGAAATTGCCAAAGATATTAACAGTGGCGGACAGGATATTCCCAACAACTATTGGGGCAACTTATAGGCGGAGAATACAGAGAATAAGGAGGCAGCAGTATGTTTCGTGACACCAGTATGGATTACCTTTCCAGAGATGAAGTACTTGAGATCTGGAATCACAATATGCGTCTGACAGACGAGCAGCTTTTAGCCATGGATGAGACAGAATTCCGGGCAAGAGTGAGAGAACGTTCCCATCATACCCTGGAGATCCAGGTATATGCCACCGCATATCGCCACCAGAAATTAAAACCCAACCAGGCAGATTATACGAAGCATCTGCTGGAACTGTGGGAGAAAAGAGGATTGGGAAAAGATCTGCCGGAATATCGGTATGCCTCTTTCCTGATCGATGCGGCGGAGAAACTGGTAAAGGGGGAAGACGTGGATCTGACACCTTACAAACCTACGCCGGTGACGGAACAGATGGAGAAAGACTTTTTCACGATTGTAAAGGAACGCAGAAGCGTCCGGGAATTCAAGGACAAGGAAGTACCGGATGAACTGATCGATAAGATCCTGGAAGCGGGGCTTTGGGCTGCTCACGGCTGTAATGTACAGTCCATCCGCTATGTGGTGGTACGGGAGAAAAACGAGCCGGGACTGTTCCGCGGCAGTGACGTGCCGGGAGGTCCGGTGCATCTGGTGATCTTACAGGATATGAGATGCTACAGAGCCAACTCCTTTACCCCGGTGAGAAACCAGCTGCTGGATGCCGGAGCTGCCGGACAGAATATCGTTCTGGCAGCCCACGCCGTAGGACTGGAAGGTGTCTGGCTGACTTTCCCCGGAGAAGAATTTTGTGACAGACTGCGGAAGAAATTTAATCTGCCGGATTATATCCGCCTGGTGACCTATGTGGATGTAGGATACGGCGACCAGACCCCTTACCCTCCTCAGAGATGGGACGTAAAGGATACGATTCTCGGAAGATACTAGGAAGAAGGAGAGCGGCGCATGAATATTGTGATCATCGGTGGCAGCCGCGGCATCGGCAAGGCGGCCGCCAGAGAATTGTTACAGGATGGAAATAACGTGCTGATCGTCGGCAGAAATCCGAAGACACTGGAAGAGACAGGGAAAGAACTGGCCAGAGCGGCAACGTATTCCTGTGATGCCGGGAAGGCAGAGAAAACCACTGGACTGGTGGATGCAGTGAAGAACGGTAAAATAGCGGGATTCGGAGATAACGTGGATGGACTGATCCTGTGTGCGGCGGCATTTCCCAATCCGGCCACGAAGACATCCGTAGTACAGCCGGAGCCGGAGGAACTGCAGGCAATGCTTGACAGCAACGTGACGGCATATTACCGTCTGGTGAAGGAATTTCTTCCGCTGCTGGCACCGGGCAGCCGCATCGTACTCATCGGTTCCACTTCGGGAATCCGCAGAGACAGGGGCGGCATCTACGGCATTTCCAAATGGGCGCTCCGTTCCTATGCCTATGCCCTCCGGGAGGAATGCAAGCCTATGGGGATCGGCGTATCCCTCATCAATCCCGGCGGCACCTTTACCGAGACCAGAAAGAAATCCTCCGAAGAGGACAGGTCACTTTTAGAGACCTCTGACCTCGGAAAAGTCATCGCCCTGACCTTCCGTCTGTCCCCACAGGCAGTACTGGAGGAAGTGAATATCCGACCTTTACAGGGAGATACCTATTAGGCAGTCGATGGACTGCCTTTTTTCTTCCCAAGGAAACTCATTGAATGTTAAAAAAAAGTATGGTATGATAAAGGACAGAACTGAAAAAGATACGTTAGTCACGGAGGTTTTTAGATACAATGGAACAGTACAAGCAGGAATTTATTGAATTCATGGTGGATTGTCAGGCGTTGAAGTTTGGCGAGTTTACCTTAAAGAGTGGCAGAAAGTCTCCTTTCTTCATGAACGCAGGTGCGTATGTCACCGGTTCTCAGCTGATGAAGCTGGGCGAGAGCTATGCGAAAGCAATTCACGATACCTACGGTGACGATTTTGATGTATTGTTCGGACCTGCCTATAAGGGCATTCCCATCAGTGTTGTAACCGCAGTGGCTTACAGCAAATTATACGGCAAAGAGGTTCGTTACTGTTCCGACCGCAAGGAAGAGAAAGATCATGGCGCAGATAAGGGAAGCTTCCTGGGAAGCTCCTTAAAAGATGGCGACAGAGTCATCATGATCGAGGATGTTACCACTTCCGGCAAATCTATGGAAGAGACCGTTCCCAAGGTAAGAGGAGCAGCCAATGTAGAAATCGTTGGTCTGATGGTATCCCTGAACCGTATGGAAAAGGGTCTGGGCGGCAAGGTCAGCGCACTGGAAGAGATCAAGGAAAAGTACGGATTTGATGCACATGCCATCGTAACCATGCAGGATGTCATCGATCATCTGTACAACAAGCCTTACAAGGGACAGGTATACATTGATGATACTCTGAAGAAGGCAATCGACGAATATTATGCTGTATACGGTGCTTAAGCAGACGGCTTCGAAAGTTTTGGATAGAAGACAGGAGGATTCCATGGAAGAGAAAATCTATAAGATCATGCGTGGAGCAGGTGCTCTGAATATTGTACTGGGAGTCATTTCCCTGGTAGTCGGAATCGCGGCAGGTGTGTTGCTGATCATCAGTGGCGGCAAGCTGGTCTCCGGCAAATCACGTATTCTGTTCTGATCACAAATGAGAAGGAAAACGTCGTCAGGGCGTGAAAATTGGGCATTTC
Source organism: Clostridium sp. AM34-9AC (assembly GCF_003480225.1). Lineage (NCBI taxonomy): Bacteria > Bacillati > Bacillota > Clostridia > Eubacteriales > Clostridiaceae > Clostridium > Clostridium sp. AM34-9AC. The sequence continues at coordinate 58,828 of NZ_QUIU01000012.1, forward strand.
CATACCGGAAGTGCCCTTTTCGGGTTCCATGGGGGAGTGCAGGTTACTGAAAGGCTTGAAAATAGTATGCGGAAAAAGAACTACATTTTTACGAATAAAAAACATTCCAACAGGGCGATCATGTCGACCATCCTGGGGGGCATCAGTCTGGTGTCCCTGGGGATCGTGACGTATCTGTCCTACAGTCAGGGCGGCGTGATGCACGGTGGATACGGTGTTACCGGTGTGTTGGCCACCATCTATTCCCTGATCGGACTGATCCTGGGAATACTGACCCTTCGGGAAAAAGATATCTATCGTATCTTTCCCGTGCTGGGAACAATATTAAATGTTGTTGCCCTTGGAGGTGTCAGCTTTTTGCTGTATCTGGGAAGCCGTCTGTAACGGATATTCTGGAACAGAAGCATTGGATCACACAGCAGTTATTTAGATAGAAGGAGCAATCAGATCTATGGAAGAAAGAGAATTATTACTGGAACGTCTGGAACTGGCCTTAGACCGGATCCGGGAGATCCCCGGGGAGGACTGGCAGGAAGAAAGCCTGCAGCACTGGAAAGAATATTTTACAGCGGTAGCAAAATTTTTACTGCTGATCGAGGATACCAGACAGTTCCTGGAGCAGGGAAAACAGAACACTGCCACTTTGGAAGAGCTGAAACAGCGTAACCATGCCCTGTATGAAGATATTTTACCGGAAAATTATGAGAACAGCTTTGCTAATCCTGCGGTAGCTGTAAAGTGTCTGGGAGAAGAATTCGGCGCACTGGCCGCCTTCCTTTATACGGAAATGCGGAGCTTGATCGGTTTTACCTATGAGGGAAGACTGGACGAACTGGTGATCCGTATGGAACTGTTTTCTGAGGTATATGCGGCATTTGTATATGAGGAGCAGGAGAATCACAGACTTCCGTCTTATGCGTCCATCCGTGAGATCCTTTACTGGTTCGTCAGCGATTACGCGGATGTGGCGGCGGAAGCACGGGTACGGGAACTGGTATGCCCGGGGAATAATTTTGCGGCAGACATTATCCGAAGGGCGGAACTGACCGATCTGCGTTATCTCTATGCCTATGGAGAATACGTGGGGGAAAATGAACTGGCAATGGCGAAATTCCTGAATTCCCTGCCGGAAGAGACCATAAATACCATGGCAGACACTTATACCGAGGGGTACCGTATCGGTTTTGAAGTGACCGGCAAGGATCTGTCGAAAAAAGCTGCGGTGGATGTCCGTTATCAGTTGGGCTTCGAACGCATGATGCGGAGAGCTCTGGAGAATTTTGACAAAATGGGATTGCAGCCTGTGATCTATCGTGCAGCTGCCAGTATTTTATATAATCCATCCATTTATAAAAACGGCTTCTACAGTGTCAGCCCCAACAGACAGTATGAGTTCGATCACAAGGATGACAAGGCACTGTTCCTGGATAAAATGTATTGCAGCCGGAAACTGGAAGTCATGCATACCGCTTTTGAAAAATATAAGACAGAGGCCAGAAGCTATGCGGGCCCGGCCGTGGTGGAGACCTTCGGTGAGAAAGATTTCGCACCGGTGAACAAGCCGGAAGCGGTGAAAATGACGGATGAGCAGAGCACTCTTATGGTGGAGCACCGCGCCCAGATGGGACAGCTGCAGAGACAGTATATTATTGAGGAAGAGCGCAGCTTTACGATTATTGCGTTCCCCATCCCGGAGGTAGGGGACTGCTTTGAAGAACTTTTCCGGGAGACTATTCGGATCAACACCCTGAATTATAAAAAATATCAGAGGATCCAGCAGACCATCATCGATGCGCTGGATCAGGCAGACCACTGTGAGGTGAAGGGCTGTAACGGTAATCACACGGATATCACAGTGAATCTGTGGAAGCTCAAAGATCCTGCCAAAGAAACTATTTTTGAAAACTGCGTGGCAGACGTGAATATTCCCGTGGGAGAAGTATTTACCTCTCCGGTGCTGGAAGGCACAAACGGTGTGCTGCATGTGACAAAAGTGTTCCTGAACGGCTTGGAATATAAGAATCTGGAGATCACCTTCGAAAACGGCAGGATTAAAAACTACAACTGTGCTAATTTTGCCACGGAGGAAGAGAACAAGGCATTCATTAAGGAAAATATCCTGTTCCGCCATAAGACACTGCCGCTGGGAGAATTTGCCATCGGTACCAACACCACGGCTTATGTGGCAGCAAAGCGTCTGGGCGTGGAAGCCAGGATGCCGATCCTGATCGCGGAGAAGATGGGACCGCATTTTGCAGTGGGCGATACCTGCTATTCCCATGCGGAAGAGGTGAAGGTATACAATCCCGACGGTAAAGAGATCGTGGCCAGAGACAATGAGGTGGCCGCCCTTCGCAGTGTGAATCCTTCCAAGGCTTATTTTAACTGCCATACGGACATTACCATTCCTTACGATGAACTGGCAGAGCTGACCGCAGTGAAAAAGGACGGCGGGCGGATCCCCATTATTGCGAACGGTAGATTTGTCCTTCCCGGAACGGAAGAACTGAATGAGCCGCTGCGGGAGTTGGATTAAAACTATTCAGCAAGCATTTGCAGAAAGCAATTTTGCATGGCTCTGAATAGTTATCATAAGATTTCATAAAACCATTGCATCATTGAAAAGATTTTAGTAAGATAAAATATATATGGATAAAATCGGTGCAACCGATACATGAGGAGGACATTATGGCAAATACAGAGAATTGCCCTAAGGTTGGCATTGTAATGGGTAGTGATTCCGATATGCCTGTGATGGCGAAAGCCGCAGACATTCTGGAAGAACTGGGCATCCCTTATGAGATGACCGTGATCAGCGCTCACAGAGAGCCGGATGTGTTTTTTGAGTATGCAAAAAGTGCGGAGGAAAAAGGCTTCAAGGTGATCATTGCCGGAGCCGGTATGGCAGCGCATCTGCCCGGCATGTGTGCCGCTATTTTCCCTATGCCCGTCATCGGAATCCCGATGCACACCACTTCCCTGGGAGGCAGAGATTCTCTGTATTCCATCGTTCAGATGCCCTCCGGCATCCCGGTTGCCACAGTAGCCATTAACGGCGGCGCCAATGCAGGACTTCTGGCAGCCAAGATCCTGGCTACTTCCGACGCAGAACTTCTCGGAAAGTTAAAAGCATACAGCACCAAATTAAAAGAACAGGTAGAAGCCAAGGATGCAAAATTGCAGGAAATCGGTTACAAAGCTTACCTGGAAGGCATGAAAAAATAAGAAAATAAGACAGAGAATCCGGGACCTCTTAAGAGGCTGCCCCACCAAATAAAACGAAAGAGCCCCTGCGGCGGAAATGAGGAGAAAATGGATTACAAGAAAGCTGGAGTAGACATCGAAGCAGGCTACAAGTCTGTAGAACTGATGAAGAAGTATGTGAAGGAGACCATGCGTCCCGAAGTAATGGGCGGTATCGGTGGTTTCTCCGGAGCATTTTCCTTAAGTGCCATCAAAGATATGGAGGATCCCGTGCTCCTGTCCGGAACCGATGGTGTAGGCACCAAGCTGAAGCTGGCATTTTTAATGGACAAGCATGATACCATCGGTATCGACTGTGTGGCCATGTGTGTAAATGATGTGGCATGTGCAGGTGGCGAACCTTTATTTTTCCTGGATTATATCGCATGTGGACGCAATATTCCCGAGAAGATCGCTACCATCGTAAAGGGCGTGGCAGAGGGCTGTAAGCAGTCTGACGCAGCACTGGTAGGTGGTGAGACCGCAGAGCATCCCGGACTGATGCCTGAGGATGAGTACGATCTGGCTGGATTTGCAGTAGGTGTGGTAGAGCGTAAGGATCTGATCACCGGCGAGAACATCAAGCCCGGTGATGTACTGGTGGGAATCGCTTCCTCCGGTGTACATTCCAACGGTTTCTCCCTGGTGAGAAAGGTATTCGATATGACCAAAGAGAGCCTGGATACCTATTATGACGAACTGGGCAAGACTCTGGGTGAAGCACTGCTTGCTCCCACCAGAATCTATGTGAAGGCTATGAAGTCTGTGAAGAACGCAGGCGTTAAGGTAAAGGGCTGCAGCCATATTACCGGCGGCGGTTTCTATGAGAATATTCCCAGAATGCTTCCTGACGGCATCCGCGCAGTTGTGAAGAAGGACAGCTACGAAGTACCCGCTATTTTCCGTCTGATGCAGAAAAAGGGCAACATTGCTGACGAGATGATGTACAACACCTACAACATGGGGCTTGGCATGGTGCTGGCACTGGATCCCGCAGATGTGGACAAGACTCTGGAAGCACTGAAGGCAGCAGGGGAGACCGCTTACGTGGTAGGTACCTGCGAAGCCGGTGAAAAGGGTGTGACCCTATGTTAAGAGTAGTCGTACTGGTATCCGGTGGCGGAACGAATCTGCAGGCGATCATTGATGCTACCGCAGCGGGCAAGGTCACCAATGCGCAGATCGTCGGTGTCATCAGCAACAACAAGACGGTGAAGAGCCTGGAGAGAGCACGGAATGTCGGGATTCCCGCAGTCTGTGTGTCTCCGAAGGATTATGAGAGCAGAGAAGTGTTTAATGAGGCACTGCTTGCAAAGGTGAAGGAGTTTGCTCCGGACTTAATCGTACTGGCAGGATTCCTGGTGAAGATCCCGGAGGCAATGGTACACGAATACAGCAACCGGATCATCAATATTCATCCGTCTCTGATCCCCTCTTTCTGTGGTGTGGGATACTATGGACTTCATGTGCATGAAAAGGCACTGGAGCGCGGTGTGAAGGTCACCGGAGCCACCGTGCATTTTGTGAATGAAGGCATGGATGAAGGCCCTATCATTGCACAGAAAGCAGTGGCAGTGGAAGATGATGATACCCCGGAAATCTTACAGAGACGTGTCATGGAACAGGCTGAGTGGCTGCTTCTGCCTCAGGCGGTGGATGACATTGCCAACGGACGGATCTGCGTCGTAGACGGCAAAGTAAAGCATAACAAATGAGTAACTATTCAGAGCCAATGGGCGAAGTAATCACCATGAGCAAATAGCATACAAACATGTTATTCAGGAAAGCCTCGCAGAGGCGGTTTTGCGAATGGGGGTGAATAGTTACGGAATAAGGAGAAACATAATATGGGTATGAAAGTATTGATCGTAGGTGGCGGTGGCAGAGAGCATGCCATTGCAACCTGTGTTGCAAAGAGTCCTAAGGTAGATAAGATCTATTGTGCTCCGGGCAATGCCGGAATCGGTCAGATCGCAGAATGTGTTCCCATCGGAGCCATGGAATTTGACAAGATCGTTGCTTTTGCGAAGGAACAGGCCGTTGACCTGACCATCGTAGGTATGGACGATCCTCTGGTAGGCGGACTGGTAGATGCACTGGAGGCAGAGGGCCTGCGTGCTTTCGGACCCCGTAAAAATGCAGCAATCCTGGAGGGCAGCAAGGCTTTTTCCAAGGATCTTATGAAAAAATATAAAATTCCTACCGCAGCCTATGAGAATTTCGATAATGCGGAGGATGCCATCAAATATCTGAAGGAGCAGGCAAGTTTCCCTACCGTGCTGAAGGCAGACGGCCTGGCACTGGGAAAAGGCGTACTGATCTGCAATACGTTGGAGGAAGCTCTGGCAGGTGTGGATGAGATCATGCTGGACAAGAAATTCGGTGCGGCTGGTAATCGTATGGTCATCGAAGAGTTTATGACCGGAAGAGAAGTCAGTGTACTTTCCTTTGTAGATGGCAAGACCATCCGGATCATGACTTCTGCACAGGATCACAAGAGAGCGAAGGATGGCGATCAGGGACTGAATACCGGCGGTATGGGAACCTTTTCTCCCAGCCCGTTCTATACCGAAGAAGTGGATGCATTCTGCAAGAAATATATTTACCAGGCTACGGTGGATGCCATGGCAGCGGAAGGCAGACCTTTCAAAGGCGTTATTTTCTTCGGACTGATGCTGACACCGAACGGCCCCAAAGTACTGGAGTACAATGCAAGATTCGGTGACCCGGAGGCACAGGTGGTACTGCCCCGCATGAAGAACGATATTATCGAGGTCATGGAGGCTTGTGTGGACGGTACTCTGGATCAGATCGATCTGCAGTTTGAAGACAATGCTGCAGTCTGTGTGGTTCTGGCCAGTGATGGCTATCCGGTATCCTATGAGAAGGGTTATGTGATAAACGGATTGGAGAAGTTCAACGGAAAAGACGGCTATTATTGTTTCCATGCGGGAACGAAGCTCACAGACAAGGGAATCGTGACAAACGGCGGACGTGTTCTGGGAGTGACAGCCAAGGGAGCTACCCTGAAGGAGGCCCGTGCCAATGCCTATGCGGCAACGGAATGGATCACCTTCGAGAACAAATACATGCGTCATGACATTGGCAAGGCAATCGATGAAGCGTAAGACATGTCAGGATACAGAAGGAGTTGCAGATGAAAAAGACAGTACAGAGAACAAGTAAATTCAAGGCTTTCTGGGGAATGCTTGCATTGGTGCTTGTGCTGGGAGCAGGACTTTTTGCCGAGAATCTGGCGTTTGTCAGCCATGCGGAAAGCGCAGCCAAGGTAACAGCATCCAGTGCAAAGATCCGTAAGAGTGCGGATTCTTCCAGTGAAGTCATCGGCAGTGCGGCAAAGGATAAGACCATTTCCATCAAGAGCCAGACCAAGGGAGCGGATGGCTATACCTGGTATGAGGTATATGTGGATGCGAATACGCTGGGATATATTCGTTCCGATCTGGTAAGCATTACCGACGGATCTACCCCGCCGTCTTCTTCAACTACGACCACCACGACAACTACAACGACGACTACCGCAGCAACACCGGCTCCGGCAGTGAATGAAACACCGGTGGATGTCACAGCGGTGGAGCCTGTAAGTGCTACCGTGACGGGCGGACAGTCGGTGCGTGTGCGCAGCAATGCATCTACCACGAGCCAGATCGTAACCACAGCAGAGAACGGAATGGCTCTGACCGTCACCGGACAGGCTACCGGTACGGACGGCAATACCTGGTATCAGGTGAATTTCATCGCCAACAATACCGAAGTGACCGGATTTATCCGTTCCGATTATGTGGCGTTATCCGGAGAACTGCAGGCACCTTCCACAGAGCAGCCTGCGGAAGAACAGCCTTCGGAAGAACAGCCCGCCGAAGATACACAGACCACTTCCAAGGACTGGGATACCCAGTTGCAGGGAGATGCATGGTATCTGTTAGATATGGTAGGACAGAAACAATACAAGATCGATGATCTGTTCAGCTCTATTGACCAGATTACTGAGATCAATGCGCAGTTTGAGACCAATCAGAAGAAGATCACCAGTCAGAAGGTCGTGATCATTATTCTTGTCATTCTTCTGGTGGCAGCGGCGGCAGCAGTCACTCTGCTGATCTTCAAGATCAAGGATATGACGGATGCGGCTGATTTCTCTGATGCGGAGGAAGCAGCACTTCGCAGAAGAAGAGTGGACAGACCCCAGACCGGCAGAGGTCAGGGTGGAAGACCGGCACCTCAGGGCGGCAGAACCCAGGGAGGCCAGAAAGTGATGCATGAAGTGGGAGCAGAGAGACGTCCCGCAGGAAAGCCCGCCGGACAGGGCGGCAGACCGGTGCAGGGACAGAGACCGGCAGGCCAGCAGGCAAGACCCGCGACACAGGGAGCCAGACCTACGGCACCCCAGGCCGGAAGACCCGCACCGCAGGGAACCAGACCAGCAGCACCCCAGACCGGAAGACCCGCACCGCAGGGAACCAGACCTGCAGCACCCCAGACCGGAAGACCCGCACCGCAGGGAACCAGACCTGCAGCACCCCAGACCGGAAGACCCGCACCGCAAGTAGACAGACCGGTAAAACCGGCACAGAATAACGGTAATCCGCAGGATCCCGGCTGGAAGTCCAAGAACTTCATGTCCGATGATGACGAGTTCGAATTCGAATTCCTGAACTGGGACGGCGACGAAGAACAATAGGAATAAAAAGACCGGAAACGGCATCTTACGAGAGTGGGATGCCGCTTTCTTTTTAAAATTTTGATAAACTTTCCCGGTCTGCAGTTGACAGCACCGCCCTCACTGTTATAATAGACGTATAACAATCGGTGACAGTGGGAAGGGAGTGATTTTGATGATAATAGAGATAGATTTCAATAGTGATGAAGCGCTCTATATGCAACTGCGCAATCAGATCATCATGGGAATTGCCACGTCACAGTTTCATGAGGGAGATTCCCTGCCGAGTGTACGGCAGCTGGCGGATACCATCGGGATCAATATGCATACTGTAAATAAGGCCTATACGGTTCTGAAGCAGGAGGGCTATGTCAAGGTCGACAGGCGAAAGGGAGCCGTGATCGCTCTGGATGTGGACCGTATGCGTGCGGTGGATGAATTGCGGAAGGAACTGCAGGTAATACTTGCTAAGAGCAGCTGCAAAAATATTTCCAGGCAGGAAGTACATGAATTGATTGATGAAATTTATGAAGAATATGGAGGACTGAATTGATGCAGTCACAGTTTACGGATAAAGCGCAGAATGCGCTTGCCCAGGCCGGCAGATGCGCCAGAGGCCTGAAACAGGGCTATATCGGGACCGAACACATTCTGGTGGGACTCCTGAAGGAAGATACCGGTGTAGCCGCAAAAGTGTTGGCGGATAACGGAGTAGAAGTGGATCAGGTCATGGAAATGATCCGGGATCTGATCGCCTTTGAAAACGGTGTGGCCGTGAAGGACAAAGAGGGATATTCTCCCAGAGCTGCCCGGATTCTGGAAGAGGCACACCGCCAGGCTGCCCGTTTCGGACAGAAGCAGACCGGCACGGAGCATCTGCTTCTTGCACTGATCAAAGAGGGCGAGAATGTTGCCGTGCGTCTGCTGAACACGTTGGGAGCCAATGTGCAGAAGATCTATGTAGATACCCTGATCGCCATCGGACAGGACGGCAATCTGTACAAGGAAGATCTGGGGAAAAAGGGAGACCGCAAGGCGAAGCAGTCTACACTGGAACAATACAGCAGAGACCTGACGGCTCTGGCCAGAGAAGGAAAATTGGATCCTGTGGTAGGCAGAGAAGAAGAGATCCGCAGAGTAGTGCAGATCTTAAGTCGCCGCACGAAGAACAATCCCTGTCTCGTCGGAGAACCCGGTGTAGGTAAGACCGCCGTGGTAGAAGGTCTGGCAGCCCGCATTGTGGCAGGAGACGTACCTTTTACCGTGCAGAATAAGAGAGTACTGACACTGGATTTGTCGGGAATGGTGGCAGGAAGTAAGTACCGTGGCGAGTTCGAGGAACGTATCAAGAAGGTATTGAAGGAAGTGACGGAGGACGGGAATATTATTTTATTCCTGGATGAACTTCATACGATCATTGGTGCCGGAGGTGCGGAAGGCGCCATTGACGCTTCCAATATCATGAAGCCTTCCCTGGCCCGTGGAGAGATCCAGCTGATTGGTGCCACCACCATTGCGGAATATCGCAAGTATATTGAGAAGGATGCGGCTCTGGAGCGCAGATTCCAGCCGGTGACTGTGGAAGAACCTACAGAGGAAGAGGCGGTCCGTATTCTGGAGGGCATCAAAGGAAAATATGAGGATCATCACCATGTGCAGATCACCCCGGAGGCCATTGAGGCTGCTGTCAGATTGTCCAGCCGTTATATCAATGACAGAAATCTGCCGGATAAGGCCATCGATCTGATCGATGAAGCTTCGGCAAGCGCAAGACTGAGTGCATTGGATGCCCCGGATAAAGCGAAGGAGATCGCTGACCGTATCCACGAGATGGATCAGGAGATGGAGAGAGCTATCCGCATGGAAGCATTTGACCAGATGGCAGAGATCAAGAAGCAGCAGGATGCGCTGGTGAAAAAATATGACCGCCTGATGAAAAAGCGGGAGAAACAGGAAGCGGGCAATGTTATCAGTATCGGTGAGAATGAAATCGCCGAGGTCGTTGCCCAGTGGACCAAGATCCCCGTACAGAAGCTGGCGGAAAAAGAGAGCGAACGACTGTTAAAACTGGAGAAGACGCTGCATAAGCGTGTCATCGGCCAGGAGGAAGCAGTGACCGCAGTGGCCAGGGCCATGCGCAGAGGCCGTGTGGGTCTGAAGGATCCCAACCGTCCCATCGGCTCCTTCCTGTTCTTAGGTCCTACCGGTGTTGGTAAGACGGAACTGTCCAAGGCATTGGCAGAAGCCATGTTCGGCTCTGAAGATGCCATGATCCGTGTTGATATGTCCGAATACATGGAAGGCCATTCGGTCTCCAAGATGATCGGATCACCGCCCGGATATGTAGGCTTTGAAGATGGCGGACAGCTGAGCGAGAAGGTTCGCCGTAATCCCTACTCTGTTGTTCTGTTTGACGAGATCGAGAAAGCACATCCGGATGTATTTAATGTACTTTTGCAGGTACTGGATGACGGTCATATCACGGACTCCAAGGGACGCAAGGTCAGCTTCAAGAACACTGTGCTGATCATGACTTCCAATGCGGGTGCACAGCGTATCGTGGATCCCAAGAATCTGGGCTTTGCCACAGAGAAGAGCGAGACAAAGGATTACGAGAAGATGAAATCCAATGTCATGGAAGAAGTAAAGCGCAGCTTCAAGCCGGAATTTATCAACCGTATTGATGATATTATCGTGTTCCACCAGCTGAACAATGAGAACATGAAGGAGATCGTGAATCTTCTGGCATCCAATCTGTACAAGAGATGTGAGGATCAGCTGGGGATCCATCTGACCATCACAGCAGCGCTGAAGGAGCATCTGGTATCCAAATATGCGGATAACAAGATGGGAGCAAGACCCTTGAAGCGTGCGATCCAGTCCGTGGTAGAGGATGCTCTGGCAGAGGAGATCCTGCAGAAAAAGGTGGTACCGGGAGATAAGGTATCCGCCGGATTCAAGGATGGAAAAGTTGTATTTACCGTGAAAAATAAATAATTTTTTTGTAGAAAAACAGGGTGAGATATATTATACTGTAACTATTCAAACCCCATTCGCAAAGAACGAAAGAGAAAGATGTATTGCGGATGCAGTTACTTTCAGGAGGACAGACAGATGGCAGTAGTGGAAGAAATACTTCGCAGTGAAGCAGACGGATCTATCAGCTTTGGTAATCACAAGCTGGCCAAGAAGGCAAAAGTGGAAGATTATGAGCATGCAGGAGATCTGCTGAAGGTTAAGACCTACAATGAGATGACAAAGCTGGAAAAGAACGGCATGTTTTTATATGAATCTGTTCCCGGAACCAGTGTACTGGAGTTCAAGGAAGCTGACAACAGTGTGGAGTTCATCGTAGAAGGTGACGAGGATTCCCAGATCACCGTAGGACTGAAGGACGATACCGAGTACGAAGTATTTATCGACGGTAAGAACGTAGGAACCATGAAAACCGGACTTGGCGGCAAACTGAGCCTGAGCGTAGAACTGGAAGCAGCAGGTGAAGTACCTGTTAAGATCGTAGAGGCGTAAGGACGCACTGCAAAGGAGTCCAGGCACGGAGGATATTGTAGTACTTCGTGACTGGGCTTTTTTTAAATATTCAGAGTTTCCGGAGGCGGTTTTGCGGGGGCTGAATAGGTATTACAACGATTGAGGAGAGAGCATGGCAAAAGGAAAGACGGCCACTGTATTTTTCTGTCAGAACTGTGGCTATGAATCCACGAAATGGCTGGGACAATGTCCCGGTTGCAGAGAGTGGAATACTTTCGTGGAAGAGACGATAGATAAAACGGAATTGAAAAATACCGGAAACGGTGCAAAGAGAGACAGGAGAGAGGCTTCGGAGCCCTGTGTGCTGTCGGAGATCACTATCCGGGAGGAAAATAAGACTCTCACCGGAATTAAGGAACTGGACCGGGTGCTGGGAGGCGGCATTGTGCAGGGATCTCTGACGCTGGTAGGCGGAGACCCCGGTATCGGTAAATCCACACTGTTATTGCAGGTCTGCCATAACTTATCCACGGCGGGACATAAAGTATTGTATATTTCCGGTGAGGAATCCAAGGTACAGATCAAGATGCGGGCGGACCGTCTGGGGGCTTTTTCGGAGCATATGCTGCTACTGTGTGAGACGAATCTGGATATCATCAGTGAAGTGATCCGCAAGAGCAAGCCGGAGGTCGTGATCATCGACTCCATACAGACCATGTACAACGAGAACGTGTCGGCGGCGCCGGGAAGCGTGTCTCAGGTGCGGGAATCCACCGGTATTTTGCTGCAGCTGGCAAAGGGACTGGGAATCTCAATCTTCATTGTAGGCCATGTGACCAAGGAAGGTACGGTGGCAGGTCCCAGAGTGCTGGAACATATGGTGGATACCGTTCTTTATTTTGAAGGGGACAGACATGCGTCCTACCGTATTCTGCGGGGGGTGAAGAACCGTTTTGGATCTACGAACGAGATCGGTGTTTTCGAGATGCGGGAAACGGGACTGGCAGAGGTCAAGAATCCTTCGGAATATATGCTGAACGGACGGCCGGAGAATGCCAGCGGCTCTGTGGTGGCGTGTACCATGGAGGGCACCAGACCGCTTCTGATCGAATTGCAGGCACTGGTGTGCCACAGTAATTTCGGCATCCCCAGAAGACAGACCACCGGTACGGATTTCAACCGTGTGAACCTGCTGATGGCGGTATTGGAGAAGAGATCGGGAGTGCAGCTGTCCTCCTGCGATGCCTACGTGAATATTACGGGAGGTATCAAGATCCAGGAGCCGGCCATTGATCTGGGAATCGTGCTGGCGATTCTGTCCAGCTTCCGGAATAAGGCATTGAATCCGAAAATGGTAGCTTTCGGAGAAGTGGGATTAAGCGGCGAAGTCCGCGCGGTCAGCATGGCAAAACAGCGTGTGGCGGAGGCGGAGAAACTGGGCTTCGAGGAATGCGTGGTGCCCTACGTGTCACTGGAAGAGTGCAAAAAAGGAAGCAAAATCCGTGTCATCGGCGTCAGCTCCGTGCAGGATGCCATGGACCGATTGTTCTAAAGAAGCTTTTTAGCATTTCATTATGAGGAGGACAAAGATATGGCCGTAAGAATAGGAATTGATATCGGCAGCAGTACCACCAAGATCGTAGCTTTTGAAGGAGAACATATGCTTCCGCCCATGGCAGTCAAGGCAGACAGCCAGGTGGCATCCCTCTACGGTGCTTTCGGAAGATATCTGTATGAGAATAATCTGCAGCTTTTAGATGTGGAAGGTGTCTATATCACCGGCGTGGGAAGCAAATATGTGGAGAAAGCGGTATACGACCGTCCGACCTATAAGGTAGATGAATTCGTTGCCACAGGAACCGGAGGCTATTATCTGACGGATAAAAAGGAAGTTATCGTTATCAGTATGGGAACCGGAAGCTTTTTCGTCAAGGTGACGGAGAATGAGATGAAGCATTTAGGTGGTGTCGGCCTCGGTGGCGGAACCATCTGCGGACTGTCCTCGATCATACTGAATACCGGGGACATCCATGAGATCGTCCCTCTGTCCCGGAAAGGTGACGTGGCAAAGATCGACCTGCGGATCGGCGATCTGGCCAAGGAAAAGCTCCCCGGCCTGAACCTGGACGTGACTGCGTCCAACTTCGGCAAAGCGGATGCCCAGTCCAAGCCCGAAGACATCGCGGCTGGTATCGTCCATATGGTCATCGAGAACATCTGCCAGGCCGGAATCCTGGCCTCCCGGAACACCGGCATCAAGGATTATATCCTCATCGGCGGCCTGACCAAATTCTTCGAATGCCGCCAGATCATAGAGGACTTCAAGAGCCTGTGGGATGTAAAGATTACTATTCCGGAGTATTCTGATTATGCTACCGCTATTGGGGCGGTGATTGCGCCGGATGCGGAGAAAGAGGAGATTTGAGAAATAAAAAAGTAAGAGGGATTGATTTCTCAATCCCTCTTGGTGTATAATCTATTTAGAAAGTAAGTCGGAGGTGAAAATTCCGATTTGCCCTCAGTAAAATACTAGAAAAGAAATAGCATCTACTTTGGCGAGGGGATGCTATTTCTTTTTGTTATTATCGTCACCATGTCTGTCAATGTATGATAAAGCTGCAAAGACAACTAACAACAGAGTAAGTACTTCCATCGTATTCATGGGCATCACCCTCCTTTGTAAGACTAGAGGGCATCTAACAATCGGAAAATCGCATCCGCTTTCTGTTCGATTACACAAATACAGTATAACATAAATCGAACGTATGTTCAATATCATGATGAAAAACATTCCTGTTAATTCACATTAAAATAACACCCCATCATGGCGTGATTCTTCAGATCGCGCCATGGTGAGGTAAAAAGTGTTACCAAAACAGAAAATAAAAAAAGCCGATAACATCGACTTTTTAAAGCAGGGGAAGAGGGGATCGAACCCCCGTTAACGGTTTTGGAGACCGCCGCACTACCGCTGTACTATTCCCCTATGAAATTGTATCAGCTGAATCACTGACGAAAGCTATTATAGCATAGATGTTTATCATTTAGCAAGTGAAAATTTTAAATTTTTGCAAAAACTTTTGCAATTCCGAGGAAAATCACAAAAAATACCTTATAACACAATTAAAGCAGCCGCAGGCGGGAAACCTGCAGCCACTTTAATTGTGTAAAAGGGGAATTCTTCCGGAAATCTACTTATATAAGCGGTTCGGCTCTCGCCGAACATCTTAAGTATATTACACATTTCGGCTTTTGTCTACTATTTTTTTGCATAAATTTTACAAAAAAAGACTGTGTTATGACAAAAACGGTGAAAGGAAATGTATATAATCAGATACATAGGGGGAAAAGCTTGCTTCCCGACGCAGATTTCGTGTAATATAGGTAGTAAATGAGTATGAGAAAGTACGGCAGATAAGGGCTGTACGGAAATGAGGGAAAATATGGAACAGCATTTTAATACCCCGGCAGAAGTCATTGATAATAACATGAAGGCCGGAGAGGGCAAGGCACATCTTCCTCTGGGCAAGATGATCCTGTTAGGCATTATGGCAGGTGCTTTCATTGCACTGGGCGGAGCTACCAGCAGTACTGCGGCGCATGCTATTGACAACGTAGGTCTGGCCCGATTCGTAGCCGGTATCATCTTCCCTGTGGGACTGATGATCATTGTATTTGTAGGTGGAGAACTTTTCACCGGCAACTGCCTGATCGTCATGGACGTGGTAGGCAAAAAGGTGACCTGGTTCGAATGTATCCGCAATCTGATCGTGGTATATTTCAGTAACCTGATCGGCGCGCTGATCATTGATACCCTGATCTACTTTTCCGGAAATCTGGACTACACCGGCGGATTGCTGGGGGCTTATGCCATCAAAGTGGCAGTCGGCAAGGTAGGCATTTCTCCGCTGAAAGGAATTACCTCCGGTATCCTGTGTAACATTCTGGTATGTATTGCGATCCTGATGGCAGCGGCAGCTACGGATATCGTCGGTAAGATCTGGGCGATCTTCTTCCCGATCATGGCCTTCGTAGTCGGCGGTTTCGAGCACTGTGTTGCAAATATGTTCTACATTCCTGTAGGCATGATGGCTGCACAGAATCCCGCGTATGTTGCAAAGGCACAGGAAGCATACGGCCTGACCGCAGAGCAGATCCAGGGACTGACAGTACTGCACAGCCTGAACAACTTTATTCCCGTTACCATCGGCAATATCTTAGGCGGAATGGTATTCGTAGGAATCCCCTGCTACTTTATTTATAAGAAGAAGTGGCAGAAATGGCATGAGGAATCCAAGAACGCATAGGACGGGAAAGTAAATACAGAGCGGAACAGAAGCAGCTTGGGATAATGATAAGATCCCCGGCTGCTTTTTGCTTATACGATGTAACCGGTATAGCTTTATGTCTGCACAGGAGTTTGCAAGGGATGAACCGGATATGGATTTTCAGAATTATAAACGAAATATTAAATCGCATTTTTACACATGTAATATAAAAACATTAGAAAAACTGAGATAAAACGAGAAAATAAAAGAAATAGTTATTTAAACAACGGTGAATGCGTTTGAAAAACTCGGCATATAAAACTAATATAAACTATAGAAATTAGCACTCGATAAAAATGAGTGCTAACAAATGAAAAAGAGTAATATGATATTTAAATAGTTATAAGGAGGCAGTTGTCATGAGTTTGAAACCTTTAGGTGACAGAGTAGTATTAAAACAGTTAGTTGCAGAGGAGACTACCAAGTCCGGTATCGTGCTCCCCGGTCAGAATAAGGAAAAGCCCCAGCAGGCAGAAGTTGTTGCTGTCGGCCCCGGCGGTGTCGTAGACGGTAAGGAAGTAAAGATGGAAGTTAAGGTTGGCGATCAGGTCATCTATTCCAAATACTCAGGAACCGAAGTAAAGCTGGATGATGAAGAGTACATCATCGTAAAGCAGAGCGACATCCTTGCAATCATTCAGTAATTGCAAACCTAAAAAGAAATTAAGACTAAGAACAAATAAATTGGAGGCTGATTATTATGGCAAAAGAGATTAAATACGGCGCAGAAGCCCGTGCAGCATTAGAGGCTGGTGTAAACCAGCTGGCAGATACCGTAAGAGTAACCTTAGGACCCAAAGGAAGAAACGTAGTACTGGATAAGTCCTTCGGCGCACCCCTGATCACCAACGATGGTGTTACCATTGCAAAAGAGATCGAGCTGGAAGATGCATTCGAGAACATGGGTGCACAGCTGGTAAAGGAAGTAGCTACCAAGACCAACGATGTAGCCGGTGATGGTACTACCACCGCAACCGTTCTGGCACAGGCTATGGTAAATGCAGGGATGAAGAACCTGGCAGCAGGTGCTAACCCCATCATCCTGAGAAAAGGTATGAAGAAAGCAACCGCATGTGCAGTAGAAGCCATCGGTAAGATGAGCCAGAAAGTAAACGGCAAGGAGCACATCGCAAGAGTAGCTGCAATCTCCGCAGGGGATGAGGCTGTAGGACAGCTGGTTGCAGATGCTATGGAGAAGGTAAGCAACAACGGTGTTATCACCATTGAAGAGTCCAAGACCATGCAGACCGAACTGGATCTGGTAGAAGGTATGCAGTTCGACAGAGGTTATATTTCCGCTTACATGGCAACCGATATGGATAAGATGGAAGCTGTTCTGGATAACCCTTATATCCTGATCACTGACAAGAAGATCTCCAACATTCAGGAGATCCTGCCTCTGTTAGAGCAGATCGTTCAGTCCGGCGCTAAGCTGCTGATCATCGCTGAGGATGTAGAGGGCGAGGCACTGACCACCCTGATCGTTAACAAGCTTCGTGGTACTTTCAACGTAGTAGCTGTTAAGGCTCCCGGCTATGGTGACAGAAGAAAAGCTATGCTGGAGGATATCGCAATCCTGACCGGTGGTACCGTGATCAGCTCCGAGCTTGGTTATGAACTGAAAGATACCACAATGGATATGCTGGGTCGTGCAAAATCCGTTAAGGTACAGAAAGAGAACACCGTGATCGTAGACGGTGAAGGCGATAAGGAAGCATTACAGTCCAGAATCGCACAGATCAAGAAGCAGATCGAAGAGACCACTTCTGATTTCGACAGAGAGAAATTACAGGAGAGACTGGCTAAGCTGTCCGGTGGTGTTGCAGTGATCCGTGTAGGTGCTGCTACCGAGACCGAGATGAAGGAAGCTAAGCTTCGTCTGGAAGATGCTCTGGCAGCTACCAGAGCAGCCGTAGAGGAAGGTATCATCTGTGGTGGCGGTTCCGCATACATTCATGCATCCAAGGAAGTTGCCAAACTGGCAGCAAGTCTGGAAGGTGATGAGAAGACCGGTGCAGGCATTGTCCTGAAAGCACTGGAAGCACCTCTGTATCACATCGCAGCAAACGCAGGACTGGAAGGCAGCGTTATCATCAACAAGGTACGTGAGTCTGAGGTCGGTGTCGGTTTCGATGCTCTGAAAGAGGAATATGTAGATATGGTAAGCGCAGGCATCCTGGATCCCGCTAAGGTTACCAGAAGCGCTCTGCAGAACGCTACCAGCGTAGCAAGCACACTACTTACTACCGAAAGCGTTGTAGCTAATATCAAAGAAGACACCCCTGCAATGCCCGCCGGCGGCGCAGGCATGGGCGGAATGATGTAAGCGTCAGGACCGCTTCGACGCAGCCGTGCTAAAAAGGGAGCACACTATGCAAGCTAGCTTGCAATAGTGCGCTTCTTTTTTAGTGCGGATATGGCGAAGTCCAGCGGATATCGCATGAATTGCGAAGCAATTTATGCGATAAGACGCTGCTGCGTCGAAGTCTTCGGTTGTGGCATTTGTTTTTTATGGGTGTTTATCGAGAAAATCATAAGTGCGAAGCACGTGCTCTGCAAAGCAGAGCGATTTTCGAAGATAAGGCGGCGTCCCCTTGACTCTCCCCCAAAAACCTCTTAAACTTATCTCAAACACATCAAAGAAAGAGGTATACCCCTATGAATCGTTTTGAATACATCGTAGAAAGCATTGACGGCGATTATGCCCATCTTCGCAGAACAGACATTGAATCCGATGAATTAAAGCTGGTGGCCCGCGCGCTGCTTCCGCCCGAGATCATGGAGGGCACGAAGCTGTTATACGAGTGGATGCAGTATTCCATTATGGAATAATTATGCCAAATTTTGAAATGTCCGGAGAAAACGCAATATTTGTCATAAAATAAAAGGGAAACTGGCACGACAGGAGAGTTGGTAAAGAATACACTTATAGTATGAGCGTGGTACACGCAGCTTTGCGCAAATAGAAAGACTAATACATGTAAAAAGGAGACTCCCTATGAGTGAACCTAGAACTTATCATAACCCTGTACAACGCGGTTTTTTCCCGGATCCTTCGGTGATCCGTGTCGGTGACGATTATTATATGGTGAATTCCAGCTTCCAGTATTTTCCGGCAATTCCCATTTCCCATTCCCGGGATATGGTGCACTGGCATATCATCGGCCATGCCATCACGAACCCGGAATGGCTGGACATCAGTGACATCCGGGATTCCCACGGAATCTGGGCACCGGATATCGAATATGTGGACGGAAAATACTATATCTATGTAACCTTGCGTCTGAATGCGGATGGCAAGCGTGACAATAACGTGATGCGCAGACAGCTGGTGATGGTATCTGACAAGCCGGAAGGACCCTACAGCAAGCCGGTATGTCTGGAAGTGGATGATATCGACCCCTCACTTTTTGTGGATGATGACGGCAGCAGATATATGATCATAGCCAAGGCGGCACAGGCGGTTCCTCTGACTGCGGACGGACTGGCGGTGGCTGGTCCTGCGAAGACTGCATGGGAAGGCACAGGCGAGCGCTGTTCCGAAGGCCCCCATATCATGAAAAAAGACGGTTACTATTACGCTATCGTGGCTGAGGGTGGTACCGGCTACGGTCATGGAATCAATGTGGGAAGAAGTAAGAATTTCTATGGCCCCTATGAATGTTCTCCCTACAATCCGGTCATGCGTCAGAAGGATCCCACAGCCCCCATCCAGAGAGCCGGACACGGCAAACTGGTACAGGATCAGAACGGTCAGTGGTGGTGTTATTATCTCTGCGGAAGACCTAACGAGGGCAACTATACTACCGTAGGCAGAGAGTCTGCTCTGGATCCCGTACAGTGGACGGAGGACGGCTGGTTTACCGTCAACGAAGGAAAAGGTCCCAGCCTGACACAGATCGCACCGGATCTGCCGGAGTGTATTTATGAGAGAAATCTGTTCGACGATTTTAACGATACAAAGCTGAATCTGGAATGGGAGTTCGTCCGCAACCCGGATAACGGTTCCTGGTCTCTGACCGAGCACCCCGGATATTTCCGGATCTGGACCAGAGATGGACAGCTGAATGAGATCCGGGCGAAAAATACGTTGCTGCGCAGAGAACAGGAATTGTCCTACGTGGCAGAGACGAAGCTGGAGTTCTACCCGGATAAGGACGGAGAACAGGCGGGTCTGACCTGCTATTACAGTACTGCTACTTATGCCAGATGCTCCCTGTGTTATGAAGGCGGACGAAAGATCCAACTGGTCATCAACCGCAACCACGGTGAGGAATTGATAGCGGAAGTGGATAATGTGAAGGAGACCCCGGTGTATCTGAAGGTAGTGGTGGAGAAGCTGACCAGAACTTTCTATTACAGCTATGATGGTCAAAAATGGGAAAAGGTCGGAGCTCTGGAGAACTGTATTTACCTCTGCGACGAGGGCGTGCCCGACGATCCCAAGCGTCACACTGGTACGCTGGTAGGCATCTATGCCAACAACGGAGGCTGCGGAAGCCGCAAAGCCGCAGATTTTGATTACTTTAAATATGAGGATTAGACAAAAAAGAAGTCCTGGTTTTGGCTAAAAGTGCGAAAAAGTCGCAACTGTAAGAAATCTGTTTGCCAAATAGTCGAAATAATGGTAAAATGATTATGATTCGAAATGTAAGAGCTTACATTTTTGAATCGACAGGAACACATGCAACGCATAGTTTCATACATCTCTTTTCAAAGGATCCCGGGTGAGCAACCCGGGATTTTTTGTGTATCCGAAGCAGCCGGGAAGAATTACCCGATCCGCAGGTGAAACTTTTTGCAAAGATACAGCGTCAAAATAGTATGATGCCAGGGTGCTAGACATGTGCCAGTGGCACATGTCTAGCACGGATCGGAGCGGAGAAGCGGGAGTGCGTAGCACGGAGCAATCAGTAGGCCGCAAAGTCGTTTTTTTTTGACTAAGACATAAAAGGCAAGATGTGTTACAATGAACACTGGATAAAATCATTGCATGCAATTTTCATAAAGAGAGGAAAGGATATATGTCGGACAGAAAAAAAGAACAGGCGGTGGAGCGTGCCCTGACGGAGGGATATGAGAAGTATTACCGTCTTGCCTATAGTTATGTACATAATGAAGCGGACGCGCTGGATATTGTACAGGAAGCAGCCTATAAAGCAATCCTGAAAAGTGACAGCCTGAAGGAACCACAATATGTGGAGACCTGGGTATACCGGATCGTAGTCAACGAGGCCTGCAGCTTCCTGCGGAGCCGGAAGGAGAGCACAGATGTGGACGAGATCCAGGCGGCAAGTGAAGATACCTATGAGAATATTGATTTAAAACGGGCCATAGAAAATCTGGATCCCAAGGATCGTGCCATCGTTGTTTTACGATTTTTTGAGGACAGGCAGCTGGAGGAAATCGCGAAGATCCTGGATGAAAATCTGAGCACAGTAAAGAGCAGACTGTACCGGGTGATGAAAAAGCTGCGGCTGAATCTTGAAGGCAGCACGGGGTGATCCCTAAGGCTGTTGCCATAGACATTCGCAGGATGCAGATGGATATAGGATATAGATAAGATATAGGAAGAGATAGCATGGCCGGTTCCAGGAGACCGGACAGATGGAGAATAGATATGACAGAACAGGAACAATTGAGACAGTTAAAAGAGGAGTATGAGAATATGACAATACCCGAGGCGGGACGGGAACGGCTGCAGGCAGGCATCGACAGAGCCCGGATGGAGAAAAAAAGAGCAGAGCGGGCCAGAAGACGTTCCACGTGGACTGCAGTAGCGGCGGCAGCGGTTGTGCTGATCACTCTGCCCAATACCAATGGACAGATTGCCTATGCCATGGAAAATATTCCCGTGTTGGGAGGTTTCTTCCGACTGGTGACGGTGCGGCAGTACAATTACAGTGATGAAAACCATGATGCGGAGATTGAACTGGCACAGATCACCTATGGAGAGGATACGGGGGAAGGTATTCCCGCGGGAGAAGGTTCTCCAGTAGGAGAAATGGCAGTGGGAGCAGCGGCTCCGGAAGGAATGGATGCCGGAAGTACGGAAGGCACCGGGAAGGAGGCCGCCACGGCAAAACTGTCGGAGGACGGTGTGCAGGAGATCAATCAGGATATGGAGACCACGGTAGACGAGCTGATCCGCCAGTTCGAGGATACCTTATCAGAGGAAGGGTATCATGGATTGCATGTGTCTCAGGAGGTTGTTACGGATAATGCACAGTATTACACTGTAAAATTGAGCGTTCTGGAGACGGAAGCCAGCGGCTACGAGCATAATCAGTTTTATACGATCGATAAACAGACAGGAAATGTGGTGGCACTGGCGGATTTGTTTGCAGAAGGAAGCAATTATATCTCCGTGATCAGTGAGAATATTAAGACCCAGATGCGGGAGCAGATGGTGGCGGACGAAGATGTGATCTATTTTCTGGATGATGAAGACATGACGGAATTCAACTTCCAGAGTATTACGGAGCAGACGAATTTTTATTTTAATGAAAGTGGAGAACTGGTCATTGCCTTTGACGAATACGAGGTGGCTCCCGGCTATATGGGAGCCCCGGAATTTGTGATCCCGCAGAAAGTGACGGCAGGACTTTTAAAGTAGACAAAAGAATATCTAAAAGGGAAAACTCCCGCATATCATGAAACAAAAAGATATGCGGGAGTTTTTTATGCCATTGATCGTGTTGGATGCGGGTCACGGTGGTGCGAACCCGGGGGCCACATATAATGGAAGAAAGGAAAGCGAGGATGTTCTGGCGCTGACACTGGCGGTGGGGAGTATTTTGGAGGAAAATGGAGTGGATGTGTATTATACCAGAACCACGGATGTCTACGAGTCCCCGTACCAGAAAGCACAGGAGGGAAACGAGGTGGGAGGAGACTATTTTGTCTCGATCCATCGGAATTCCAGTCCTTATCCGAACCAGTACAGTGGCGTGGAGAGTCTGGTCTACAACCGCTACGGGGCGGCGGCCCGGATGGCGTACAATATCAATGCCAGACTGGAACAGGCGGGGTTCGTGAATCTGGGAGTAAACGAGAGGCCGAATCTGGTGGTGTTGAACAGCACGAATATGCCGGCGGTGCTGGTGGAGGTTGGATTTATCAATACGGATGCAGACAACGAACTCTTCGACAGCCGGTTCGATGAGATCGCCCGTGCCATTGCTGATGGAATTCTGGAGAGTGTTCAGCCCACACTACATTCATAAAAGCGTCTGCTGCGCAGCCGGCGCCGCTTTGGCGGCTCACCTTTTATTTCATTTGCGTGGAGCTCCGCTCATAGAATACCACAAACGAGACTTAGAATGCGAGCATCCTAAGTCTTGTCTGCGGCATCCTATGGCTGAACTTTTTACCTAAACCTTACAAATATCTTACCGTACTGCGATATTATGTGAATTTCCTTCATGCTAGTATGTCCTTGTAATCAAGAAAAAGAAAAAACAAACAACATGGAGGAACATTATTATGAGAGTAAGACACAGTAAAGGATTAGCTCTGGTAGGAGCATGTATTTTATTTGCCATGAGTCTGGCAGCCTGCGGCAACAGTGACACTGCAGCAGATGCAGCAAACACAGCATCTTCCGCAGAAGTAAGCACCGTAGCAGAGAGCAGCGTAGCTGCACCCGCTGAGACCACCACAGATCTGTCCGGCAGCATTTCCATGGTAGGAAGTACTTCTATGGAGAAATTAGCCAATGCACTGAGCGAAGCTTTCATGGAAGAATATCCCGATGTAACCGTAACCGCTGAGTTCGTGGGATCCGGCGCGGGCATCGAAGCAGTAACCAATGGAACCGCAGATATCGGTAACTCTTCCAGAAGCTTAAAGGATGAAGAAAAGGCAGCAGGCGTTGTAGAGAACGTAGTAGCTATCGATGGTATTGCAGTATGTGTAGACCCTGCTAACGAAGTAGCAGATCTGACCAAAGAGCAGTTGACCAACATTTACAATGGCACAGTTACCAACTGGAAAGAAGTTGGCGGTGCAGATGAGCCTATCATCGTGATCGGTCGTGAGGCAGGTTCCGGTACCAGAGGCGCTTTCGAAGAGCTGGTTGATCTGGTAGACGGCTGCAAATATGCAAACGAACTGGATAGCACCGGTGCAGTAATCGCAAAAGTAGCATCTACGCCCGGAGCTATCGGATATGCTTCCCTGGATGCTTTGGATGACAGCGTTAAGGCACTTTCCCTGGAAGGCGTAGAAGCTACCGCAGAAAACATCAAGGCCGGCAACTACTTCTTAAGCAGACCCTTCGTAATGGCTACTAAGGGTGAGATCTCCGAGCAGAACGATCTGGTACAGGCATGGTTCGACTTTGTACTGGGTGACGAAGGACAGCAGGTTGCTTCCGAAGTTGGTCTGATCACTGTAAAGTAAAAGCCTCACGCAGAAAAAGGAAAAAAGCGATGAATAGTGGAACACACGCTTCCGTAATGGGAAACAGAAAAAATAAAGCGGTCGTGGAAACTGTGGCACAAATAGTATTTACCATTTGTGCCTTCTTCGCCGTACTGGCGGTAGTTTCTATCACCTTATATATGATCATCAGCGGTACCCCCGCTATTATGAAAGTAGGTCTGGGAGAGATCCTGTTCGGCACGGAATGGATGCCAACGGCGGCAGATCCGAAATTCGGTATTCTGTGGGTTATCCTGACTTCCATCGTCGGTACGACGCTGGCTATCCTGCTGGGTGTGCCCATCGGCGTGCTGACGGCAGTATTCCTGGCAGAGGTGGCACCCAGACCCTTAGCTGCCATTGTAAAGCCTGCGGTAGAGCTGTTAGCCGGCATCCCTTCCGTTATCTACGGACTGTTAGGAATCTACTTACTGAATCCTCTCATGTATAAATTAGAAAGACTGATCTTCCAGGGATCCACGACACACCAGTTCACCGGCGGTGCAAACCTGCTGTCAGCCGTGATCGTACTGGCGATCATGATCCTGCCCACTGTGATCAATATCAGTGAGACTTCCATCCGGGCGGTTCCTGCAGGAATCAAATCCTCCTCTCTGGCCCTGGGAGCCTCCCATGTACAGACTATTTTCCGCTCCATCCTTCCGGCAGCAAAATCCGGTATCGTGACGGCTATCGTTCTGGGAGTGGGACGTGCCATCGGCGAGGCTATGGCGATCACACTGGTATCCGGTAGCAGCGTCAATGTGCCGTTGCCATTTAACTCCGTGCGATTCCTGACCACAGCTATTGTCAGCGAGATGGGATATTCTTCCGGACTGCACAGACAGGTGCTGTTCACCATCGGACTGGTGCTGTTTGTATTTATTATGATCATCAATATCGTACTGAATAAAATACTGAAAAAGGGGGCGGATGACAATGAATAAGGACACCTTATATGTAAAAAGAAAACGCCCCACAGACATGCTTTTGCTGGCAGCCATTTATGTCTCTGCCACACTGGCGGTGGCACTTTTACTGGGAATTATCCTGTATGTCTTCGTAAAGGGCATCCGCACCGTTAACTGGGCATTTTTAACGACGGTGACCAGTGCCAGAAAGCAGACCACCGGTATTGCGGGCAACCTGTTGAATACCCTGTACATCATCGTGATCACTCTGTTGATCGCGACCCCCATCGGCGTGGGAAGTGCCATTTACCTGAATGAATATGCAAAACCCGGCAAGCTGGTCTCCATCATTGAGTTCACCACGGAGACACTGTCCGGTATTCCTTCTATTATTTTCGGTCTGTTCGGTATGATCTTTTTCGGAGAGACTTTGGGCTTCGGCTATTCACTGCTCACCGGTTCCTTTACCCTGACACTGATGGTGCTGCCCCTGATCACAAGAAATACGCAGGAAGCATTGCGCACCGTGCCGGACAGTTATCGTACCGGTGCGTTGGGAATGGGATCCACGAAATGGCATATGATCCGGACGATCCTTCTGCCGTCTTCCATGCCAGGTATCGTCACCGGTATCATTCTGGCACTGGGACGTATCGTGGGAGAGTCTGCGGCCCTGTTGTTCACTGCGGGAAGCGACTACAAGCTGCCGAAGTTCACCGGAGTTTTCGGAGACAATCTGGCAAAGCTGGCTCACAAGGCCATGGAGTCTGGTGGTACCCTGACCATCGAATTGTATTTACAGATGCAGAAGGGACAGTATGATAATGCTTTCGGTATCGGTTGTGTTCTGATCATTATCGTATTGATCCTGAACCTCCTGACCAAGCTAGCGGCGAATAAGCTGAGACGAGAGTAAGAGAAATCACAAGAAGGAGAAAACATATGGCTAACAGTAAAATATCCGTGGAAAACTTAAATCTCCATTATGGAGAGAACCACGCACTGAAAGATGTAAATATGGAGATCGCAGACCACGCCATTACCGCATTTATCGGTCCCAGCGGCTGCGGCAAATCTACTTTTCTACGTTGCCTGAACCGGATGAATGACCTGGTGGACGGCTGCAGAGTCGAAGGAAAAGTAATTCTGGATGGAGAGGACATTTACGATAAGCGGGTGGATACCACACTGCTTCGTAAAAAGGTCGGCATGGTATTCCAGCAGCCCAACCCTTTTCCCATGTCCATTTATGACAACATCGCCTACGGTCCCAGACTGCACGGCATCAAGAATAAAAAGGAACTGGATGAGATCGTGGAGCGTTCTCTGCAGGGTGCCGCTATCTTTGAAGAGGTAAAGGATCGCCTGCACAAATCCGCGTTGGGACTGTCCGGTGGACAGCAGCAGAGACTGTGTATTGCCAGAGCACTGGCAGTATCTCCGGAGGTACTTTTGATGGATGAACCCACCTCCGCACTGGACCCGATCTCCACGCTAAAGATCGAGGAACTGATGGAGACACTGAAGAAAAAATACACCGTGGTCATCGTAACCCACAATATGCAGCAGGCAGCCCGTGTGTCGGATGACACCGCATTTTTCCTGGTAGGGGAAGTCATAGAGAAAAATGCAACCTCCGAGATCTTTGCAAGACCTCAGGACAAACGGACAGAAGACTACATCACCGGACGGTTTGGATGATTTTGGATGAGAAGATAGGAGGAATGGGAGATGTCACCCAGAGTATTATTTGAACAGGATCTTGAGACTTTGAAAAATAAAGTATCTGAGATGGGAGAGCATGCGGAGATCAGTTATGACCGTATGGCGTATGGAATTCGTGAGAACAAAGAAGACATTCTGAAGACGCTGTTGAATACAGATCATACCATGGTGGATATGCAGCGAAGTATAGAAGCTATGTGTCTGAGCCTGCTGACCAGACAGCAGCCGGTGGCCAGAGATATGCGTCTGGTATCCGCAGCGCTGAAAGTGGTACCGGATATTGAACGGATCGGAGACCATGTGGCAGATATTGTGGAACTGTACCTGCGTATGGGCAACATGAATCCCGAAGGAAAACAGGAACATCTGTTGCTGGAGATGATGGAAGAAGCCAAGGAGATGATCCACAATTCGGTGGAGGCATTTGTGGAAGGTGATGAGGCAAATGCAAGAAAAGTAGTAGAACATGATGATGTGGTAGATGATCTCTTCAACGAAGTCAAAACGGGAATGATGCAGGCTATCAGAGAGCAGAGCCTGGATGCGGATCGTGTGGTGGATTATCTGATGATGGCAAAGTATTTGGAAAAAGTGGGCGACCATGCGGTAAATATCGCAGAGTGGGCCATCTTCCGCATGACCGGAGATATGGAAGGTGCGAGATTGTATTAGGATTCGATAATCTCGGTAATGATGCAGAGCCCCAATTCGCAAAACTGCTCCTGCGGAGCGTTCCTTTTGCTCATTGAGGCTTGCTCGCCAAAGAACTATTGCCATATGCTCTTACGAATGCTAGCATCTGATAATCCCAGTAACGATGCAGAGCCCCAATTCGCAAAACTGCTCCTGCGGAGCGTTCCTTTTGCTCATTGAGGCTTGCTCGCCAAAGAACTATTGTTCTATGCTCTTACAGATGCCAGCATCTGATAATCCCAGCAACGATGCAGAGCCCCAATTCGCAAAACTGCTCCTGCGGAGCGTTCCTTTTGCTCATTGAGGCTTGCTCGCCAAAGAACTATTGTCATATGCTCTTACGAATGCTAGCATTCGACGAGCATCCGGCAAGGTTCATGGCTCTGCATCGTTACAACTTTACATAAATTTTACATTCACTGGTAACGAATTTTACATAAGCAAGATAAAGTGTAGATAGAAACCAAAAATGTAAAGTATGTTATGTAAAATGAGAGGATTAGAGTATGAGCTTTTTTGATTTACTGAAGATGGTAGGAGGACTTGCATTATTCCTGTATGGAATGAATCTGTTGGGTGACGGACTGTCCCGGGCATCTGGCGGACGATTAGAACGCATTCTGGAGAAACTGACCAACAACCCGTTAAAGGCAGTGCTCATGGGTGCGGTGGTCACCGGTGTGATCCAGTCCTCCTCCGCTACCACTGTTATGGTAGTCGGATTTGTCAATTCCGGTATTATGAGTCTGAAACAGGCAGTAGGTATCATCATGGGTGCCAACATCGGTACCACGGTGACCTCCTGGATCTTAAGTCTGACGGGCATTGAGAGCGATGCTTTCTGGATCCGTATGCTCAAGCCCAGTTCTTTTTCGCCGATTCTGGCAATCGTGGGTGTGGGTATTTTACTGTTTTCCCATAAAGACAAATTAAAAAATGCGGCAACCATCCTGGTGGGCTTTGCAATTCTGATGTTTGGCATGGATTCCATGAGCGCAGCAGTTTCACCGCTGGCAGAGGTACCGGAGTTTACCAATCTGCTGATCGAGTTCCAAAATCCCGTATTCGGTGTGCTGGCAGGACTCATTCTCACAGCGGTGATCCAGTCTTCTTCCGCATCCGTAGGTATTTTGCAGGCACTGTGCATGACTGGAGCGGTAAGCTTTGGCGCAGCAGTTCCCATTATCATGGGACAGAATATCGGTACCTGTGTTACCGCCATGATCTCCGGTATCGGTGCTTCCCGCAATGCAAAACGTGCGGCTCTGATTCATCTGTATTTTAATATTATCGGAACGATCCTGTTCCTTGGAGTGTTCTATACGGTCAATGCCATTCATCCATTTGCTTTTCTGGGAGAAGTGGCAACACCTTTTGGAATCGCAGTAGTTCACAGCTGCTTCAATATCGCGGCTACGCTGGTATTGCTTCCCTTCTCCAATGGTCTGGTGAAGCTGGCCTGCCTGACGCTGCCGACCCATGAGGACGTGAAGGAAATGTCCGAGACAGACAAGACTTTAAGCTTACTGGATGTACGTTTCCTGGAGAAGCCTGCCTATGCCGTAGAGCAGAGCAGACTGGTGGCTTCTGTGATGGCGGATAAGTCCAGGGAAGCCATGGATCTGGCTATGGAGCTGCTGCATAATTTCGATGAGGCGAAAGCAGAGCAGGTGGCACAGATGGAGACGGATGTGGACCGCTTCGAGGATGAACTGGGAACCTATCTGGTGAAATTGAGTTCCAAACAGCTTTCCAATAAGGATAGTGAGACTTTAAATACGATTCTGCACTGCATCGGCGATTTTGAGAGAATTTCCGATCATGCCCGCAACATCAAGGAAGCGGCACAGGAGATGCATGACAAGCAGCTGGTATTCTCCGAGAAGGCGCAGGAGGAACTGAAGGTATTCGAGAGAGCGGTACACGATGTGCTGGATCTTACCATGACCAGTTTTAAGAACGGAGATCTGAATCTGGCAAGACAGGTGGAGCCGTTGGAGGAAGTCATCGATGGACTGAGCCTGGATGTGAAGCAGCGCCATGTACGCAGACTCCGTAAGGGAAAATGTACCATTGAACTGGGCTTCATCTTATCCGATGTCATTACGAACTTTGAGCGTGTCAGCGACCACTGCTCCAATATTGCAGTCTGTCTGGTACAGGTGAATGAGGATGAATTCGATACCCACGCTTACCTGGATGAACTGCGCCAGGAAGATAACAAGGACTTCCAGAGCAAAGTGCTGGCATGCCGTGAGAAATACCAGTTACCGCCCACAAAGCAGGAACGTCTTGCGGAAAAGAATGCAAAACTGCTTGCGGAGTGAGGATTTACCGAGGTATAGTTAAGAAGAGAAAGCACAGTCAGAGAGGAGTGCTGTGAGATGGCTTTGATCTATGTAGTAGAGGATGACAAAAATATTCAGGAGATCGAGACCTTTGCCCTGGCCAATGTGGGCTATGATGTAAAAGGTTTTGATTCCGCCATGGATTTCTATGAGGCGCTGAATGATACCACACCGGATCTGATTTTATTAGACATCATGCTGCCGGACGAGGATGGTCTGAGCATTGTGAAAAAGCTGCGTACCAGACAGGACACGGTGCTGGTGCCGGTGATCATGGTCACGGCGAAGACCACGGAGATCGACAAGGTCAAGGGACTGGATCTGGGGGCAGATGATTATATTACGAAGCCCTTCGGTGTCATGGAACTGATTTCCCGGGTAAAGGCAATGCTCAGGAGAAGTCAGAAGAGTCAGGAAAAAGATAAGGTGCTGAAGCTGGGGAACATTGTGCTGGACCGAGAGAAACATTCTGTCACGGTAGGCAAGGAGCCTGTGGAGTTGACCTACAAAGAATATGAGCTGTTAAAGCTTCTGATGACCAATGCGGGCATTGTGACCACCAGAGAACTGATCCTGGACCGCGTCTGGGGAATCGATTTTGAGGGAGAATCCCGGACGTTGGACATGCATATCAAGACGCTGCGGCAGAAACTGAAGGAAGAGGGCAGTCTGATCAAGACCGTGCGTAATGTGGGATACATTATGAACGGCGAGAAAGCGTAACAGAAGATGAAGAAAAAGATTAACAAAATGATGATCCTCATTGCCACGGTAACGATTTTGCTTACCATGGTACTGATCACAGTCGTGTATTATGATCTGTTCCGCAGACAGGTGCTGGAGGATCTGAAAAGCTATGGTTCCCTGTTAAAAAGCTGTTCTTCGGTAGAAGAGATCAAGGAAAACGGAGTGCCGGTGGAATCGGATCTGCGATTGACGCTGATCGGCAGTGACGGACAGGTATTGTATGATAATGAGGCAGATTCTGTGGCCATGGGGAATCACGCTTCCCGTCCGGAGATCCGGGAAGCCATGCGGGACGGCGAAGGTGAAGCAGTCCGGAATTCCGAGACCTTGTCCCAGTCCACCTTTTATTATGCCATCCGTCTGGAAGATGGCAGCATCCTGCGACTGTCCAAGGATGCCAGAAGCATTTACAGCATTTTCAGTCAGGCGCTGCCCATGATGGTGGGGATCTTTGTGGTGCTGCTGGTGCTGTGCATGGTGGCGGCCAGAGTGCTGACCACGAAGCTGGTGGCTCCCATTGAGAAACTGGCACAGAATATCGGGGAATGTACAGAGATGCAGACCTATGAGGAACTGACACCGTTCATGACCATGATCCGCAAACAGCATGAGGACATTATGAAAAATGCCAGAATGCGGCAGGAATTCAGTGCAAATGTGTCTCATGAACTGAAGACCCCGTTGACATCCATTTCTGGCTATGCGGAGCTGATCGAGACCGGCATGGCTTCGGAGCAGGATACGGTGCGTTTCGCCCACGGAATTCACAACAGTGCCAACCGCCTGCTGACATTGATCAACGATATTATCCGGCTGTCGGAGCTGGACGGAACGGAAGAGGAAGCGGATACGGAGCTTTTGAATCTTCATGAAATGGCGCAGAGTTGTGTGGAAATGCTGGAAATGAGTGCGGAGAAGCACAATGTGACCATAGCGCTGAACGGCACGGAATGCTATGTGACAGCCAATCGTCAGATGATGGAAGAACTTTTATATAATCTGTGTGATAACGCGATCCGGTATAACAATCCGGGAGGAAGTGTGGATGTACAGACCTACTCCAGAGAAGGACATACCAATCTCGTGGTAAAAGACACCGGCATCGGCATCTCCAAGGAGCATCAGGAGAGGATCTTCGAGCGCTTCTACCGTGTGGACAAGAGCCGCTCCAAATCCACCGGCGGCACGGGACTGGGCCTTGCTATCGTAAAACATATCATCGCCAAGAGCCACGCTGAACTGGAACTGGAAAGTGAACCCGGAAAAGGAACGACGATACGGGTGATTTTCTGAGAACTTCGAGTTCAAATTTTCTAAGACTTCATTCGAGAGAGTGGAGTCTTTTTTACGCATGATATTCCGCCAGCAGCTGTTTCGCATAAGCAACACAGTCTCTGTGCAGAGCAAATTTTTTGCCATCGCACATGATGACTTTGCGGAAGCCCAGCTTCTCCATGTATCTGCCGTTAAGGATCGTCTTGACGGTGGGAGCGAAGAAGGTAGGGTGGTTCTCTATCTGGGAGAACAAATTGATAGCGGTGGTGGCTACTTTTACGGTGCGGCCGTCCTTCAGGGTGACGATGACATTCCTGCCTTCTTCCTCCGCATAGAGGATGTCCGGTTCGGTCACATAGATGGTATCCTCGTCCTCACGAAGTTCGATAAGGGGAACCGCTTTCGACATGATCTCCAGAGCATGATCAATGCTCTGGGCCAGTTCCGCTACTTTGATGGGCTTGTCCAGAAAAATAACATTTTCCGGATAGGACTGTGCTCTGTAATTGATCTTGGAACAGCACATGACGATGGGTGCGTTGACCCCCTGGGCAATCAGCGCATTTGCCACTTCTGTACCGGTGATGCCTTCCGTCAGACACATATCAATATAGAAGGCATCGTATTGCATGGGATTGGACAGCAGTGAGGTAGAATTACCGAAAGAATCGGTATAAATGATACCCGTAGACGCTGCTCTTTTGTCGGATTCCCGCTTTAACAGACGCTCCAGCTGCTTTCTGTCGGCTACATTATCATCACACACTGCTATATGCATATCGATACCTCCCGGACTTTATCTCATATAAAGATGCCAGGGTCAAAAGGTCTAAGCCCACATGAGCTTGCTCATAGGTGGGTGAAAGACCTTAGGACCCGCCCCGATATGAGCATAAAAGTGGGATGATAATCCCACGATATGCGAATATTGGGTAGGATTGTGGGAGTGCGTAGCACGGAACAATCCGTAGGCATCAAAGTCGGGGGGCTTTTGACCCCGACATCTTATAAAAGAAGTATAGCATATTTCCTATTTGAATAAAAGGGCAAAAAGCAGTACCTGTACCACCAGGATCGCCGGCATTCCGTACTTGAAATACCAGTGCTTCGTCTTATGACGGAAGTGCTGCATTCCCAGAATACATCCCAGACTGCCACCCAAAAGCGCCGTGAAAAAAAGAGAAGCCTCCGAGATGCGCCAGGCACCCCGGATGGCTCTTTTTTTATCGACACCCATGATCACATATCCCACAACATTGATGATCACCAGATACAGGATCACCACAGTAATTATAGTCTGTGCAGTTATCATAGACACCTCATTATTTTAATTCTTAGTTACCAAGTTTCTTCTCGTTCTCCTGTAACTTCATGGCACGAACCTTCAGAGACAGACCGAACAGATTGATGAAGCCTTCTGCATCGTGATGGTCGTACAGATCACCGGTGGTGAAGGAAGCCAGGTTCTCATTGTACAGAGAGTAAGGAGAAGTGGTTCCGGCCTTGATGATGTTGCCCTTGTAGAGCTTGAACTTTACTTCACCGGTCACATACTCCTGGGTTTTCTCGATGAATGCCTGCTCTGCCTCACGAAGAGGAGTGAACCATTTGCCTTCGTATACCAGACTGGCGAATTTCGCACCCATTTCCTTTTCGAATGCATAGGTATCGCGATCCAGGATCAGCTCTTCCAGCTGCTGGTGAGCCTCCATCAGGATGGTACCGCCGGGAGTCTCATAGACACCACGGGACTTCATGCCAACGACACGGTTCTCTACGATATCTACGATACCGATACCGTGCTTGCCGCCCAGCTTGTTCAGGGTACGGATGATATCGGAGACCTTCATCTTCTCACCGTTAACGGAAGTGGGAACACCCTTTTCAAAGGTCATGGTCACATATTCGCCCTCATCGGGAGCCTTCTCGGGAGTCACACCAAGTACCAGCAGATGCTCGTAGTTGGGCTCGTTGCCGGGATCTTCCAGTTCCAGACCTTCGTGGCTGATGTGCCAGATGTTACGGTCACGGCTGTAGGAAGAATCGGTGGAGAAAGGAAGATGAATACCATGAGCCTTGCAGTATTCGATCTCAGATTCACGGGAGTCCATGTTCCACTTATCGCTTCTCCAGGGAGCGATGATCTTGATATCGGGAGCCAGAGCCTTGATGCCCAGCTCGAAACGGATCTGGTCGTTACCCTTACCGGTAGCACCGTGGCAGATAGCTACAGCGCCTTCTTTTCTGGCAATCTCTACCAGCTTCTTGGCGATCAGGGGTCTTGCCATGGAAGTACCTAACAGATACTTGTTCTCGTATACAGCATGAGCCTGTACACAGGGAACGATATAATCATCACAGAATTCATCGATAACGTCTTCAATATACAGCTTGGAAGCGCCGCAGGCCTTTGCTCTCTCTTCCAGACCGTCCAGCTCCTCTGCCTGTCCGCAGTTTACGCAGACGCAGATAACTTCATAGTCAAAATTCTCCTTCAGCCAGGGAATGATAGCGGTAGTATCCAGACCGCCGGAATAAGCCAAAACTACTTTTTCCTTCATGATAAAATCCTCCGTTTTATAGTGTGTATGATGCCAGGGGCAAAAGCCCTGAAAATGCGATGTGCAAAGCACGAAGCAATCTGTAAGTATCAGATGCCAGGATCGTGTGTTACGCTCTGACAATTACTATACAACATTATAATCGCAAAAGCAAGCAGAAAAGTTGCATAAACAAATCATAAAAATGAATAAAATAAATTAAAATATGCACATAAATGCATAGAATGAAAAATATACAGTATATTTATGCATAAAATATGCTGTCTGATGAATAGTACGGTAACGACCATATAAGATGCGCCGGAATCGTCAAAAGTCAGTCGCTGATCTTTTCAATTCCGGAGATATCACTGTCGATCATCAGAGAGTAGTTCGTATAATAGACCACGAAGCCAGGCTTGGCACCGGCCGGCTTTTTGACCTGTTTTTTCTGGACATAGTCGATCTCCACCTTTTCCTGCTCCCTGCCCTTAGAATAGTAGGCAGCAAGTCGGCCGGCCTCTTCAAAAGTCCGGTCCGGCAGTTCCTTCCCTTCGGTCTTTACCACTACATGGGAGCCGGGAATACCTTTGGCATGGAACCACCAGTCATTTCCGTTGGCGAATTTGAAGGTCAGTTCATCGTTCTGGAAATTATTTTTTCCCACATAAATATGAAATCCGTCGCTGCTCAGATAATGGAAGGGCTTGCTGGTGATCTTTGCTTTTTTCGTGCCGCCCTTTCTGCGGATGTAGCCGCTCTGGGTCAGTTCCTCCTTGATCTCCACCAGATCTTCCTCTTTCAGGGCGATATCCAGGGCCGTGCTGATGGTCTCCAAGTGGTCGATCTCTTCTTTTACCTGAGTAGTCAGTTCGGACAATGCTTCATAAGTACGCTTTAGCTTTCCGTATTTGTCAAAATATTTCTTCGCATTTTCCGTAGCGGAAAGAGTAGGATCCAGGGGGATCGTCACCGGTTCGCTGGTATAGTAATTTACCGCCGTGAGAGATTTGTCACCGGGCTTTGCACTGTAACCGTAAGTATTCAACAGTTCTCCGTAGATCCGGTATTTTTCCCGCTTCTCCGTATCCTTCATCTGGGCCAGCTGCAGATCGTATTTTTTAATATCCCGTTCCAGAGCGGTCTGCACGATACGGCGCAGGTCAGAAGATTTCTGACGGATCCTGGTCAGGGTATTTTTCTCCGCATAAAAATGCTCCAACAGGGCGGACATGGAGGTGTAGGATTCCAGATGATCCGCTCCGGTGCTGTACATGGTCAGGGGAACCGCCGCATATTCCACGGGGCGGGTGCCGGTGTAAGCGATGCAGGGGGAGAAAGTTTCTTCCTTTATAGAAGTGACCATTTTGGAGAAAACTTCATACAGGGCATGATGATCCTCTGCCGTCAATGCCGCTGTAGGGCGTTCCCCGTCGATGCCTGCCTCGTGGCACAGTTCCTGTGCCAGTACCGGGGAGATACCGGTGAAGCTTCCGTAGATTGCCTTGAAGACCGATTGAGGCTTGGCGGCAAGGGTTTCCCGGAAAGTAGTCTCGTCGCAGGTCAGGGCATCCAGTTTATCCTGGGTGTGGGCGATGAAGTAGGGCTTGCCGGGCAGGACTTCCCGGACACTGCTGACTGCGGCGGATACCCGCTTGATACTGTCGATGATGGTATTGTCATCGTTGCAGAAGATCAGGTTGCTGTGTTTGCCCATCAGCTCCATGACCAGCGTCTTGTGGCGCAGATCCCCCATTTCATCCAGATGCTCAATATCGATATGCACGATACGCTCCAGCCCCGGCTGGGAAATGTTCACGATACGGCCGTTCTGTAAGTGCTTGCGCAGCAGCATACAGAAGTTTGGGGCCGTCATGGGACTGGGTTTGTTGCTCTCCGTCAGATAGATCAGGGGCAGGGAAGCGCTGGCGGACAGAAGCAGTCTCTTTTGTCCGGTGGGCTGCTTGATGGTCAACAGCAGTTCGTCGTTTTCCGGCTGGGCGATCTTATATAATCGGCCGCCGATGAGTTCTTTTTTTAATTCTGATATTACACAGGCAATGGTAACGCCGTCAAAAGCCATGATTTCCTCATTTCTGCTCTTTGGATCCGGGAAAAACAGAACATAAAGAGCCACAAAATAGATATGCTGCAAACGAAAGCACAGCATAGTTATTGTAACAGATTTTTATAGGAAAGAAAAGTATGCGGAAAACAGAATGAATATTATTCCACCATAATGCATAAAACCATAAAAATAGTATGAATATATGCATAAATATACACAACAATCCGAGAAACGTGCATAAAAATGAAAAAAGTAGTAGACATTTAGACAAAAAGTGGTATCATGGAACTATTCAGAGTCAGATAAATATCGGTACATATTCGTCGAATGCTTGCATTCGTAAGAATATGTGATGATATTTATATGACGAAGTAACCACATGAGCAAGAATCCAGCTGCGTAGCAGCGATTTTGCGAATGGGGTTCTGAATAGTTCAAAAATAGAATTGCGTGAGCAGCTTGCTGCGAAGCAATTCGTTGACACAAGTATGGCGGCGACAGAAGCAATTCGTTGACACAAGTATGGCGGCGACAGAAATAAAAAACGATGACATAAACAAGAGAGGTAGAAAAATGATCAGAGTAGGAATCATCGGAGCAACCGGTTATGCCGGAGGAGAACTGGTAAGGATCCTGTTAAACCACAAGGATGCCAAAATCGTATGGTACGGTTCCCGAAGCTATATAGATAAGAAGTATTATCAGGTATACCAGAACATGTTCCAGCTGGTGGAGGATATCTGCAAGGATGACAATCTGGAAGAACTGGCGAAGCAGGTAGATGTGATCTTTACCGCAACCCCTCAGGGATTTCTGGCGGGCCTTTTGACAGAGGAGATTCTCTCTCAGGTGAAGATCGTGGATCTGTCTGCTGATTACCGGATCAAGGATGTGGCCACCTATGAAAAATGGTACGGCATCGAGCACAAATCTCCTCAGTTCATTGAGGAAGCAGTATACGGACTCTGCGAGATCAATCGTGACAAGATCACGGAGAAGACCAGATTGGTAGCCAACCCCGGCTGCTACACCACCTGTTCGATCCTGACGGCCTATCCCATGGTCAAGGAAGGCATGATTGATGTGAACACCCTGATCGTGGATGCCAAGTCCGGTACCTCCGGTGCAGGAAGAGGCGCCAAGGTGCCCAACCTGTTCTGCGAAGTGAACGAGAACATGAAAGCCTACGGCGTGGCAAGCCACAGACATACCCCCGAGATCGAGGAGCAGTTAGGCTATGCGGGCAACTGCCAGGTGACCATTAATTTTACCCCGCACCTCGTACCCATGAACAGAGGAATTCTGGCAACCGAGTATGCAACACTGAAGAGAAAACCGGACGGTACACTTCCTACCTATGAGGAAGTAAAAGCTGTCTATGATAAATATTATGCAAACGAGAAATTCGTCCGTGTGCTGGATAAGGGTAGCTGCCCCGAGACCAAGTGGGTGGAAGGCAGCAACTACGTGGACATCAATTTTGTCATTGATGAGCGTACCGGCCGTATCATTATGATGGGTGCACTGGATAACCTCGTAAAGGGTGCCGCAGGACAGGCGGTACAGAACATGAACCTGCTGTTCGGGATTCCTGAGAGCGAAGGACTGGAGCTGGTTCCCTGCTTCCCTTAAAGCAGATACGGAAAGGATTAGAAAGGATAAAATACATACATGAACAAACAGTTTACGATCAAACCCATGACAATAGAAGATTATGATGGTCTGCATGCCCTCTGGATGACCATTCACGGTTTCGGTATCCGGAGCATCGATGATTCCAGAGAAGGTGTGGAACGTTTTATCAACCGGAATCCCGGCACCAGTGTGGTAGCCATCGGGGAGGATGGAGCCGTAGTGGGCGGCATCCTCTGCGGCCATGACGGACGACGAGGCTGTCTGTACCATGTATGTGTCAGAGAAGATTACCGAAGACTTGGCATTGGCAAAGCCATGGTCGTTCACTGCATGAATGCTCTGAAAGCGGAACATATCAACAAGGTCAGCCTGATCGCTTTTACCCAGAATGACATCGGAAACGCTTTCTGGAAATGCATTGGATGGACAAAGCGGGAAGACTTGAACTACTACGACTTTACTTTGAATGAAGAGAACATTACGGCGTTTAATAAATAGATGCCAGGATTGTGGAAGTGCGTAGCACGAAGCAATCCGTAGGCATCAAAGTCGGGGGCTTTTGACCCCGACATCATAAATAAAACGGAAGCGAAAGGAGATTATTCCAACATGAAACAGATCCAGGGCGGTGTCACCGCAGCAAAAGGCTTTGAGGCAGCAGGTGTGGAGGCTGCCATTAAATATCAGAATCGTAAGGATATGGCACTGATCGTGAGTAAGGCACCTTGTACCGTAGCCGGTACTTTTACCTCCAATGTGGTAAAGGCGGCTCCTGTACTGTGGGATAAGCAGATCGTGGAACATTCTGCATTTGCACAGGCAGTGGTAGTCAATTCGGGAATCGCTAATGCCTGCACCGGCAAACAGGGACTGGACTGCTGTGAAGCAGAAGCAAAATGTGCCGGAGAACTGTTGGGTGTGCCCACCGATG
This sequence comes from Clostridium sp. AM34-9AC, assembly GCF_003480225.1. NCBI lineage: Bacteria > Bacillati > Bacillota > Clostridia > Eubacteriales > Clostridiaceae > Clostridium > Clostridium sp. AM34-9AC. The sequence continues at coordinate 97,866 of NZ_QUIU01000012.1, forward strand.
CCGTACTGGTTGCATCCACCGGTGTCATCGGTATGCAGATTCCCGTAGACAAGATCACCGCTGGCATCGAGAAACTGGTGGCAGCCAAGGCAGATACTCTGGAGGCTGGCTCCGATGCAGCCCATGCCATTATGACCACCGATACCATTTCCAAAGAGATCGCCATCGAGACACAGATCGGTGGCAAGACTGTGACTCTGGGCGGTATGTGCAAGGGTTCCGGTATGATCCATCCGAATATGTGCACGATGTTAGGTTTTGTAACCACAGATGTGAAAATTTCCAAGGAGATGCTGCAGAAGTGCGTCAGCGCAGATGTAGTGGATTCCTTCAACATGATCTCCGTGGATGGAGATACTTCCACCAATGATACACTGCTGGTGCTGGCCAACGGTATGGCTGGCAACGAGGAGATTACCGCAGAGGGCGAGGATTACGACAACTTCTGCAAGGCACTGCATGAGATCACCACATTCCTGGCAAAGAAAATGGCAGGAGATGGCGAAGGCGCCACAGCACTGTTCGAGACCAAAGTAATAAACGCAGTCAGCAAGGAAGATGCCAGAACTCTGGCAAAATCCGTGATCTGTTCTTCTCTGACCAAGGCAGCTATCTTCGGACATGATGCCAACTGGGGACGTATCCTCTGTGCACTGGGTTATTCCGGAGCCAAATTCGACCCGGAAAATGTGGATCTGTATTTTGAGAGCAAGAGCGGCAAGATTCATATCTTCGGTAATGGTGTGGCATGTGATTACAGCGAGGAAGAGGCCACGAAGATCCTCTCCGATCCGGAAGTCACTGCACTGGTGGATATGCATATGGGTGAGGCAGAAGCTACCGCATGGGGCTGTGATTTAAGCTATGATTATGTGAAGATCAATGCGGACTATCGTTCCTAAAAAAGAACGACCGGAAAGATAAATGACAGGCGGATCACGGTATCTGCGGAAATGAGGATAAAAATGGAAAAAGATATGGAACAGGTAATGAAAAAAGCAGAGGTGCTGATCGAGGCGCTTCCTTACATACAGAAATTCAACCGTAAGATCATCGTGGTAAAATACGGCGGCAGCGCCATGAGCAATGAGGAACTGCAGAAAAACGTCATCAAGGACGTAACGCTGTTGAAACTGGTAGGTTTCAAGCCCATCATCGTTCACGGCGGCGGTAAGGAGATCAGCCGCTGGGTCGGCAAGGTCGGAAAAGAGGCAAAGTTCGTCAACGGTCTGCGTGTCACCGATGAGGAGACCATGGAGATCGCGGAAATGGTACTGAACAAGGTAAATAAGAGCCTTGTGACCATGGTGGAAGAGCTGGGCGTGAAAGCAGTAGGTGTCAGCGGTAAAGACGGCGGCCTGCTTCAGGTAGAGAAAAAATATTCCGACGGTCAGGACATCGGGTATGTGGGTGAGATCACCGGCGTGAATCCGGATATTCTCTTTGACATGCTGGAGAAGGATTACCTGCCCATCATCGCTCCCATTGGACTGGACAAGGATTATCACACCTACAATATCAATGCGGATGATGCGGCCTGCGCTATCGCAAAAGCAGTACATGCGGAGAAACTGGCATTTCTGACGGATATCGAGGGATTGTACAAGGACATCAATGACAAGTCCACATTTATTTCCAGATTGACAGCTTCCGAGGCAGAGGGACTGATCCACGACGGTTACATCGGCGGTGGTATGCTGCCGAAGCTGAACAACTGTACTTCTGCGATCCGCAACGGTGTAAACCGTGTGCATATTCTGGATGGACGTCTGGCACACTGCCTGTTGCTGGAGATCTTCACCAATCAGGGTATCGGAACTGCGATCGTATCCGATGAGGAGTGAAAAAAGTGTGCAGAATAAGCCTGGCAGCTTATTCCGCACCCGGCTATTTGTGCCGCAGGCGTCACAAAGTAGCCATTATCGCAAAACCAAATTAGAAATTTGGTTTGCGTTTCCTTGACGAAAAGAACGTCTGCGGAATGGAGAGGAAAAATGAGCGACACCATGAAAGAATATATTGCAGAGGCGGAAAAAGACCTGTTGCATACTTATAACCGGTATCAGATTGTTCTGGACAAGGGCGAAGGTGTACATCTGTATGATACCGACGGTAAAAAATATCTCGATTTCGTAGCGGGAATCGCTGTATTTGCCCTGGGCTATCAGAACAAGGCATACAACGATGCGCTGAAAGCACAGATCGACAAGGTGATCCACACCTCCAATTATTATTACAACGTGCCTGCCATCGAGGCGGCTCGTAAGATCAAAAAAGTATCCGGCATGGATCGTGTCTTTTTCACCAATTCCGGTGCGGAAGCAGTGGAAGGTGCCATTAAGGCTGCCAGAAAATATGCGTATCTGAAGGATGGCTGTACCGACCATGAGATCATTGCCATGAATCACTCCTTCCACGGCAGAACCATGGGAGCTTTGTCAGTAACGGGCAATCCCAAGTATCGTGAGGCGTTCCAGCCCATGATCGGACATATCAAATTTGCAGAACTGAATGATTTCCAGAATGTGCTGGATCAGGTGACAGACAAGACCTGTGCCATCATTATGGAGACTGTACAGGGCGAGGGCGGACTGCGTCCCGCTAATGAAGAATTCTTAAAACAGGTTCGTGATCTGTGCGATGAGCGGGATATCCTGCTGATTCTGGATGAGATCCAGTGCGGCATGGGACGTACCGGTTACATGTATGCATGGCAGCGCTTCGGCGTGAAGCCGGACATCATGACTTCTGCCAAGGCACTGGGCTGCGGTGTACCGGTAGGTGCATTTATGATGACGGAGAAAGTAGCACAGCATTCTCTGACAGCGGGAGATCACGGAACCACCTACGGCGGTAACCCCTTAGCCTGCGCAGCAGTGGAAAAAGTGCTTGATTTATTCGAAGAGGACCATATAATAGAACATGTGAGAGAGGTGGCTCCCTATCTGGAACAGCGTCTGAACGAACTGGCAGACAAGTATGACTGTATCAAAGAACGCCGTGGTGTGGGACTGATGCAGGGACTGGTATTTGACCATCCGGTAGGAGACATTATTAACAGAGCATTGGAGAAGGGATTAATTCTGATCAATGCCGGTGCGGACATTATCCGCTTCGTACCGCCTCTCGTGATTACCCGGGAAAATGTGGACGAAATGATTGCTATTTTGGACACCTGTATCGAATAAGAGGTTTAGGTGAATTTATGTTTTTGAAAAAAAGAATTATCGCTACAGCAGCTGTGATCGCCATGGCTGCTGCAGCTGTTTATGGAAGTACGCAGGAGATGAGTCAGACACAGGAGAGCGGAAGCGGACTGCAGCTGTTTCGAGGAAAGGAGACAATCTATTGCTGGTATTCCGATGAGGCATTGTCCGGTTATATCAATGCGGCAGCAGTATCCTTCGGAGAACAGAACAGTGGAGTTCGTGTGATTCCCGTACTTACTTCTGACAGTGAATATCTGGAAGCTATCAATCAGGAGACCCTGCATTCCGATCAGATACCGGATATCTACCTCTTGAGCAGTGACTCTCTGGAAAAGGCTTATCTGGCAGGACTGGCATCGAAAGTGCCTGACACTGTGGGAATCTGCAATACAGACCATTTTTCCCAGGCGGCTCTGTCTGCGGTAACCTATGATCAGAAGCTGATCGGTTACCCGGTTTATTTTGATACCAGTGCGTTGGTATATAATGAAGATTATCTTCGAACCTGGGCAACCCAGCAGGCGGAGAAAGAACTGGCGGGAAGCAGTGAGAATGATGAACCCATAGGGGAAGGAGAAGAGATCATCGAGGAAGATTTTCTTCCGGAAGACCAGACCACGGAACAGGTGACAGCGGATGAGACAGCGGTAAATGCGCTGGCAGAGCAGTATTTCGCGGAAGCACTTCCCTCCACAGTGGATGATCTGCTGAATATTGCAGATACCTTTGATGCACCGGAAGGTGTGGAAGGTGTCATGAAATGGGACGTGAACAATATTTTCTACAACTACTGGATCGTAGGCAACTACATGATCGTAGGCGGTGATCCCGGGGATGACAGAAATGATATTGATATCAATAATCCGGAGACCATTCAATGTCTGGAAGTGTACAAGGCACTGAACCAGTTCTTCTTTATTGAATCCGATACGGTGACTTATGATTCTGTGATCCAGGACTTTATCGATGGCAAGACCATGTTCACCATCGGAACCACGGATGTGGTCAAACGGCTGGAAGAGGCAAAAGCGGACGGCAGCCTTGCATTTAATTACGGAATTGCCCGTATGCCGGATGTCAGCGCCGAACTGCAGAGCAGATCTTTGTCTGTTACGGGAGCGGCAGTCATCAACGGCTATTCGGAACACAAGGAACTGGCGGACTGCTTCGCAGCGTATCTGGCAGAAGGATATGCGGACGGCCTGTATGAACGCTCCGGCAAAATGCCGGCAAGTCTTCAGGCGGCAGAGAATGCAGACAACGGTGCGCTTATGATCTTTGCCGATGAGTATGCGGACAGTGTGTCATTGCCGAAGATGCTAGAGACGGGAAATTTCTGGATGCAGCTGGAAGTACTGTTTTCCAAGGTATGGAACGGTGACGACGTGACTACTCTGGTACAGCAGCTGGACGAGACCATAGCCGGACAGGTAGGTGGTACAGAGAACTAAAACCGTTACAATAAAATATGAATGAACGAACCGGTCACAGGATAGACTACTACTAAAAAGAAAAGGTGGTAGAATCCTATGATCGGTTTTTTGATTGCTTTAGTTTCCGGTGCGCTGATGAGCATCCAGGGAGTGTTCAACACCCAGGTGACGAAATCCACCGGCATCTGGACCGCCAGTGCATTTGTGCAGTTTACAGCATTGCTGGTATGTCTGGGGGCATGGCTGTGTACGGAGCGGACTTCCTTCTTGAAGATAGCGCAGGTGGAGCCCAGATATATGCTTTTGGGAGGGGCCATCGGAGCCTTTATCACCTACACTGTGATCCGCAGTATGGATGCCCTGGGACCGGCCAAAGCGGTAATGCTTATTGTGGTCGCTCAGCTTGCTGTAGCATATATTATCGAATTGTTCGGATGGTTCGGTGTGGAGAAGCAGCCCTGGGAGTGGCGGAAAGCCATCGGCATGGCCGTGGCGATTGTGGGTATTGTGATTTTCAAGTGGAAATGATCCAGAGCTATCCTCGTAGCGGCAATTTTGCGAATGGGGTCTGAATCGTTACCACAAATGCGAAAACGGCTTGTAAATTCCGTGTGATTCCAGTACAATGAAAATTAACAGCATAGAGAGGCAATCCCCTGAAATTTTGTGAAGGAATCAGGAAAATGGAAAGGGGACTATGATGTTTTCGATAAGGTTTTTTAAAACAAAATATGCAGGTTTGATCGGAATGTTTTTCAGTCTGGTGATGTTCATGACCGGCTGTCAGAGGAAGGATGAGGCCATTGTGCTGATTCCATCCGGAGAAGATGTGGCGGAATTTCCCTCACTGGAAGCGGTGGAACAGGCAGCGGAGCCTGCAGGCAGCAGCGTGACAGTGCAGGAACCGGCAAAGGCTGAACCGCAGATGATATATGTCTATGTCTGCGGCGCAGTGCGGGATCCCGGAGTCGTGGAAGTGCTGGAGGGCAGCAGAGCGGAGGAAGCCCTGCGACTGGTCGGAGGTATGACAGCGGAGGCGGATCCTTTTTATGTGAATCTGGCAGAAACGGTGACGGATGGTCAGAAGCTGTATTTTCCAACGTTGGAGGAAGCGGAGACTCTGGAAGCCGAGGTAAAAGCGACGGCGGAGGGACTTGTGAATATCAACACGGCATCTGCGGAGGAATTGTGTGCGCTGCCGGGGATCGGAGCTTCCCGGGCGGCAGATATTGTGCGCTACCGGGAGCAAAACGGAGCCTTTCAGACGAAGGAAGACATTATGAAGGTATCCGGGATCAAACAGAACGCGTACGACAAATTGTGTGATAAGATCACGGTACAATGAGGGCTTATGCCGGGACCGTGAAGAGAAAAGTAAGGGATAGAGAGGTTAAGGAAAGATGGCAGGCAAGAAAGTGCTGGTAGTGGATGATGAGAAGCTGATCGTGAAGGGAATCCGTTTCAGTCTGGAACAGGACAACATGGAAGTGGATTGTGCTTATGACGGTGAGGAAGCATTGCAGATGGCGCATAACAAGGAATATGACATCATATTACTGGACGTCATGCTGCCGAAGCTGACCGGCTTTGAGGTCTGCCAGCAGATCCGCGAATTTTCCAATGTACCGGTGATTATGTTGACCGCCAAGGGTGATGACATGGATAAGATCCTGGGACTGGAATACGGCGCGGACGATTACATAACCAAGCCTTTTAACATTCTGGAAGTGAAAGCCCGGATCAAAGCTATCTTCCGCAGAATGGAGCCGAAAAAAGGAACCACAGAGAACACCGGTATTCTTGAAAGCGGCGATATGAAGCTGGATCGTGACGGCAAAAGAGCCTACATCCAGGGCAGGGAGATCGGACTGACGGCCAAGGAGTTCGAAGTGCTGGAACTTCTGATGCTGAATCCCGACAAGGTATATAGCAGGGAGAATTTGTTGAAGCTGGTATGGGGTACGGATTATCCCGGTGATGTGCGTACAGTGGATGTACATATCCGGAGACTGCGTGAGAAGATCGAGTCCAATCCCAGCGAGCCCAGATACGTGCATACCAAATGGGGCGTCGGGTATTACTTTAATAATAAGTGAGACTATGAGAACCGGCAAAGATAAGAGGAAATGATTCGCCATGCTTGCATGTAAGAATCAATTTCTCTTATCTTTGAAGGTGGCTCGAATAGAGCCACCGCCACGCAAATGAACAAAAGTAGCTGCGAAGCAGCGGAGAGCACGATTTATCGTGCGGTTTTGTGAATGGCGTGGAGAGGTTCGGAACTGAGGTTTTTATACTGTGAAAAAATGGAATAAAGAACGTTTTGCAACTATATGGGAAAAACTGGAGAGCATGATCGCGCTTCGAAGTCTGCGGGCGAGGATCTTCCTGCTGACGCTGGTGATCGGCCTGGTGCCTTGTATTGCCATGCGCCACGGTATCGTGAGCAATTACGAGGATCTGGCGGTGGAACAGCGGACCACAGTGGTACAGAACCAGTTGATGATCCTGGCCAATCATCTGATCAGCAACAATTATTTAAGCAGCCATGGTGTCAGAGAGGACATCGGCAATTCCAGAGAAGTCATCAATGCGGAACTGGAGATGCTGTCCAATCTGTATGAAGGCCGCGTTATGATCATCAACAAGAATTTCAAGGTGGAAAAAGATACCTACGGCATCAGTGAAGGAAAGACCATCATTTCCGAGGAGGTCATCAAATGTTTTCAGGGGGAAAACATTTCCCATTATGACCCGGAGCACGGTTACATAGAAATGACCACTCCCATCATGGATACCACGGCAAACACTACGGACGAAAACGGAAAAAGGAATCCGGATGCCATCCGGGGCGTTATGCTGACCAGCATTTCCAATGACAGTATCGTAAATGCCAAGGAAGTGCTGAATCGTAAGGCGTACATTCTGGAAGTGATCATGATGGTGGCAATCCTGGCACTGGCTATCATACTGTCCAGAGCTTTGACGAGACCTTTCAACAGAGTCACACAGGCCATCAATGCGGTAAAGGAAGGCTTCAGTGATGAGACGATCTCTGTGCCAGATTATGTGGAGACCGTACATATCGTAGATGCGTTCAACCAGCTGTTGAAGCGGATGAAGGCATTGGACGATTCCCGACAGGAATTTGTGGCAAATGTGTCCCACGAGTTGAAAACACCCATGACATCCATCAAGGTATTGTCGGATTCCCTGCTAGCACAGGAAAATGTACCGGCGGAGCTGTATCGAGAATTCATGGAAGACATTGCTTCCGAGATTGACAGAGAGAACCAGATCATTACGGATCTGCTGGCACTGGTAAAAATGGATAAAAAGGTACAGGATCTGAATATTGTATCGTTGAACATCAATGATCTGACGGAATTGATCTTAAAGAGACTGCGGCCCATCGCCCGGAAGAAGGATGTGGAAGTGGTATTTGAAAGCGTCCGTCCTGTGGTGGCAGAGGTGGATGAAGTTAAGATGACCCTGATCATGACGAATCTGGTGGAGAATGCCATCAAATACAATAAGGATCATGGCTGGGTGAAGGTGATACTGGATGCGGATCATCAGTATTTTACCTTTGAAGTCAGTGATTCCGGAATCGGTATCCCGGAGGAGGCTCTGGCACATATCTGCGAGAGATTCTATCGTGTGGACAAGTCTCATTCCAGAGAGATCGGCGGAACGGGACTGGGACTGGCGATCACCAAGAGCGCCGTCCTGATGCACAAGGGATCCCTTACGGTGACGAGTACCGAGGGGCAGGGCTCCTGTTTCCTGGTGAAGATCCCGCTGACATATATCGCCTCTTAGACGGAGCTGTTGTAAGAAAGATTGTGTAGTTATGAAGAGAGTTAAAAAATATGTTTTGACCGGTATGCTTCTGATGTTGTTGGCAGTCCTGACCGGTTGTGGCACGAGAGAGCCGGAGACCGGCAAAAAGATATCGGTGTATTATGTAAATACCGCAGAGACGAAGGTTGAGGTTCATGACCAGTATCTGAACACCAAGACACCGGAGGAACAGTTGGAAGAGACCATGACATTTCTCTCCACCACCCCGGAAAAGCTGGAATATAAGGCGCCTTTTGACATGGGATTTCAGGTTCTGGATTATGAAGTGGAAGACGGAAAACTTGTAATCAATGTGGATAAGGCATATTCCGAACTTTCGGTCACCACAGAAGTACTGGTGCGGGCGGCCGTTGTAAGGACACTGACGCAGCTGTCCAATGTGAAATATGTGACGATTACCGTGGAAGGCAGTCAGTTATATGACAATGCAGGGGAATTGGTAGGCTGGATGAATGCCGAGCAGTTCATCAATAATGACGGTAACGAGATCAACACCTATGAACTGGTGAAGGTAAAGCTGTATTTTGCCAATGCAGACGGTGATAAGCTGATCGCGGCCTACAGAGAAAAGCATTATTCCACCAATACTCCGTTGGAGCGATTCGTGGTGGAGGAACTGATCGCGGGACCCAGCGGACAGATTGAGGGTCTGTACCCGGTGATCAATCCGGAGACCAAGATCATCAATATCCTGACCAAAGATGGCATCTGCTATGTGAATCTGGATTCCAGCTTCCTGACCGTGGTGAACAATGTTTCCACGGAGGTAGCAGTTTACTCCATCGTGAATTCCCTGGTGGAACTGGATAATATCAATAAAGTACAGATCCTGGTCAACGGCGAAGTGCCATCTACCTTCAGCAATTCCACTTTTGAACGGAATCTGGATTATGTAACGACTTTGGAACAGTAAATTTTGAATTTATGCGGGACAGGACTGTTTTTGCGTTGGACTGTCGGAACAGTCCTGACTGTGGGCAGGCGGGATTGCCTGCGGAAGGGAGCTTAATGAGACGACCGCTTTTTATGGCGTGTCTGTGTCTCGTGATAGTGCTCGCCATAGGAAGAATACTGACGGGGGCAGACACCGGGGATGCCGGCGTACTGCCGCCTGACGGAAGTCCGGTGAGGATCACGGGACGGATAGACACAAGAACTTCTGAAACGATTATTCTGAAATCAATTTCTATTATTCAAAACGATCTAAAATATTCCTATTCTGGAAAATTACAATGTGAGTTGACAAACACGCAGGAGGTACAGAGCCTGAGACTGGGCCAGCATATTGTTCTGGAAGGCGTTTTTTCGCACTTCGATGCTGCGACCAATCACGGGGAATTTGACGTGCGGGCCTATTCTGCGGGAAAGGGCATCGGTGGCAGAGTGCGGAAAGCACAGGTTCTGGCAGCGGAGGAGGATTATAGCTTTTTGAGAGAAAAGTTGTTTGCCTTTCGAAGGAGATTACACGACAGACTGGCAAAGGTATTCCCGGAGAAAGAGGCTTCCGTTATGCAGACATTACTGCTGGGGGAGAAGGAAGAACTGGATGCGGAGGTAAAGGCGCTGTACCAGAGGAATGGGATCGCCCATATCTTAAGCATTTCAGGGCTGCATATTACTTTGCTGGGGATGGGATGCTACCGGCTGCTTAAGAGACTGGGGGCTCCGGTCAGAGTGGCAGCAGCGGGAGGTGCCATGACACTGCTTCTGTACGGTATGATGGTGGGCATGAGTGTATCCGCCAGCCGTGCCATAGGAATGTATCTGCTGCAGATGTTGGGGATATTCGTGGGAAGGACTTACGATATGCTGACAGGTGTGGGGCTGTTGGCGGCATTGCTGGTGTTGCAGCAACCGGAGCGGCTTGGGGATGTGAGCTTTTTGATGTCTTTTGGGGCGGTGCTGGGGATCTGCTTGTTGACACCGGTGTTTGCCGGGGATGGTAGGGAAGATAATGCCGGTGTGGAAACGGCCAGTGGCGTGGTGGCAGGGCTTCTGACCGTGACAGATATTCTGGGTGATTCCGCTTACGAGAGGAACAAGTACCGGGAAGGCTGGCGGAAGGTGGTGTATGAAAGGCTTTGGCGCATGGTGTCAGCACTTAAAAGCGGTTTTGCCGCCAGTGCCGGAGTTATTCTTTTTACGCTGCCCATACAGCTCTGGTTCTTTTATGAGATCCCTGTCTACTCGGTATTATTGAACCTGCTGGTGTTGCCCTTTATGAGTGTGGTGATGGCAGGGGGAATCCTGTCATTGATCCCTGGACTGGGAATTGCAGGGACGGTGGATTGTCTGATCCTGTGGTGGTATGAATGGATCTGCGAACGGTTCGGAGAACTGCCGGGAGCGGTATGGTGCGTGGGCCGCCCGGCAAAGTGGCAGATGATCGTTTATTATAGTGGGCTATTTGTGTTGATCATTGGCAGGAATTATGCGGAAAAATGGAAGCGACAAAGACTTTATGTAGCTTATGTGGCGGAAAATAATCATGGAGACGGACACCGCACTGAAAGAGAAAGGCAGCGTCGGGAAACACGCGGAGTGGATGATAGCGGTAGGGGTAGAAAAAGAGAGAGTAACAGAAAAAAGATGCAGCACTCTGACAGGTACTCTGAAATATGTCCCACCAGATGGCGGCATGTTTTAGCAAATTTTTGGTATACATGGCAGGGAGTGATGACATATAGGAACGGAGTTATGTGCCGAATTGTAGCCGCAATGATTTTGGTATTAATAGTTGGTTTACTGACCGGCAATTTTGATCGGGGAAGCCGTGTGACTTTTCTGGACGTGGGACAGGGAGACGGTATCGTGGTGGAGACCGGGCAGGGGGCATATCTTTTTGACTGCGGTAGTACCAGTCGGAGGAAAATCGGTGAATATGTGTTGAAGCCTTATCTCAAGAGCCGGGGAATCCAGTCTCTACGCGGTGTGTTTGTATCGCACCCAGATGAAGACCATATGAATGGCATATTGGAACTGCTGGAGAACGGTGGAGAATGGGGAATTACCGTGGAGCAGATGTTTCTGCCTGCGATTACGGAAGCGGAGCGCAGGGAGGCTTTTGAAAAATTGCTTGTTGCCGCGGAATATGCCGGAGTACCGGTAAGTTACATAAAATGTGGCGATGAGATTAGGGATAGTCGACTCCGGCTGCGGTGTCTGCACCCGGAGGAGAATACGACTCTTGCGGATGCCAATGCCTATTCGGAATGCTTCTACGTGGAGGTATTTGCGAAAGCAGTGAAGTGGGGCGCGGCAGAGGGGATGGAAGCAAGTGGAGAGGGCGGAAGAGCTGCTAGCGAAGTTTACGGTGAGAACGGCAGCTTTGCTGTCGGAGTTACTGGTGAGAGAACCGGTCATGGTGATACCGGTGAAAGGAAAAACTTCGGCGTGGGTGCCGGGAAGCTAAGCATTCTCCTGACAGGGGATGTGGAAGGCGAAGGGGAGCAGCAGCTGACACAGGAATTGCAGACGTTGAAGACGTTACAGGAAGCGAAGATGTTACGGGTAGCGCAGGAATCACAGGCTTTGCAGAATGCGCGGAAATTGCAGGAATCGCAGGAACCGCGAGAACAGCAGGAGTTGTGGGAATCACGGAGACAAGGGGGCTTCAAGGTAGACATCCTGAAGGTAGCGCATCACGGCTCAGGCTATTCCACCAGTTCTGAGTTTCTTGCCGCCGCCGGCCCCGCTGCCGCCATTATCTCCTGTGGTCGTAACAATTCCTATGGCCATCCCCATGCCGCGACGCTACAGCGCCTGGAAGATGCTAAGGTCCCCTGGTACCTCACCACCGACTATGGAGCCCTGACAGTAACCGTCGACAGTCACGGAAACCGGTTGCAAGGGTATCTGAGAAGAAAATAAGCCGTTGGGGTTCTAGGTAGTTGGGGCGTGAGAGGAAGAAAAGTAAGAATAAGCCCCGAGGAAATCGAGAAGCCGGGGCGTGAGAGGAAGAAAAGTAAGAATAAGCCCCGGGGAAATCGAGAAGCCGGGGCATAGGAGAAAGAAAAGTAAGAATAAGCCCCGGAGAAGTCAAGAAGCCGGGGCATGAGAGGAAGAAAAGTAAGAATAAGCCCCGAGGAAGTCAAGAAGCTGGGGCGTAGGAGAAAGAAAAATAAGAATAAGCCCCGGAGAAGTCAAGAAGCTGGGGCGTAGGAAAAAGAAAAGTAGAAATAAGCCCCGGAGAAGTCAAGAAGCCGGGGCGTAGGAGAAAGAAAAGTAAGAATAAGCCCCGGAGAAGTCAAGAAGCCGGGGCGTGAGAGAAGGAAAAGTAGAAATAAGCCCCGGGGAAGTCAAGAAGCCGGGGCGTAGGAGAAAGAAAAATAAGAATAAGCCCCGGGGAAGATAAAGTCTATATAATGGTGTAAATTACAAATCTATAT